>NZ_JAHHZF010000001.1:0-316805 GCF_018729455.1 Prosthecodimorpha staleyi | reverse complement strand
CCCGCCGATCCGGGGCCTACTCGCATCGCAGCGGGCGTCGGGATTACGATTTATATCAAAGTCTTGCGGCAAGCCGC
The DNA here is from genome assembly GCF_018729455.1 of Prosthecodimorpha staleyi. Classification (NCBI taxonomy): domain Bacteria; kingdom Pseudomonadati; phylum Pseudomonadota; class Alphaproteobacteria; order Hyphomicrobiales; family Ancalomicrobiaceae; genus Prosthecodimorpha; species Prosthecodimorpha staleyi. The sequence continues at coordinate 316,728 of NZ_JAHHZF010000001.1, read as the reverse complement.
CAACGGAGTGGGTCCCAGCTCTCCGCTGCGCTGCGGCCGGGAATGCGGCCCTTCGGGGCTTCGTTCCGGCGGGCGCGGGGCAGTGCGGATTCGGGAGTGGGCTGTGGGTAGTAGGCACTGGGCAGCAGGCAGTGGACCGTGGGCCGTCTGACGCCGGCCCCCCCTGCCGCAATCTCCCAGCGCATCCCCGGACAAGGCCCGCAGGGCCGCCGCTCCGGGGCCCACTCGCAGCGCAGCGGGCGTCGGGATTGCCATATATATCAAAGCCTTGCGGCAAGCCGCCAACGGAGTGGGTCCCGGCTCTCCGCTACGCTGCGGCCGGGATTGCGGTTTCTGGGGTAGGGGGATGCGGGGGCTGGGCTGCCCTCACAATTTCCCGATCCGTCGTGGAGACCGCCACCGATTGTTCCGCCCGGAATGCGACCGCTCCTACCCAGCGTCAGCTCTTGGCGCCGAAGCGCTTTTCCTCGGCGATGTCGCGGAAGGCGTTGACCAGCACGTCGGCGGGCTGGGCGCCCATGACGGCATATTTGGCTTCGATGACCAGGCACGGCACACCGGTGATGCCGACGCGCTGGGCGTGGGCGACTTCGGCGCGGACCGCATCGAGGTCGGCCTCGGTGTCGAGGAAGCCGCGCACCTCGTCGCGGACCATGCCGACAGCGGCGGCGGCATCGGCCAGCACGTCCGGATCGCCGATATCGGCGCCTTCCACGAAGTAGAGGCGGAACAGGCGCTCGACCATGGCGTCCTGAACCTCGGCCTCGCCGGCCCAGCGGATCAGGCGGTGGGCATCGAGCGTGTTCGGGGCGACGCGGATCGCCGCGAAGTCGAACGGAATGCCGAGATCCTGTCCGATCGCCTCCAGATGCCGGTGCGCCTCGCGGACGCGGTCGGCGCCGCCGAGCTTGGCGCTGATATAGGCATGGCGCTCGACCCCTTCGCGCGGGATGCGCGCATCGAGCTGGAACGGGCGGTGGACCAGGCGGAACTCGATCTCGGGCAGTCTCGCCATGGCGGCGGCGAGCTGACGGCGGCCGACGAAGCACCAGGGGCACACGACATCGGCGACGACGTCGATCTGCAGGGGCGTGGTTTCGGGCATGTTGGAACGCGGGTCCGGACGGGATGGGCGGCGGCACGCCGGAGATTCGGGCGACCGCTCGGGAAATCCCTCATATCGCGTTGTGAGGCCTCTGGGCGAGTCGCTCAGATGGTTCCGCCGTTGAATAGACCGTTCATCACCGGTTCGAGCGATTCGCTCTGGCCGAGAGCCGTGACCCGGCCGACCGGATCGATCTGCAGCGTCCGCCCCGTCCCCGGCACGATGAAGCGTGTGGTCCGCAGGATCGCGCTGATCCGGTTGAGGGCCGTCATGGCATCGGCCTGGTCGGTCCCCGGCATCAGCACGGCGAACCGGCCGCCGCCGATGCGGGCGGCCAGATCCTCGCCCCGCGTCAGACGGCCGATCAGGCTGCCGACCTGGCGCAGCAGGTGGTCGCCGGCAGCGTAGCCGTCCTCGGCGTTGATCCCGGCCAGTTCGTCGATCCGGAGGGTGGCGACCGCATGCGGCTCGCCCTCCTCGGCGGCGATCTCGGCCAGCCGGCCGGCATGTTCCATGAAGAAGCCGCGCGAGAAGAGCCCGGTCAGCGCATCGGAGGTGACCAGGTTGCGGCCGCGCACATAGACGGCGCGCAGCGCCTCGCGGAAGCGGTGCTCGGCGACGGACCCGGCGATGACGCGGGCGAGATCGCTCTCCAGCGTCGCGTCCTCGACCAGTTCGGTGGCGCCCGCGGCGAAGATCTGGTCGGTCGCCTCCCGATCGGGGGCGGCCGCGAGGACGATCACCGGCAGGGTATAGAGGGCGGGATCGCCGCGGAACTCGCGCAGCATCTCGACGGCGGTGTCGACGGTCGTGTTCAGGACGACGGCGTCGAAACTGCGGCGGGCGAGATAGTCGCGCGCGGTGGCGGTCGAGAAGGCGCCGACGATGAAGGCCTTCGGCGACAGGCAGCGTTCGACGGCCAGATAGCGGACGCTGGCGCCGACGACCAGCACGGTCGGGTCGGCACCCGCCGAGGGCCCGACGAAATCCGGCATCGTGATGCCGAAGGCGATCGCCGTTTCGGCGCGACGGCGCGCCTCGGCCTGCATGGTGGCCAGACGGCGGATCGCCGCGATCCGGTTGGTCAGGCGGACGGCGGAGACCGGACGGGCGATGATCTCCGAGATGCCGAGACTGGGCGCGTGAGTGCCCGTGCCGCCGAGAGCGATGACCGGCAGGCGCCGGCTGCCGCGCGCCATCATCAGCCGGGCGGCGGCGTCGAGATAGCGCATTCGGTCGCCGGACATTTCCGCCGCGATCATGTTGAGGACGACCACGTCCGGCGGGCCGGCCGAGGCGACCATGGCGGCCGAACGCTCCATCGCCGTCAGGTTGACCTCGTAACCCTCGTCCTGGATCTCGCTCCAGAGCCCCGAGGTTTCCGCGCAGGATTGCTCTTCGATGACCAATACGCGCCCGCGCCGCAACGCTTCCTCCCGGATCGTCGGGCCGTTCCGGTTCCATCGGCGCGCCGCTGGGGCTCGACGCCGCGAGACCGGTGGCAGAATGCCCGCGCCTTCACACTCGGTCACGCATGGTTAACGCAACGCTAAGATCCGCGCCGCGCGCTCATCGACGCTGCAGATGCGAGGCCATACCGGCACGCATGACGCGCCCTGACGGGGCGCGGGCGATGGCGGGAACGGGCAAGACCACAGAGGGCAATCGGTGCGGGCCGATCCGGTGCTCGGCCAGCGCCGCCACGAATCCTTCCGGATCGAACGCGGCGCCCGGCTTCGGCACGACCGCGGCGGCCAGACGCTCGAAGCCGTCCTCGTCGCGCAGCGGCACGGCGGCGGCATCGGCGAAGTCGCCGACATCGCGGAACAGCACGTCGAGCACGGTCAGATCGAATTCCAGCGGACCGGTTCCGCCGATCTCGCTGCCGCGGCCGGTCAGGATCAGGCTGCGCGACCGTTCCGGCTCGGGGCGGGCGATGATGCCGGTGCGCACCCAGCCGTCGCCCTCGCGCGGCCGGTCGCGAAGCCCCGTCCGGTCGGCCTCCGGCCAGGTCGCTTCCGGCACCATGGCGCCGCGCACCATCAGTTCGCCCGTGCCGTCGCGTGCCGGCGACGGCGCGCCGGGCCGGGCCGGCGCGACGCGCAACTGGGTTTCGACCAGGGTCGGTGCGATGGCGGTCTCCGACGGGGCGCCGATGGCACCGAGCGGGATCAGGGCGGCGGCGGCCGGATCGCGCCGTCGGCGGGCGATGAGGGCGCGTTCGCCGAGGGTGATCACGTCGACGGCGGCCGTGCCGCGCGGCAGTTCGACGTCGGCCAGCCGGTCGCCGGAGACGACCAGCAGGTTGGCGCTCGCCTTGTGGGCATCGAGGCGCTCGGACAGGCGGCGGGCGAAGAGGGCGGGCACCACGACATGGTCCGCCGCGTGCTCCGCCACCTCCTCGGCGAGACGGTCGACCGAGGCCGGCAGGCCGAGCACCAGCGTGCCGGCCGACAGGAGCCACGGCATCACCGCGGCGCCGAGGCCGGCGAGCCCGCTCGGCGCCAGCGACGAGACGATCACCGCGCCGGTACCGATCTGCGCCTCCAGGAGCGTCATCAGCCCGGTCGCGATCCAATGATTGTGCGAGCGCGGCACCACCGCCGGCGTGGCCCCCGCCTCGGCCGGCAGGTCCAGGCTCCAGGCGACCGTGGCACAATGGTCGGCGGCGTTGCCCTTCCGGGCGATGTCGCGCATCGGCGGCAGCCGGTCCATCTCGTCGTAGAGGCGATGCAGCGGGATCAGGCCGTCCGGGACCGGGCCGCCGGCCCCGAAGACGAAGCGGATCTGGAACAGGTCGGCCGCCACCGCGAGCATGCGCTCGCCATGCGGTTCGCCGACCGTCTCCGCGACGGTGACGATGCCCTTGGCGCCGAGCGCGTCGAGCCGCTCGGTGATCTCCGCCTCGCGCAGCGCCAGCGGCAGGGGGGCGGCGATCAGGCCGGCGCGCAGCAGCCCGAACAGCACCGCGACCGAATCGGCCAGGGCCGGCAGCTGGCAGGCGACGACCGTGTCGGGCTTCAGGCCGAGGCCGGAGAAGAAGGTGGCGAGCGCCTCGACGCGCCGGTCGAGCGCCGCATAGGTCAGCCGTTCGGGCTCGCCGCGGGTCCAGTCCGACCGGTCCGCGAAATCCGCCAGGGCCAGACGGTCCGGCGCATTGGCGGCATTCTTGCGCAGCACCTGGTCGAGCGTGACGCGCCCCCAGACGCCGGTTGCGAGATGCGCCATGCTCCTCTGTTCGGGCACAACGATCACGGCGTGGTTCCCCCGGGCTTCGCCCACCAGGCGCCGGTGACCGGACCGGAGGCGGACGTGACCGAAGGTCGCTCGATTCGGGTCCAGCGCGCCAGCCAGACCTGCGGCTGGTGATAGAGCGGAACGGCCCAGAAGCCGGATATCAACAGCCGATCGAAGGCGCGCACCGCGGTGACGAACTCGGTCCGGCTGCGGGCGGCCAGGAGCGCGGCGATCAGGGCATCGTGGCCGGCGACCCTGGCGCCCGGCAGGTTGAACGAGCCGGGCGCATCCGCGGCCGCGACGCTCCAGCGGTTCAGCTGTTCATTGCCGGGCGACAGCGAGGCCGACCAGTTCCAGAAGGTCATGTCCAGGTCGAAGCTGGTGCGCCGGCGCTGGAACTGCGCGCTGTCGACCAGACGGACGACCAGGTCGATGCCGATCAGCTTCAGGGAGCGCTGATAGGCGAGCGCGATGCGCTCCTGCTGCTTGTCGAGGAGAACGATCTCGAAGCTCATCGCCGGCCCGCCGACGCCCTGGCGCATGACGCCCTTGTCGATCACCCAGCCGGCCTTGGCGAGGAGGTCGACCGCCTGGCGGATCGCCGAACGGTCGCGGCCCGAGCCGTCGGTCTCCGGCGGCGCCCAGGTGCCGTCCATGATCTCGGCCGGGATCGCATCCGCGTAAGGGGCGAGCAGGGCGCGCTCGGCGGCGTCGGCCGGGCGGCCGAGGGCGGACAATTCCGAGCCCTGGAAATAGCTGGCAGAGCGCCGGTAGAGGCCGAAGAACAGGTTCTTGTTGATCCACTCGAAGTCGAACAGCATGGCCAGCGCCCGCCGGACCCGGACATCCTCGAAGACCGGCCGGCGGGTGTTGAAGACCATGCCGTAGAGGCCGCGCGGCAGCCCCGTCTCGAAGGTCTCCTTGACGACGCGGCCCTCGGTCAGCGCCGGGAAGTCGTAGCCGGTCTGCCAGCGGCTCGGATCGCCCTCCGGATAGACATCGACTAGGCCGGCCTTGAAGGCCTCGAACAGGGCATTCTGCTCGCGGTAGTAGTCGAACCGGATCTCGTCGAAATTGTCGAAACCGCGCTTGACCGGCAGGTTGCGCGCCCAATAGTCCGGATTGCGCTTGAGCACCAGCCGGTTGCCGGGCACGACCTCGGCGACCCGGTAGGGGCCGGAGCCGATCGGCGGTTCCAGCGAGGTCTTGGCGAAGGCCTCGCGGCTCATGGCGTGTTTCGGCAGGATCGGCATCAGCCCCATGATCAGGGGCATTTCCTTGTCGTCCTCGGCGAAGACGAAGCGCACCGTGGCGGGATCGGGCGTCTCGACCCTGGCGACCTTCTCCCGGTAGACGCGCGCGACATTCTCGCGGCCCTCGTCGCGATGCAGCGCGAAGGAATGGGCGATGTCGGCCGCGGTGATCGGCGTGCCGTCGGAGAACCGGGCCTCCGGGCGCAGCTTGAACTCGACCCAGCGCCGGTCGTCGGGCACCTCGACGGTCGCGCAGACCAGGCAATAGAGCGTGAAGGCCTCGTCGAGACCGCGCGTCATCAGGCTCTCGTAGACATAGTTCTCCTGCCCGCCGTCGCGCAGCCCGCGCGCGGGCTGCCCCTGGCGGATGAACGGATTGAGGCTGTCGAAGGAGCCGAAGGCGCCCCAGGTGATTCGACCGCCCTTGGGGGCGTCCGGATCGACATACGGGAAGGCCGTGAAGTCGGCCGGCAGGCGCGGCTCGCCGTGCATCGCGATGGCATGGGCCGGGCCGGCGGCCCGGGCGGTACCGGACAGGACGGTGGCAGGCAGCAGCGCGACGATGCCGGCGATCGCGAGCGCGCCGAGTGTCGGGACCCGGCCGGCCGCTGCGCGCCGGCCGACGGGTTGCCGAATCTCGTTGTATTTCTGCATCAGCTGGCGTCCGTCGCTCTCGTTCCTACGAATCTCCGGCAATGTAGCACGCTGCCGGCGGCCCCGGCGGGGTCGGGCGCCACCCGAAGCGTCTGGAAATCCGCGCCGATCCTCGGTAAGGAGACTGGCCCGTTCATGCCGTGACCGGCGGCGCGCGATAGGCGATGTCGCTTGTCCGCGGAGCCGGAGCGGTTGTGGCACGGCGGGCGGGCAAGGCGGAGGCATCACGCTGCCGCCGCATTTGCCGACCATCAGGCTGTCGGTCCGGCCGAACGCTCCGGGCCGCAGCCGCGACACGAATTCGAGGACGAGAACTCCATGGTTGACAGGTCCACGCTGCGGGCGGCACCCCTCCAGGCCGGGTTCGGCGCTGCGCTTCTCTTCGCGGCGATGGCCGCGCTGCCGACCGTCGCCCTGGCCCAGTCGGCCGCACCGGCGCCGAAGCCGGCGGCCCCCGCCGCCGCGAAGCCGGCAGCGCCCAAGCCCGGCGAGGCCAAGCCGGCCCCGGCCGCCGAGGGCGAAGCCGCCGGTCCGGCCCAGTTGCAGCCCGGCCAGCCCAATCCCTGGGTCAAGCTCTGCTCCAAGGACGGTCAGAACCGCGACGTGTGCCTGATCGCGCAGGAACTGCGCACCGACGAGGGCCAGGTGGTCGGCTCGGTCGCCGTGCGCGAGATCGCCGGCGACCCGAAGAAGATCCTCCTGATCGCGGTGCCGCCGCTGAACCTGATCCAGCCCGGCCTGCGGGTCGGCATCGACAAGGGCAAGCTGGAGGAGGGCAAGTATACGATCTGCTTCCCCAATGCCTGCTATGCCGAAATGGCCGTGACCGACGCCTTCATCGCCACGATGAAGAAGAGCACGGTCCTGGTCGTGCGCACGCTGAACATGCAGGAGAAGCAGCAGCCCTATCCGTTCGGTCTTGCCGGTTTCAAGGACGCCTACGAGGGCCCCGGTCTCGACCCGAATGCACCGCCGCCCGGCACCGGCGCCAGCGCCAACCAGCAGCAGCTGCAGCAGGAACTTGAGAAGCGCGCCGACGAGGCTCGCGCCAAGCTGACCAACCAGCCGAAGCCCTGACGCCGCGGCGCTGGCCCCGACGGCAGGTCCCATGACGCATATCCTGAGGGCGCGGCCGCAAGGCCGCGCCTTTTTGCGAGCCGGTGGTGCGTCGGCAGGTCGGCTCTGCAGGTCGGATGGTTCGCCGCACCTCGCGGCGGCCGTCGGATCCACGGCAAAGCCCCGGTCGCATTTCAATTGCGGCTCGTGCTATCCTTGGGTCGGGGGGAACCGGGTCCGATCCGACGGAGGGACGACATCGTGATGCGAGCCTGCGCGAGGGGCGCCGTCCTGGCCGTCCTCTTGTCGGCGGTCGTCCTCGTTTGGCAAGTCCTCGGCGGCGCTGCCCGGGCGCGCGAGTTCCGGGCGGCCGATACCCAGACCGCCGACTATCCGACCGTCCAGGCGCTGCTGACCATGGACCGGCTGGTGCGCGAACGGACCGGCGGGCGGCATTCGATCAAGGTGTTCCACTCCCGCCAGCTTGGCGAGGAGAAGGAGACCATCGAGCAGACCCGCGTCGGTGCGATCGACATCAACCGATCCTCGACCGCGCCCTTCGCCTCCTTCGTGCCGGAGGCGGGCGTGCTGGCGCTGCCCTATCTGTTCCGCTCGGTCGAACATCTGCACAAGGTGCTCGACGGACCGATCGGCGACGAGATCCTGGCCTCCTTCGAGGCCTACGGCTTCGTCGGACTGGCCTTCTACGATTCCGGCGCCCGCTCGTTCTACAACACGGTCCGCCCGATCCGGGTGCCGGCCGACATGGCCGGCCTGCGCATCCGGGTGCAGCAGTCCGACCAGATGATCGACATGATCCGCCTGCTCGGCGCCGAGGCGATCGCGCTGCCTTACGGCCAGGTCACGACCGGGCTCTCGACCGGGATTGTCGACGGTGCCGAAAACAACTGGCCGTCCTACGTCTCCACCGACCACGTCAAGCTGGCGCGCTTCCACAGCGCGACCGAGCACACCATGACCCCCGAAGTGCTGGTCATGTCGGCGCGGGCCTGGGCGGCGCTCGATGCGGCCGACCGGCAGATCTTCCGGCAGGCCGCGCGCGAATCGGCGCTCTACATGCGCCAGCAATGGTTCGAATGGGAGGGCCGGTCGCGGGCCGCCGCGCGCGGCGCCGGCGCCGTGCTGACGGAGGGGGTCGACAAGAAGGCTTTCGCCGACGCGGTCGCGCCCCTCTACGAGCGGTTCGTTCCGCCCGGCCGACTGCGCGACCTGGTCGAGCGCATCCGCATGGTGGAGTAGGCGCGGCCATGGCTCCACCCGGGGCGTTCGGCGACGACGCCATCACGGTACCGATCCGCACGCGGCGCCCGCCGCCGAGCGAATCCGCATGGACGCGGACCATGCGCGCGATGCCGATCGGCTGGCGCATCTTTCTGATCGTGCTCCTGAATGCCTGCGGCATCCTGGTCTTCGGGCTGCTGATCTGGCGCGGCTCGGCGGACATCACCTCGTCCTGGACGGATCTGTCGCGCATCCGCGCCTATGACCGCCTGCTGGTCGAGGTCGATACCGAGTCCGGGCGGCTGCAATCGCTGATCCACCGCTACTTCAACCGGCCGACGCCGGAGGTGCTGGCCGAGATCGTCCGCCGCCAGGACGAACTGTTGTCGCGCCTGACCACGACGCGCGTCGCCGAGCCCGATATCGCGCAGGAACTGGCCTCGGTCGCCGAGATCACCAAGCGGTTCCTCGCCGGCTTCGATGCGCTGCGCGAGGTCAACGGCCGCATCCGCACGGCCTATGAGGACGAATTCCTGAAGGCCGCTACCGACATGGCCGGCCTCTACGCGATCATCGACAGCGCCACCGACAACAACAAGTCGCTGATCTGGCCGGCGCTCGGCAAGTCGCGCGAGAGTTTCTCGCAGACCCTGGTCGAGGTGAACGCGTACTATCTGTCGCATGCGCCGGACTCGCTGAAGGCCGCCCGCGAACACCTCGCCACCATCGAGCGCACCATTCCGGTGATGGTCGATCTGTCCGAGGCGACGCTGCAGCGGCAGGCGCTTGCCCGGCTGGTGCCGCGCGCGGCGAGCCTGCGGCTGGCGCTCGAGAAGCTCGCCGCCAGCTTCGACCAGCAGACCCGCTTCCTGGGCGCGGCGATCGACGGCAACCAGGGCGCCATGGCGGCGGCGATCGATCGGCTGTCGACCCGCATCCGCGGCCGCGAGGCGGCCGCCCAGGGCCAGTTCGATGCGGCGCTTCTGTCGGTCAACCAACGCTTCCTGCTGGTCGGCATCCTGTTTCTCGGCATCAGCGTGCTGATGAGCTGGGCCATCGCCCGCACCATCCGCCAGCCGCTCAAGGAACTCGGCGGCTCTATGCGGGCGATCGTGGAAGGCGACTACGAGCGCATCGTGCGTGGCGTCGGGGCCCGCGACGAGATCGGCGACATGGCGCGCTCGGTCGAGGTGTTTCGCGACAACGTCATCGCCCGGCGTCGCGCCGAACTGGAACGCGAGGCGCAGGAGCGGCGCTGGCGCGGCATCCTGGAGACCAGCCCGATCGGCATCTCGATCGTCTCTGCGGACGGCGGCCACCGCCTCTATGCCAACCACAAGTTCGAGACCCTGTTCGGCCTCGGCGAGGAGCGTTCCGGCATCCGCCGCTATTTCCACGAGAACTTCGCCGCCGCCTCGGACGCGGTGCGCCTGTCCGATGCGGTCCAGCGCTACGGGCTGGTCTCCGGCTGGGAGGTGCGCATGCGCCGGGCCGGCGGGCAGACCTGGTGGTGTCTGATGGAGGTGCGGCCGATCGAATTCGACGGCCGGCCGGCGCATATCTTCTGGCACTACGACGTGACCGACCGCCGGCGGGCCGAGGATGATCTGCGGGCCGCCAAGGAAGCCGCCGAGGCGGCGCTGGCGGAATTGCGCGATGCCCAGGAAAGTCTGGTCGAGGCCGAGAAGCTTGCCGCCATCGGCGGGCTGGTCGCCGGCGTCGCCCATGAGGTCAACAATCCGGTCGGTATCAGCCTGACGGTCGCCTCGACGCTGGAGCGCCGCTGCGAGGCCTTCGAGGCCGAACTGGAGAGTGGGCAACTGCGCCGCTCGCGGCTGACCGAATTCCTGGCCGGCGCCAAGGAGGCGGCGGGGCAACTGGTCGCCAATCTCAGCCGCGCCGGCGAACTGGTGCAATCCTTCAAGCAGGTCGCCGTCGACCGCACCCATGCCGACCGGCGCAGCTTCGACCTGAAGGATTCGACCGAACAGATCCTGGCCAGCCTGAAACCGACGCTGAAGAAGACCCGCCACGGCATGACCTGCGAGATCGAGCCGGGCATCGTGATGGACAGCTATCCGGGTCCCTACGGCCAGGTCGTGACCAACCTGTTCATGAATGCGCTGATGCATGCCTTCGCGGACGGCCAGGAAGGCCAGATCCGGATCGACGGCCGCCGGCGTGGCGACCAGGTCGAGCTGATCTTCTCCGACGACGGCGTCGGTATGGACGAGGAGGCGCAGCGGCGCGCCTTCGAACCCTTCTTCACGACCAAGCGCGGCAAGGGCGGGACGGGCTTGGGCCTGCACATCGTTTACAATATTGTACACCACCGCCTCGGCGGTCGCATTGCGCTCGACTCGGCGCCCGGCCGGGGGACGACGTTCCGCATCACGCTGCCGATCGTCACGCCGGTCGGCGACGAAGAGGAGTTGCAGATGATCGATACCGGCCTAGTGGCGGCCCCGCGACCGAGGCTCGACGCCCATGTCCGGTGACGATCTGCTCGTCTTCCTCGACGATGCCGAAGAGGCGCCGGCTACGGCGCCGACCAAGATCTGGAAAATTGCGGTCATCGACGACGAGCCGGCCGTCCATGACGGCACCCGCTTCGCGCTCTACGACTATTCGCTGAACGGGCAGGGGATCGAGATCCTCACCGCCAATTCGGCCGAGGAGGGGCGGCGGCTGATCGACCGGCATCCGGATCTCGCCGTCATCCTGCTCGACGTGGTCATGGAGACCGACAGCGCGGGGCTCGACCTCGTCGAATATATCCGCAACGTCGCCCGCAACGACATGGTGCGCATCATCCTGCGCACCGGCCAGCCCGGCCAAGCCCCCGAGCGGCGCGTCATCGTCGACTACGACATCAACGACTACAAGGCGAAGACGGAACTCACCGCCGACAAGCTGTTCACCGCCCTGACCGCGGCGCTGCGCTCCTATCAGCAGCTGCAGCGCATGGAGGAGACCCGGCGCGGCCTGGAAATCATCATCGACGCGGCCGCCAAGCTGTTCGACCTGAAGTCGATGCAGCGGCTGGCCGAGGGCGTGCTGACCCAGATCGGCTCGCTCCTGAAGGTCGAATGCGCCGGCATCCTCGTCCTGCGCGAAGCCGGCGGCGCGGCGGAAACCTTCACGGTGCTGGCCGGTTCCGGGGTCTATGCCGGGCTCACGGGGGCCGTGACGCCGCCGCTCAACGGCGACGTGTCCCGCCTCGTCCACGAGGCCTTCGCGCTGCGCCGGCACCAGTTTCTGGACCAGCAATCGGTGCTCTACCTGCGAACGGCGAGCGGGCGCGAGGTGGTCGTGCTCCTGGAGGCGCAGAAGACGCTGTCCGATACCGACCGCGCGCTGGTCGAGGTGTTCTGCGGCAAACTCTCGATCGCCTTCGACAACGTCATCCTCTACGAGCAGCTGGCCGAGGCCAATGCGCGGCTCGAACAGCGCGTCGAGGAGCGCACCCGCGAACTGACCGCCGCCAACGAGCGGCTCGCGCTGCAGCGCGAGATCCTGAAGCGCTCCAACGCCTTCAAGTCCGACATCCTGGGCATGGTCGCGCACGACCTGAAGAACCCGATCAGCGTCATTCTGGGGCGCTCCGAGATCATCGGCGAGCTGATCGACCGCGATCCGGTACCGGTCGAGATGATCCGCGCCCAGATCGGACGCATCGTCGAGCCGGCCCAGGCGATGACGCGCATGATCGAGCAGTTGCTGAAGGATGCGATGAACGACCATCTCGACGTGCGGCTGCGACCCGAGGCGGTCGACCTCGGCGGACTGGTCGCCGACGTGATCGAGGATCATCGCCCCGGCGCGGCGCGCAAGCAGCAGAGCCTGGCGATCGAGATCGTCGAGCCGATGGTGGTCGAGGCCGATCCCGATCGTCTGCGCGAGGCGATCGAGAACATCATCTCCAACGCGATCAAGTACAGCCCGATCGGCGGCCCGATCGTCGCCCGGATCGGTCGCGCGGACCGGATGGCGGCGCTGTCGGTGGCCGACCGCGGGCCGGGCCTGTCGCCGGAGGATATCGGACGCCTGTTCGGGCGCTTTCAGCGGCTGTCGGCCAAGCCGAGCGCGGGCGAGAGCTCGACCGGGCTCGGCCTCTCCATCGCCAAGCATATCGTGGCCCTGCATGGCGGGCGGCTCGAAGCCGCCAGCGCAGGACCGGGACAGGGCACCACCTTCACGATAAAGCTGCCTGTCCGCGCCGAAGACGGGAGTGATTCGGAATGACCCAGGCAACCCTCATCGCGGTCGTCGACGACGACAAGGCGACCCGGGAGACCGTTGCAGACTACTTGAAGCTGCACGGTTTCGAGGTGTCGGCCCTGTCGGGCGGCACGGCACTGCGCGAGAGTCTCGCCAAGCGCCGGCCGGACCTGATCGTGCTCGACCTGAACATGCCGGAGGAGGACGGTCTCTCGATCATCCGTTCGCTGAAGGAGAAGGCGGTCAGCGTCCCGATCATCATGCTGACCGCCACCGCCAGTCCGATCGACCGGATCGTAGGCCTCGAACTCGGCGCCGACGACTACATCGCCAAGCCGGCGGAACTGCGCGAACTGGTCGCCCGCATCCGCAGCGTGCTGCGCCGGGCCGCCACCCAGGCGGCGGCCGCGGAGGCCCCGCCCGCCAAGGCGCAGGAGGTGCGCTTCGGCACGCGCTGGCTCAACATGGAGACCCGGCACCTGCGCGGCGGCGAGGAGGGCGAGGTGCTGATCACCGCCTCCGAGTTCAACCTGCTCAAGGCCTTCGCCGACAATCCGAACCGGGTCCTGTCGCGCGAACGCCTGCTGGATCTCGCCAATGCGCGCGATCCGGACGCCTTCGACCGCGCCATCGACGTGCGCGTCACCCGCATCCGCAAGAAGATCGAGCCGGATCCGTCCAACCCGAAGGTCATCCGCACCATCCGCGGCGCCGGCTACATGTTCGTGCCGGAGGGCGACAAGGACAATTCGGCCTGATGAGGGGAAAGGAGCGGCCGGGCACCCTGGCGACCCGGCCGGGAACGGCGGCGCTGCGGGGAGCGGGTGTCGGCTGGCCTGGAGCATTTCCCGGTGAGATCGAAACGATCTGACCGAAAAGGACCGGCTCAAGCCATTGAATCGGGAAATGCTCCAGCAGGCTGCTGAAAATCACTCCGAACCCGCCATTCTGTCATCCCCGGGCTTGTCCCGGGGATCCAGTGCGATGGCCAAGCCCTTGGAAAGTTTGGATCCCCGGGACAAGCCCGGGGATGACAGAGTTGAAACGGCCCGCGTATGATCGCGTTTCGACGCGTTTTTCCGCAACCTGTTAAAGCCAGCCGCGGCGCTTGAACCACCAGTAGGGCACGAAGGCCGACAGGACCATGGTGACCAGCGCGAAGGGGTAGCCGAAGGCCCATTTCAGCTCGGGCATGACCTCGAAATTCATGCCGTAGACGGTGCCGACCAGGGTCGGCGGCAGGAACAGGACGGCGGCGACCGAGAACACCTTGATGATCGTGTTCTGCTCGACATTGATCAGGCCGAGCGTCGATTCGTGCAGGTAGGCGACCTGCTGCTCGAGCTGGCCCTCATAGGTGGCGAGCGACTTGATGTCCCGGTCGACCGCCTTCAGCCGCACCGAGACGCCGTTCTTCATCCACTCGGCGCCGCCCTCGCGCACGAAGGGGACCAGCCGCCCGAAGGACAACAGGCTCTCGCGCAGGATCGACAGCATCCGGTTCTTGCGGCCGAGCAGGCGGATCAGGCGCTGCATGTCCGGCGCCGGTCTGGCCTTGCCGCTCTCGCGCACCTCGTCGTCGTCGTAGAAGATCGTGTCCGAGATGGCGTTGAGATCGGTCGCGACCGATTCCAGCACGTCGGCGATCCGCTCGATGAAGCTTTCCAGCAGGGTCACGAACAGCGCCGGCGCGGTCAAAGCCTCGTCGGCCTGCTTGCCGATGCGCGCCTCGATGGTGCGGAACGGCATCGGGTTGGAATAGCGCAGCGTGACGAAGTGGTTCTGCGACAGGAGGAAGGTCACTTCCGAGCGCCCAGGATGGCCCTCGGCGACCCCGTCGATGACCACTGCGGTCATCACCAGCGCGCCGCGCTCGGCGTAGAGGCGGGCCGATTCCTCGATCTCGGCCATTTCCTGTCGGGTCGGCAGGACGAGGCCCAGAATGGCCTCGACGGCGTGCTCTTCCTCGCGGGTCGGATTGCACAGGTCGAGCCAGACGATGTCGCCGGTCCCGGCGGGACCGACGTCGTCGATGCGCTGGAGCCGGCCGGAGGCCAGCCGGTAGGTTTGGATCATTCGCCGTCTCTCTGCCCTGCATCCGTCATGACGGTGGCCGCGTGATGGGTCGACGGCGCAGCGCGCCAGCCGGCCGCGAAGGCGGCGACGTCGAGGGCGATGATCGGCCCGAAGACGACGGCAATGCAGAGGCAGAGAACGCGTCCGACATCTTTCATGTCGGCGCGGGATACGTCACGGCCATGGAGGCCGGCGAGCTCGGTGTTGGTCATGTCGGAACTCCTTCGGACGGCCGGGCGGCCGGTCCGGGAGCCCGATCAAACGATCCGGCGCCTGGCACCGTACCTGCGCGACGCGTCCTTAAGACTGTCGGGGTCGGAAGGCATAGGTTTCGTCAGTTCCTGTGGGGCCGTCGGACGCGCAAGGCGCAGCACGACGGTGAGGGCTACATGGTCCATAACGTGCGGCGCGTCAAGTCCTTTTGACGGTGCCGACGAAGGGTTTCGGCAGCGCTGCCGACAAGGCTTGCGGGTGACCCGGAAAACCGGCCGCAAAGGCCCGGCTTTGCACCGGTTTCGGCCGAAGCCGGCATCGCTGAAGGGCGCCCGGATGGAGCCGATTGCGACGGCAGCGGGCCTGTCCCGCGAACCGTCCGTCGGGCGTCAGATGAGCTTGCCGGGATTCATGATGCCGGCCGGATCGAAGGTCGCCTTGAGTCGGCGCATCATCGCGATGGCGACCGGCGGCTCGGTCTCCAGAAGCTCGGCGCGCTTCATGCGGCCGATGCCGTGCTCGGCCGAGATCGAGCCGGCGAGCGCCCGGACCACGTCGTGGACGGCCCGGTTCATGGCCGGGTAGAGGGCCAGGAAGGCGGCCTCGTCCCAACCGGGCGGCTGCGCGGCGTTGTAGTGCAGGTTGCCGTCGCCCATATGGCCGAAGCATAACACCCGCGCGCCCGGGCAGACCGCCTCGACCGCCCGGTCGGCCTCGCGCAGGAAGCGCGGCAGGTCGGCGACCGGCACGGCGATGTCGTGCTTGATCGAGGCGCCCTCGGGCTTCTGCGCCGCCACCAGACTCTCGCGCAGGCGCCAGAAGGCCTCGGTCTGGGCGAGGCTGCCGGCGAGCGTGCCGTCGGCGACCAGCCCGCGGTCGAAGCCGGCCGCGGCGATCTCCTCGGCGAGCCCGCGCGCGTCCTCGGCGGACCGTCCGGACGAGATCTCCATCAGCACGTACCAGGGCTGCGGACCTTCGAGCGGCAGGCGGTTGCCGGGGATGTGACGCAGGGCGAAATCGACGGCGCGGTGCTGGATCAGTTCGAAGGCGGTCAGCGCGCCGCCGGCGGCCGCCGTGGCGATCTCGAACAGCGCCAAGGCGTCGTCCGGCGTGGCGAGCCCGAACCACGCCGTCTCGCGGCCCTTCGGCGCCGGGAACAGGCGCAGCACCGCGGCGGTGATCACGCCGAGCGTGCCTTCCGCGCCGACGAACAGGTTCTTCAGGTCGTAGCCGGTATTGTCCTTGCGCAGCTTGCGCAGGTCGTCGAGCACCTCGCCGGTCGGCAGGACGACTTCGAGGCCGAGGCACAGGTCGCGCACATTGCCGTAGGCGAGCACGTTGGCGCCGCCGGCATTGGCGGCGAGATTGCCGCCGATCTGGCAGGAGCCCTGCGAGCCGAGCGCGAGCGGGAAGATGCGACCCTCTCGCTCCGCCGCCTCGCGCAGGCGCTGCAGGACGACGCCGGCCTCAGCGGTCACTGTGCCGGATTTCAGGTCGATCTCGCGGATGCGGTCGAGCCGGCCGAGCGACAGCACGATCTCGCTACCTGAGCCGTCCGGCAATTGCCCGCCGACGAGCCCCGTATTGCCGCCCTGCGGCACGATCGGCGTGCCGGTCTCGGTGGCGAGCTTCAGGATGCGCGAAACCTCGGCGGTGCTGCCGGGCCTCAGCACCAAGGGGGTCAGGCCGGAATAGAGGCCGCGCGGGTCGGTCGCATAGACGGCCGTGGCGCCAGCGTCGCGCAGGGCGTGGTTCGGTCCGACGATCGCCGCGAAGGCATCGAGAATGGATTCGGCGACAGGGGCCGGCATGGCGTCCGAGACTCCGGCAGGCGGGGGATGGGGTGGATTGGTGTCTGGCACGCGACCACCGGACGGGCCGGCGCGTAACAACGCGCGCAAGCGCGAGCCGGCGCGTCGGCGATCGAGGGGCAGTCGGGTGCGGCGCCAGGGTCCGAGAGGGCGGGTGGGGGGCGGTAAGCCCGTCCGCCGCCCCAATCCCGGGGCTGGCGGGTTACGCCTTCGGCGGGCGATGCTCGCGGGTGGCGACCGGCTGGCCGGCGCCCTTCCAGGCGGAGAAGCCGCCGCGCATGCTGGCGGCCTTCAGGCCCATTTCCTGCGCCACCTTGGCGGCGAGCAGCGAGCGCCAGCCGGAGGCGCAGAAGAACACGAAGGTGCGGTCCTCGGCGAAAGCCGGCTTATGGTAGGGGCTTTCCGGGTCGATCCAGAATTCCAGCATGCCGCGCGGGGCGTGCATGGCGCCCGCGATGGTGCCGTCGCGCTCCAGCTCGCGCACGTCGCGGATGTCGACCAGCGTGACCGCGTCGTCCGGCCCGTAGGCGGCGACATCGGCGATCTCGACCGAGCGCACGGCGGCGTCGGCCTCGGCGAGCATGTCCTTGTAGCCCTTGGCCATGGTCAGCGCCCCATCGCGTAGAATTCGTCGTTCGGACGCATCGCCGTCACGTTGGCGAGGCGGTTCGACATGGCGAAGAAGGAGGCGATGGCGGCGATATCCCAGACGTCCTCGTCCGAGAAGCCGTGCGCCTTGACGGCGGCGAAATCGGCGTCGCCGACCTCCTCGGCCTTGCGCGAGACCTTCATGGCGAAGTCGAGCATGGCGGTCTGACGCGGGGTGATGTCGGCCTTGCGGTAGTTGATCGCGACCTGGTCGGCGATCTGCGGATTCTTGGCGCGGATGCGCAGGATCGCGCCATGGGCGACGACGCAATACTGGCACTGGTTGGCATTCGAGGTGGCGACCACGATCATCTCGCGCTCGGCCTTGGTGATCGGGCCGGGCTTGTCCATCAGGGCGTCGTGATAGGCGAAGAAGGCGCGGAACTCGTCGGGCCGGTGGGCAAGCGTCAGGAAGACGTTGGGCACGAAGCCGGACTTCTCCTGCACGGCGAGAATGCGGCTGCGGATGTCCTCGGGCAGATCGGCGATCTCCGGGACCGGGAAGCGACTGACGGCGGGCATGGGGTTTCCTCTTCGTTGATCTTATTCGGCGGCCTGGGCGGCGAGGCCCTCGGCATAGGCCTCGAAGGCATCGGGCGCGGTTGCCGCATAGGGCTCGACCTGGACCAGGCAGGTATGGGCCGAGCAGCCCTGGCCGAAGCTGGAGGTCGGGATATCGGGCGTCAGGATGTTCGGATTGCCGGCGATGTCGAGCCCGCTATTGCCATGCGGCGTCAGCCAGGCCCCGGTCGGCAGCACCACGACGCCGGGCCGGACCGAATCCGCATGCGTGGCGGTCGCGAGGCACGCGCCGCGCTCGTTCCAGAGCCGGATGGTCGAGCCGTCGGCGATGGCGAGCCGGTCGGCATCGGCCGGGTTGAGGCGGGCCTGCTCGCGCCCGCCGCGCTTCAGCGCGCGGCTCGCCGGCCCGGTCTCCAACTGGCTGTGCAGGCGGCCCGCCGGCTGGTGCGAGACCAGGTGGAACTGGTTCGGCGCCTCGGCCTTGCCGAGCCATTCGTAGGGCTCCAGCCAGGCCGGGTGGGCCGGGCAATCCTCGTAGCCGAGCCGGTCGAGCAGGTCGCTGCCGAGCACGATCCGGCCGCTCTCGGTCGGCAGGGCATGGGCGGCGGGATCGTCGCGGAAGGCGGCCAGATAGGTGTGGTTGTCCCGGACCGGGAAGCGGGTATGGCCGGCCTCCCAGAAGGCGTCGAAATCCGGCATCGCGAAGCCGGCCCGGTTGGCGGCGTCCTGGCGGCTCTCCTCGTAGAGCACGCGCAGCCAGTCCATCTCGCCGCGCCCCTCCGTGAAGGCCTCGCCGACGCCGAGTTCGCCCGCGATCGCCGAGAAGATGTCGAAATCCGAGCGCGACCGGCCGAGCGGGGCGATCGCCTGCTTCATCGCGAAGACGTAGTCCGAGCGGCGGTTGCCGGCGATGTCGTTGCGCTCGATCGAGCTGGTCGCCGGCAGGACGATGTCGGCGCGCCGGGCGGTCGCGGTCCAGTTCGGGTCCTGGACGACGATCGTCTCCGGCCGGGTCCAGGCCGCGGCGAGGCGGTTGAGGTCCTGGTGATGATGGTAGGGATTGCCGCCGGCCCAGTAGACCATGCGGGTATCGGGATAGTGGCGCGTCTCGCCCTGGTAGGTGAAAGCGGCGCCCGGCTGCAGCAGCATGTCGGTGATGCGGGCGACCGGGATGAAGCTGTCGATCGGGCGCTTCAATTGCGGCACGGCCGGCGACTTGGCCATCGCAAAGGGCGCGCCGACACCGCCGAGCGAACCGTAGCCGTAGCCGACGCCGCCGCCCGGCAGGCCGATCTGGCCGATGATCGCGGCGAGGCCGAGCGCCGCCCAGAAGGGCTGTTCGCCGTGATGGGCGCGCTGCAGCGCCCAGCTGACCGTGATCATGCTGCGGGTCGCCAGCATCTGGCCGGCGAGGTCGGAGATGGCCTGCCGGTCGAGCCCGGTGATGTCGGCCGCCCAGGCGGCGTCCTTGACGATGCCGTCCTCGGCGCCGGTCAGATAGGCCAGGAACCGGTCGCTGCCCGAGCAGCAGCGTTCCAGGAAGTCGCGGTCGTGCCGGCCGGCCTTCACGATCTCGCCGGCGAGGCCGATCATCAGGGCCGTGTCGGTGTTCGGGCGGATCGGCCACCATTCGGCGCCGACCCAGTCGGGCATGTCGTCGCGCAGCGGCGAGACCAGCACCACGCGGACGCCGCGTTCGGCGAGACGGCGCAGATGGCCTTCGAGCGTGTGGGTGCCGAGCCCGCCGGCCTCGTTCTGGGCCGTGCGCGGCGAGAGGGCCCCGAACACGACCAGCGTCTCGCTATGTTCGGCGATGGTGTCGAGCGTGTTCGCGCGGCCGCCGCAGGCATCGTCGCTGCCGAGCGTGTGACGCAGGATCACCGGGCCGGCGGCAATGCTGTAGGTGTCGACATGGCCGGTATAGCCGCCGGCCAGATTGAGCATCCGCTTCAGGAGCGACGGTGCGTGATGGAACCGGCCGCAGCTGGTCCAGCCGTAGGACCCGCCGAAGATCGAGGCCGGCCCGAAGCTCGCGCCGACGCGGCGGATTTCGCCCGCCACCAGCGCCGCCGCCTCGTCCCAGGAGACCGCCACGAAACGATCGCTGCCGCGCCCGGTCCGGTCGCTGCCCTCCCGGCTGCGCAGCCAGCCCTCACGCACCATCGGCTGCAGGATGCGCCGCTCCGGTGCTGCCCATTCCTTCACCGAGTGGATGATCGAGGAGGGCGCAGGGTCCTGTTCGAAGGGCTCGACGCCGACGATCGCTTCGTCCTCGACCAGGATCGTGTAGGCGCCCCAATGGGAGCAATGCGGCACGCGCCGGATGGTGGCCATGGGACTGTCCTTCAGATGACGGCTTCGATCAGGAACGGACCGGTGCGCCGGCAGGCGGCGGCCAGGATGTCGTCGAAGGCTTCGGCGCTGTCGGCGCGGGCGGCTTCCACGCCCATGCCGGCGGCGAGCTTGACCCAGTCGAGGGCGGGATCGTCGAGATCGAGCATGCGCGATGCGTTGCGGCCGGGCTTGCCGGCGCCGACCTTGGTCAATTCGCCATGCAGGATGGCGTAGCGGCGGTTGGCGAATACGATGGTGATCACGTCGAGCCGTTCGCGCGCCTGCGTCCACAGGCCCTGCACGGTATACATGCCGCTGCCGTCGGCCTGCAGGGTGACGACCTTGCGGCCCGGGCAGGCGATCGCCGCGCCGGTGGCGAGCGGGATGCCGATGCCGATCGCGCCGCCGGTCAATTGCAGGAAGTCGTGCGGCTCCGCGCCGGCGGTGGAGCGGAAGAAGTCGCGGCCCGAGGAGACGGACTCGTCGCAGACGATCGCCTCGGCCGGCATGTGGCGGGCCAGCGCCAGCGCGATCGCATCGGGGGTCAGGGCACCGCGGACCGCATCGGGACGCTGGCGCGCGGCGAGGCGCGGGGCGGCGGTGCCGAGTTCGGCTGCGAGCGCCTCGATCGCGGCGACGAGGTCGCCGTCCGGCGCGGCGAGATCGAGCACCCGGCAGCCCTCGGGCAGCATGCTGCCCGGCTTGCCCGGATAGGCGAAGAAGCCGACCGGAGCCTTGGCGCCGATCAGCACGACCAGATCGGTCTCGGCGAAGCTGGCGACCGCCTGGTCGACCACGTAGGCGACGCGGTCGACCGCGACGCGGCCGGCGCCGCGCTGCATGCGTCCGTTCGACTGCTGCGCCATGATGCGTGCGCCGGTCCTGGCGCCGATCCCGTCGAGAAGCCGCAGCGGCGCGTCGCGCAGCGCCAGGCCGGTCGCCAGGAGGGTCGGCCGCCGCGCGGCACGGATCGCCTCGGCGGCTGCCCGGATCAGGGCTGGGTCGGGGGCCGCGGCACGGGGCAGGGCGATCGCGGTCGGACGGGCGGCGGTGGCGGTCGCGTTCCAGGCCGCATCGGCCGGCAGGATCAGGGTGGAGATGCCGCCGGGCGCTGTGCGGGCCGCACGGATCGCCGCCTCAGTGGCGGCGCCGACGCCGTCGGCCGTCTCGGCGCGGCCGACCCAATGCGACATCGGGCGGGCGAGCGATTCGATGTCGGAGGTGAGCGGCGCGTCGTGGACGAGATGGTAGGTGGCGTGGTCGCCGACCACATTGACCATCGGGGTGCGGGCGCGGCGGGCGTTGTGCAGGTTGGCGAGGCCGTTGGCGAGGCCGGGGCCGAGATGCAGCAGGGTGGCGGCGGGCTTGTCGGCCATGCGGGCATAGCCGTCGGCCGCCCCGGTGACGACGCCCTCGAACAGGCCGAGCACGCAGCGCATGGTCGGCTGCCGGTCGAGCGCGGCGACGAAATGCATCTCCGAGGTGCCCGGATTGGCGAAGCAGACGTCGATGTCGTTGGCGAGCAGCGTCTCGCACAGGAGATCGGCGCCATTGGGTGCTTGGGTGGTCACTTCGGATTGCTCCTCCGGGTCGCGGCAGCCAGGTCCTTGAGACCAGCGATATCAGGCCAGAGGTCCGAGATCGCCCCCAAGGTGCGGGCGAAGACCTCGTATTTGCCAGCCGCATAGGTGGCGACCGGGCCGGTCTCGGGCTCCACGCGCGTCTCGGCCGGGCAGACGAAGCGGTCGGCGAGATCGGCGCCCGAGGCCCAGCCGAGCGCACCGGCCGCGATGGTGGCGAGGCCGCGCAGGCCCGCCTGGCCGCCGGCGACCGGGCGGACGGGCGCCTGGAGCGCGGTCGCCAGGAACTGCATGAAGGCGGCGTCGCCTGCGAGGCCGCCGCCGACGACCAGATCCGCGCCGTCGCCGCCCATCATCGCGTAGGCGTGCCGGGTGACGAAGGCGAGCGCCTCGCGCGCCGCCCAGGCGATGGCGGCGGGATCGGTCGCCCCCGACAGGCCGAAGGCGGCCGCGCTGGCATGAGGCGAGGTCACCGGCGCGCGCTCGCCGCCGGGCTCGAAGAAGGGATGCAGAACCACGCCGGAATAGACCGGCGCGACCGGGCCCGGCGGCAGGCCGGCAAAGAGCGTCGCCGCATGGCCGAGCGCGGTGGCGCCGTTGAAGCTCGGATGGGTGCAGACATAGCCGTCGCCGAGCACGAAGGGCTGCACCATGGCACCGGGCGGCTTGGCCGCCATGGCGGCCGGATCGAGCCGGTGGCTGCCATGGATGGCGCTGGTGCCGAAGATCGAGGCCCGCGAGACGCCGGGCCGCACGCCGAGGCCGAGCCCGATCAGGGTCGACTGCACGTCGCCCGGGCCGATCAGCACCGGCAGGCCCGAGGGCAGGCCGATCCGGCCGGCGGCCTCCGCGCCGAGCCCGGCCCGGCAGGCGCCGACCGGTTCGAGCGGCGGCAGCAGGGCGATGCCGCGATCGAGACCGAGGGTTTCCTCGACGATCGGGCTCGGCAGGCCGCTTCGCCAATCGCCCCAGGTCGGCAGCACCGCGCTCGGCTCGCCGGCGAGCCGTCCGGTCAGCGACAGGAACAGCCATTCCTTCAGCCGCAGCGCATGGGCAATGCGGGCGAGCCGCGCGGGATCGTGACGCTGCAGCCAGAGCAGTTGCAGGCTTTGCGAGGCTGCGGTCGGCTGGGCGTAGGTGGTGCGCTCGATGGCGTCGAGCCGGCCGGAGGCACGCAATTCCGCGACCAGCGGCCGGGCGCGGCCGTCGAGCCAGGTCATCGCCCGGCCGACGGGCTCGAAATCGGCGCCGATCGGCCAGAGCCCGTCGCCCTGGCCGGTGACGATCAGCGCGGCCGCCCGGCCGGGGACCGCCGCGGCGCATTCGGCGAGCGCCGCGAAGGCGTCGTCGCGGGTCGCTGCCATGTCCTGCTCGACCTGGGAGCTGTCCCGGCGCAGCGCCGCATTGGGACGCTCGGCGGACGCGACGAGGCGGCCGTCGCGGTCGAAGGCGGCGGCCTTGACGGCGGTGGTGCCCGAATCGAGGGCGATCAGGACCGGGTCCATCGCGGACGGCGCCTCGTGGTCGAGAGAGGGAGCGGTGATCAGGACGCCTGGCGCAGGCCTTCGAGCGCCTTGGGGCTCTGCTGGCCGTAGGTCTTGAACCGCTCCAGCACCTCGGCGATCTGCTCGTCATTGAGGATCGGCGGCTCGGCGCCGGTCTTCAGGCAGAGGAGATAGAGCTCGGCCAGTTCCTCGACGGTGACCGCGAGCGCCAGCGCGCGCGGGATCGAGACATGGGCGGTGATCACGCCGTGATGGGCCATCAGGCAGGCGCGACGGCCTTCGAGCGCGGTGATGACGCGGTCGGCCAGCGCCTGCGAGCCGAAGATCTCGTAGGGCGCGCAGCGGATGGTCGCCCCGCCGGCCGCTGCGATCACATAGTGGATCGCCGGGATGTCGCGCTCCAGGATCGAGACCGCGGTGGCGTGGGTCGAATGGGTGTGGACCACCGCATTCAGGTCCGGCCGGGCCTTCAGGATGTCCCGGTGGAAGCGCCATTCGCTCGACGGCAGGACGTCGCCCTCGAAGGTCGCGTCCCAGTTCATGGCCACGACGTGGTCGAGGGTCATCTTGTCGTAGGGGATGCCGGTCGGCGAGATCAGGAAGCCGTTGCCGAAGCGCACGCTGACATTGCCGGCTGTGCCCTTGTTGATGCCGAGGCGGCTCATGTTCAGGCAGGATTCGACGATCTCGGTGCGGAGCTGACGTTCGTCGCTCATGGTCTTGCTCACTTGGTCGGATAGAGGGGGGACTGACCGTCGAGGATGCGGCCGATATCCTCGGCGAGCATGTCGGCGGCCTTGACGGTGGAGTAGCGCGAGGCGCCGGCGATATGCGGCGACAGCGTCACGTTGGGCAGTTTCAGGAGTGGCAGGTCCGCTGGCGGCGGCTCGGGATCAAAGGTGTCGAGCGCGGCGCCCTTGAGGTGGCCGGAGACCAGCGCGTCGTGGAGCGCCGCGTAGTCCAGCACCTGGCCGCGCGTCGTGTTGATGATGTAGGAGCCGGGCTTCATCGACGCGATCTGGGCGCGGCCGATCATCTTCCTGGTTTCCGGCGTGACGCGCGGATGCAGCGTCAGCACGTCGGCGGTGCGGATCAACTCGTCGAGCTCGAGCTTGACGATGCCGGCGGCATGATCCTCCTCGGTCAGCACCTTGAACGGGTCGTAGACCCGGATGGCGCAGCCGAAGGGGCGCAGCAGGCGGGCGACGCGGGTGCCGATATCGCCATAGCCGACGATGCCGACGGTCAGCTCGCAGAGCTCCGGGCCGGCGTGATCGAAGTGGTAGAAGTCGCGCCGGAATTCGCCGCTCGCCACCGAGAGATGGCCGCGGATCAGGTTGCGGGTCTCGGCCAGGATCGACGCGACGGTGAACTCGGCGACCGCGGAGGCATTGCGGCCGGGCGTGTTGACGACCGTGACGCCGCGGGCGCGCGCCGCCGGCATCTCGATATTGACAGGGCCGCCGCGCGACACGCCGATGATCTTCAGCCGCGGCGCGTGATCGAGGCTCGCCGCCGTGATCGGGGCGAGGTGGGTGACCAGGATGTCGAGATCGGCCAGGAACTCGAAATAGTGCTCCGGCCGGCCGACGAACTCGGCCACCGGCAGCGTCGGGTCCTGCTTGGTCGACTGCACCTTGAGCGGCCAGTCGAGGGGCATCGCCTTGAAGGCGACGCTGCGTCCGGCGAGGCGCTTGCCGAGGGCTTCCTCGAAGAAACGCGGCTGCATGAAGCCGTCGCCGATGATGCCGATGCGGATCGTGTCGCTCATGTCCGGCCTCCTCACGCCGTCTTCGCGGTGTCGGTGAGGCCGGCATCGAGGCCGGGCAGAACGTCCCGGTAGCGATCCGGATCGATGCCGTGGTCGGCCAGGACCTCGGCGGTGTGCTCGGCGAAGCCGGGCGGCGCCGTGCGGTAGCTGGCCGGGGTGCGCGACAGCTTGATCGGGCTGCCGGTGCCCCGGTAAGTGCCGATGTCGACGATCATCTCGCGATGCCGGGTGTGCGGGTCGGCGACCACCTGGTCGATCGAGCGCACCGCGCCGCAGGGCACGCCGGCCTTGATCAGGCGGTCGGCCAGCGTCGCGCAGTCATGGGCGGCGAGTGCGGCCTCCAGCTGGACCTTGAGCGCGTCGCGGTTGGTGTTGCGCATCCGGTTGGTGACGAAGCGCGGATCGGCGGGCAGGTCGTCGCGCCCGATCAGGCGGCACAGGGTGGCGAACTGGCGGTCGTTGCCGACGGCCAGGAAGATCGGGTCGGTGCCGGTCGCGAAGGTATCGTAGGGGCAGATGTTCGGATGCGCATTGCCGGTCGGGCCGGCGACCTTGCCGGAGAGATAATAGTTCGGCAGATGCGGATGCAGCAGCGACACGCCGCAATCGTAGAGCGTCGTCTCGACGAACTGGCCCTTGCCGCTGGTGGCGCGCTCGTTGAGGGCGAGCAGGATGCCGATCACGGCATTGAGGCCGGTGACCATGTCGACCACCGGCAGGCCGACGCGCAACGGCGTGCCGTCCTTCTCGCCGTTGACGCTCATGATGCCGCAGGAGGCCTGGATCGCGGCATCGTAGCCGGGCAGACCGCCGAGCGGGCCGTCGGCGCCGAAGCCGGAGACGCGGCAATGCACGAGGCGCGGGAAGCGCCGCTCGATCTCCTCGCGGCCGAGGCCCCAGCGCTCCAGGGTGCCGGTCTTGAAATTCTCGATGAACACGTCGGCGTCTTCGAGCAGCTGCATCAGCAGATCGAGGCCGGCCGGCTGCGCCATGTCGAGCGCGATGCCGCGCTTGTTGCGGTTGAGGCCGAGAAAGTAGCTGGCGGCGCCGTCCAGGAAGGGCGGGCCCCAGCCGCGCGTTTCGTCGCCGGCGGGCGGCTCGATCTTGATCACGTCGGCGCCATGGTCGGCCAGGACCTGGCCGGCATAGGGGCCGCCCAGCACGCGGCTGGCGTCGATGACCTTGATCTTGGCGAGGGAACCGGAATTCGGCAGCATCGACACTCCGACGGTCAGGCCGCGTCTGCGGCGGCAGCGATCTCGCGGCGCATCTGGGCGGCGAAATCGGGATAGGTCTCCTGGAGATCGTCGAGCACGGGGCCGCGCAGGAGGGCGAGGGTAGCGGGATCGGGCAGGGCGGTCGTCGGCGGCGCGGCATCATGGGCGAAGGCGAAGCCGGTCGCCTCGACGATCTCGCCGAGGCTGTGGCCGGGATGGACGCTTTCCAGCCGGAAGCCCGGGCGGGACCTGTCGAAGGCGAACAGGCCCTTGCCGGTCAGCAGCGCATAGGGGCCGCCGGTGCGGTGGATGCCGGGCGCGCTGACGCCGGGCGCGCTGATGAAGTCGACCTTCTCGACGAAGACGCGTGGCGTGTGCTCCTCGCGGAACAGGATCACGCGCGGGACGACGAAATAGAGATAGGCCGAGCCGAAGGAGCCCGGCCAGCGCACGCTGGAGCGCGGATAGTCGCCGGCGCCGACCAGATTGATGTTGGCTTGCCCGTCGATCTGGCCACCGCCGAGGAAGAAGGCGTCGATGCGGCCCTGGCCGGCGCAGTCGAACAGTTCGGTCGAGCCGTTGGTGAAGAAGTTGTGCTCGACCGAACCGAGGATCGAGATGCGCACCGGCTCGGCGCCGGCCCGCGCCTTCAGGGCGCGCAGCAGCATGGCGCCGGCGGCCGGAATCGGCGAGGAGGCGCCGACCGCGACATGGCGGACGCCATCGAGCAGGCGCGCGATGGTGGCGATCAGGATCTCGCGCGGGGTCACGGAAGCATTCATTGGGCGGCCTCCAGGGCGCCGGCGCGCATGTAGTCGGCGAAGCCTTCGGCCGAGCGGGCGGCCTTGGCGTAGCGCTGCAGTTCGGCGGTGTCGGCGCCGTATTCGCCCCACAGCCCATAGGGCCAGGCGCCGCGCTCGGCGACCGCAACATCGCTGACATAGAGCGCCGGCAGGACGCCGGCGGCGGTGATCTCGTCGGCGAGCAGGTTGTGGTCGACGATCCGCTCGACGGTGACCAGTGTGGTGCGGGCCGCATAGGCCATGGCGGCGAGTTCGCGGCGGCGGCCGATCCAGACATTGCCGGCCCGGTCGGCCATCGGCGCGTGGAAAATCGCCACGTCGACATGGATCGCCGGGATCAGCACGATAGGGTCAGGCTCGGCCGAGAACGGATTGTCGATCACCTTCCAGTCGGGCCGGTTGGCGAGCACGTCGGAGCCGATCAGGCCGCGGATCGGCGTGAACGGATTGCCCTTCTGGGCCGCCATCAGGCCGGCATGGATGGCCGGGCAGGTGGCGTCGCGGATGACGATCGCGCCGTCCTTGACCGCCTGGTTGAAGCGCGGCGCGCCGCCGGCCTCGCCGAGCGAGAGCCCGCTGGTTTCCACCGAGCGGACCAGTCCGGCGCCGATCAGCATGTCGACCTGCAGGCCGCCGGTCGGGACGCAGACGAGATCGAGATCGCCGGCACCACGTTCGATCAGCGGGCGGGTCATCGCCATGGAGACGCCGGCATAGTCGACCGGCAGCGCGAGGCGCATGCCCGGCACGATCCGCTCGGCCATGCGGCGAAGGTTCGGATCCAACTTTTCCTCCCAACCCGTTCTCGGGGGTACGTTTCTGCGGCGTTGTTCTGAATTATAGAACGCCATTCCGAACCAGAGGATAGAGCCGTTTTCGGTTTCGTGTCAACATTCGGCTCCGGTCCGGATCGCACCGCCGGACGGCAGTGCATTCAGCAAATATCTGAATGAATTGGAATAAATCGAATGATGCGAAAAGTCCGGGTCGCCGCCTTGACAAGCGCCGGGGTCGGTCGGAACATAATTCCAAAATGCTGTTCTACATTGTGGAACAGTGCTCGGGAGGAAAACATGACCACTTCGTCCGCGATGCGAGCGGCGGGACAGCCGGGTGCGGCGGCCGCGGCGACCCGCTCGCCGGCTTCCGGTTCCCAGGCGATCGGCAGCCGGATCACCGCTGCCGGCGTCATCAAGCGCTACGGCTCCTTTCTGGCCGCCGACGGCGTCAGCCTCGACATCCAGCCCGGTGAGTTCGTCACGCTGCTCGGCCCGAGCGGCAGCGGCAAGACCACGCTGCTGAACCTGATCGCCGGCTTCCAGAAGCCCGACGGCGGCGCGATCCTGGTCGACGGCAAGCCGATCGACCGGGTGCCGACGCACCGGCGCGGCTTCGGCATGGTGTTCCAGAGCTACGCCCTGTTCCCGAACATGACGGTGACGCAGAACGTCGCCTTCCCGCTGCGCATGGCCGGGATCGACCGGGCGACGAGCGAGCGCCGGGTTGCCGAAACGCTTGAGATGATGCGGCTTTCCGAACATGCCGCCAAGACGCCGGCCGAGATGAGTGGCGGCCAGCAGCAGCGCGTCGCCATCGCCCGCGCCATCGTCATGCGGCCGCGGGTGATCCTGATGGACGAGCCGCTGAGCGCGCTCGACCGGCGCCTGCGGGAATCGATCCAGATCGAGATCCGCGACCTGCACCGCACGCTCGGCAGCACCTTCCTGTTCGTGACCCACGACCAGGGCGAGGCGCTGGCGATGAGCGACCGCATCGCCGTGATGGATGCCGGGCGCGTCGTCCAGATCGGCACGCCGACCGATGTCTACCGCCATCCGGTCAACCGCTTCGTCGCCGCCTTCGTCGGCGAATCGAACCTGATCGAGGCCGAGATCCTGCAGCGGCGCGGCACCACGGTGACGCTGAAGAACCGCAGCGGGCAGGTCTTCGAGGCGGAAAGCCGCGATCAGATCGATCTCGGCCGGGTCGCCGTGCTGGTCCGACCGGAACGGATCGCGGTGTCTGCCGAGCCCGGCCCGGGCGCGATGCCGGCGACGGTGCGCTCGGCCCTGTTCCTGGGCGAGATCCAGCGCATCGAGGCCGAACTCGAAAGCGGCGAACGGGTGCTGATCCGCTGCGCCGACACCGCCGGGCGGCGGCTGCCCGATCCGGGCGCGACCATCTGGGTGTCCTGGGGCAGCGAAGACTGCTGGGTGCTGTCGTGAGCGCGGTCACGCCCGACGCGGTGGCGGCGCCCGCGACGCCGCTGGCCGAACGCCTGCGCAGCCCGGCGCTGCTGCTGGTGCCGGCGATCGCCTTCCTTGGCTTCATCTATCTGTTGCCGCTGATCGATCTCGTCCGGATCAGTCTCGCCGGCATCCCGTGGTGGACGCATTTCGAGCGGGTCTTCTCGGTTCCGCTCTATTGGGACTCGCTCGTCCGCACCATGCAGATCTCCGCCACCGTGGCGGCGCTGTGCCTGGTCTTCGGCTATCCGACCGCGCTCCTGATCCATCGCAGCCGCGGCCTCGCGAAGGTCGTGATCGCCACCGCGATCATCCTGCCCTACTTCATCGCCATCCTGATCCGCACCTATGCCTGGATGGTGCTGCTCGGCCGCAACGGACCGATCAACAAGCTCCTGCAGGGGATCGGCATTACCGACGAGCCGCTGCAACTGCTGTTCAACCGCGGCAGCGTGCTGCTCGGCATGACGGCGGTGCTGCTGCCGCTGATGGTGCTCAGCATCTATTCGAGCCTGTCGCGCCTCGACGGCAGCCTGGTCCGGGCGGCGCTGGCCAGCGGGGCAGGGCCGATCGCGGTGTTCTGGCGGGTGACGATCCCGCTGACCCTGCCGGGCATGGGCGCCGGCTTCCTGCTGGTCTTCGTCTCCGCGCTCGGCTTCTTCATCACCCCGACGCTGCTCGGCGGGCCGGGCGACCAGATGTTCGCCATGCACATCACCCAGCAGGCCGATTTCGCCACCAGCGAGGGCTTCCTGCAGGCGCTGGCGGTCGTGCTCCTGGTGATCACGCTGATCGTGGTCGGCGTCGCCGGACATTTCCTCGGCTTCGAATTCATCTGGGGCGGCAGCAAGCTGGTCGAGACGCCGTCGCAGCCCGCGCGCGGCGGGGCGGGGGCGCGCCGAACCTCCCAAGGCGTCGGCGCGCTCCTCGCCGATCTGGCCGGCTGGCCGATCCTGCGTCTGATCGGCCGCCTGCCGGCCGGGGCGGGCGCCTGGACGGTGCGGATCATGGGCGGCGCGGTCATCGCCACGCTGATCGTGCCGATCGTGGTGGTGATGATTATCTCGTTCAGCAAGTCGAGCTTCCTGACCTTCCCGCCGCCGGCCTTCTCGCTGCGCTGGTACGAGAAGTTCTTCTCCGATTCCGAATGGATGGCCGCCTTCTTCAACTCGGCCATGATCGCCGCGCTGTCGGCCGCCATCGCCGTGTCGCTCGGCGCCGCCGCCGCCATGGGCATCGTGCGCAGCACGATCCGCGGCAAGACGCTGCTGATGTTGATCCTGGTCAGCCCAGTCGTGGTGCCGCCGGTGGTGCTCGGCCTGTCGCTCTACAGCCTGTTCCTGCGCGCCGATCTGGTCGGCACGCCCTGGGGGCTCGCGGCGGCGCATGCAGTCGGCGGCATCCCGATCGTGGTCGTGATTGTGGCGGCCGCGCTGCAGGGTGTCGACCGCCGGCTCGAACAGGCCGCCGCCGTGCACGGTGCCTCGCCGGTAACTGTGTTCCGTACCGTGACGCTGCCGGCGATCGCGCCGGGGCTCGCGGCCGCGGCCTTCTTCGCCTTCCTGCATTCGTTCGACGAACTGGTGCTCTCGCTGTTCCTGTCGAGCGCCCAGCTCAAGACGCTGCCGCTCCGCCTGTGGGCGGACGTGAATTACCAGCTCAATCCGGTTCTGGCGGTGGTCTCCTCGCTCGAGGTGCTGCTGGTGATCGGGGGGATCGCGCTGGCCCGGCCCGTACTGTCGCGGTCCGGCGGCGCAGCATGACGACAATCAAGATCAAACGGAGGATATCGCTCATGACATTCCAGGCCGCATTCCGTCGCCTTCTGACCGGGGCCGCCACCGCCGCCCTGGTGGCCGGCGCGGCGACCGTCGCGACCGCGCAGGACAACGTGGTCATCATGCAGGATCCGGGTGGCGCCTATGGCGAGGCGCTGCGCAAGATCATGTACGATCCCTTCGAGAAGGCGACCGGCATCAAGGTCGTCACCGTGCAGGAGGCGCGCAGCGGTCCGCGCATCAAGGCCCAGGTCGGCGCCGGCAAGACCGAGTGGGATCTGACATTCATCTTCGACCAGGAGACCAAGCTGCTCGGCGATTGCTGTCTCGCCGACATCGACTATTCGAAGCTGTCGGAGAGCGCGCAGAAGACCCTGGCGACCATGCCGGACAATCTGAAGCGCAAGAAGGGCGTCGCCCTGCAGGTGATCGGCGTGACGCTCGCCTATCACACCGAGAAATACGCCAAGGCGCAGCCGAATAACTGGGCCGACTTCTGGGACGTGAAGAAGTTCCCGGGCAAGCGCTGTCTGCCGGGCTGGCCGCGCTTCGTCTTCGAGGCCGCGCTGATGGCCGACGGCGTCGCCAAGGACAAGCTCTATCCGATCGACATGGATCGGGCGCTCAAGAAGATCGCCGAGATCAAGCCGCATGTCTCCAAGTGGTGGAATACCGCCGCGCAGGCGCCGCAGCTTCTGCTCGACGGCGAGGCCGACATGTGCATGGCCTATGCGGGCCGCATCAACAACCTGGTCGTGGTCGACAATGCGCCGGTCAACATGACCTGGAACCAGGGCTTCGTCTATTACGACTTCTTCTCGATCCCGAAGGGCGCGCCGCATTACGAGAACGCCCTGAAGCTCCTGTCCTGGCGCCTCGACGCCAAGCGGGCCGCCGACCTGACCATCGGCTATCCGGTCGCCGTGCCGTCGCCGCTGGTCTTCCAGGCCGCCCCGAAGGATGTCAGCCGGCTCTGGGCCAACAATCCGGAGAACGTCGCGCAGGCGATCGAATGGAGCCCGGACTACTGGGGTGCCATCTCGCCGGACGGCAAGTCGACCAATGAGGAATACGGCCAGGAAAAGCTGAACGCGCTCCTCGCCAAGTGATCCGCGACGCCGTGTCCCCGGTCTCTCCGGCCGGGGGCGCGGCGGCGTTTCGCTCTGCCCTTGGTCCGCCCCGCAGGGTCGTGCTAGAGCAGGTTTCGTTCGGGCATGAGCGTCCGGACGGAATGAAATTCTCTCCCGGCCCCGCAGCGCGCAGGATCGGCGACCGTCTGGTCGCGCTCAGGCGCGCCGGCATCCGGGTTGCGGGCGCGCCGGGCGGACGGATGGACAAGGCCTTCATCAAGGGTTTGAAACTGCTCGAGACGCTGGCGCTCAGCGAGGCGCCGCGCGGCGTGACAGATCTCGCCACCGAACTGCAATTCACCAAGAGCAACGTGCACCGCCTGCTCGCCACGCTGCAGAGCCAGGGCTATGTCCGCCAGGTGCCGCCGCACTCGACCTACGAGCTGACCACCCGCATCTGGGAGCTCGGCAGCAACGTCATCCGCCGCATGGATCTGATCAAGGTCGCCCGCCCGGCCATGATCAAGCTGGCCGAGGCGACCGGGGAGACCGTCCATCTGTCCGTGCTCGACGATATCGACGTGGTCTATGTCGACAAGATCGAGAGCGCCCATCACATCCGCGCCCATACCAGCGTCGGCGCGCGCGCGCCGGCCTATACGGTGGCGACCGGCAAGGCGATGCTGGCGCACATGCCTGACACCTATCTGGAGCGCTTCCGCCCGCATCTGAAGCGCTATACGGAAACGACGCGGACCACGCTCGAGGAGCTTCGCGCCGACATCGAGCAGGCCCGTCAGCAGGGCTTTGCCGCGGTGCCGCACGGGGAGTGGCGCGAGGGGATTGCCGCGGTCGCCTGCGCGATCCTCGGCCGCTCGGGCGAACTGATCGGCGCGATCGGCATGTCGGGACCGGACTCGCGCATCAAGCGCAAGCAGTTGAAGCAATTCTCCGTCGACGTGATGGAGGCCGCCCGGACCATTGGGCTGGCGCTGGGCTATACGGGCGGTCGCTGACCTCGTCGACGCCGCCCCCGGAACGGATCACTGAGGATCACATGGCTGACTATCCCAATACCCGCCTGTTCATCGACGGCGCCTGGTGCGACGCCATCGACGGCCGCACGATCGACGTGCTCGATCCGGCGACCGACGAAGTCATCGGCACGGTCGCGCATGCGGGCCGCGTCGATCTCGATGCCGCGCTCGCCGCCGCCGACAAGGGCTTCCGGGCCTGGAGCGCGACCTCGGCCTTCGAGCGCTACCGCCTGATGCGCAAGGCTGCCGACCTGCTGCGCGCCCGCGCCGAGACGATCGCCGCCATGCTGACCCGCGAGCAGGGCAAGCCGCTCGCCGAGGCCAAGGGCGAGACGCTCGCCGGCGCCGACATCATCGACTGGTTCGCCGAGGAGGCGCGCCGCACCTACGGCCAGATCATCCCGCCGCGCGTCGCCGGCGTGACCCAGATGGCGGTCAAGCTGCCGGTCGGTCCGGTCGCCGCCTTCACGCCGTGGAACTTCCCGATCAACCAGGTCGTGCGCAAGCTCTCCGCCGCGCTCGCCGCCGGCTGCTCGATCATCGTCAAGGCGCCGGAAGAGACCCCGGCCGCGCCGGCCGAACTGATCCGCTGCTTCGTCGATGCCGGCATTCCGGCCGGCGCGGTCAATCTGGTCTATGGCGATCCGGCCGAGATCTCGTCCTACCTGATCGCCCATCCGGTGATCCGGAAGATCTCCTTCACCGGCTCGACCCCGGTCGGCAAGCAGCTCGCCGCGCTCGCCGGCACGCATATGAAGCGCGCCACCATGGAACTCGGCGGCCACGCGCCGGTGATCGTGCTCGACGACGCCGATGTCGGCCAGGCCGTCAAGGTCATGGCGATGTCGAAGTTCCGCAATGCCGGCCAGGTCTGCGTCTCGCCGACGCGCTTCCTGGTCCAGGACGGCGTGCACGATGCCTTCCTGGCCGGCTTCACCGCCGCCGCCAAGGCGCTGCGCGTCGGCAACGGGCTCGACCCGCAGACCCAGATGGGGCCGCTCGCCAACACCCGGCGCATCCCCGCCCTGGAGGCGCTGATCTCCGACGCCGCCGGCCGCGGCGCCGAGATCGCCACCGGCGGCCGCCGCATCGGCAATACCGGCAACTTCTTCGAGCCGACCGTGATCGCCGGCGCGCCGACCGATTCGCGCATCATGAACGAGGAGCCGTTCGGTCCGGTCGCGATCGTCAACCGGATCGGCTCGCTCGACGAGGCGATCGCGGAGGCCAACCGGCTGCCCTTCGGCCTCGCCTCCTACGCCTTCACCCGCTCCGCCGACGCCGTCCACGCGATCGGCATGCGCGTCCAGGCGGGCATGACCACCATCAACCACAACGGCCTGGCGCTGCCCGAGGTGCCCTTCGGCGGCGTGCGCGATTCCGGCTACGGCACCGAAGGCGGCTCGGACGCCATCGAGCCCTATCTGGTGACCAAGTTCGTCACCCATCTGGCGAACTGACGGTCTCGATCGGGCAGGGCCCGGTCTCCCGGCGCCGGCTCCTCGCGAGCCGGCCTCGGGAGCGCTGTCGCACGTCCGCCCGAGCGGCGAGGGGATCCGTTCCAGACCTCAGGTCCGGCTGTCGTCCGGGCCGCGACTGCCATCGACGATCGCCGCAACGTCCCGCAAACGCAGCTGCAGGCGCGGCGTGACGAAATCCAGGAACGCCCTGAGCTTCACCGGCAACTGTGTCCGCGGGGCATGCACGATCTGGACAGGAAAGGGTGCCGGCGCCCATTCCGGCAGGACCTCGACGAGCGCGCCGTCGCGAAGGCTCTCGGCCGCCTGGTAGGACATGACATAGGCGATGCCCAACCCCGCTGCGGCCCCCGCGACGACGGCATCGGCCGTGTTCACGGAATAGCGCGGACGGACGACGATGGTCTGCAGGCCGCGCGGGCCGGCGAAAGTCCAGTCCCGCCAAAGTTCAAATCCTTCATAGGCGATGCAGGCGTGCCCGGACAGGTCTCCGGGCGAAGCCGGCCGACCGCGGCGTGCGAGATAGTCCGGGCTGGCACAGGCCAGCCAGCGCAGCGTGCCGACGCGCCTGGCCACGAGGCGGCTGTCCGGCAGATGGCCGAGGCGCAGCGCGACATCGACATGCGTTTCGACCAGATCGACGATGCCGTCGGTCAGCGCAAGCCTGACCGTCACCTCCGGATAGGCATCGAGAAATTCGTGAACGATCGGTGCGACATGCGTCTTGCCGAACTGGATCGGCGCGGTGATCAGCAATTCGCCCCGGGGCACGCGATATTCGCCGGATACGGCGCGTTCCGCTTCCGCCAGTTCGTCGAGGACGCGCCGTGCGGACGCCACATAGGCGGCTCCGGCCTCGGTGAGCAGAAGCCTGCGCTGCGTTCGCACCACCAGTTGGGAACCGAGCAGCGTTTCCAGATCGGAGACGCGCCGGCTGACGGTCGGCAGGGGAATGTTCAATTGACGGGACGCCGCCGACAGGCTCCCGCCGTCCACGGCGGCCAGCAAGGTCCGCATGGCCTCGAACCGGTCCATCGATCCTCTCGCAATATGGAAGTTCGGGTTCCATTTCTACAGCCTACCGCCGAAATGCGATAGGCGGCATCTCTGTCGGCACCGGTCGGGTATGGCCGAGGCGCAGAGGGACTTCCCAAGAGCAATCGCAGGGCCGAACGCCCGGCCGGACCCCCTCGCGGGCCGGTCCCTACGTGCCGTCGCCGGCCGACATCCCGGTGCGGCCGCGGTCTTCCGTCCGTCCGGGTGCGGTCGCTCCTGCGCTCCGAACCGGGCCGCGAGACATCCCCCGCGGGCGCCGCGTTCGCCCTGACCTCAGGACGAGCCCTTCGAGCCGGCACGTGCCGGCCTGCCCGGATCACGACCTCCCGCAACCCGGCGGCAGCGACGCGGAAGCGCGTTCGCGATCATCCCGTTTCACGCTCAAACCAGGAGAACAATCATGACGGTTCGCCATAAGACGATCGATGTCGATGGTCTTGACGTCTTCTACCGCGAGGCCGGCGACAGGCGCCGGCCCGGCATCCTGCTGCTGCACGGCTTTCCCAGCGCCAGCCACATGTTTCGCGATCTGATTCCGGAACTTGCCGGCCACTACCATGTCGTCGCCCCCGACCTGCCGGGCTTCGGCATGTCCGAGCAGCCGCCGCGGGGCAGCTT
The DNA here is from genome assembly GCF_018729455.1 of Prosthecodimorpha staleyi. Lineage (NCBI taxonomy): Bacteria > Pseudomonadati > Pseudomonadota > Alphaproteobacteria > Hyphomicrobiales > Ancalomicrobiaceae > Prosthecodimorpha > Prosthecodimorpha staleyi. The sequence continues at coordinate 280,197 of NZ_JAHHZF010000001.1, read as the reverse complement.
CGACTACAGCTTCCGCACCATCGCGAAGGTGGTCGAGCGCTTCACCGAGGTGATCGGCCTCACGCGTTTCGCCCTCTACGTTTTCGACTACGGAGCCCCGGTCGGCTTCCGCCTCGCCGTCGAGCACCCGGACCGCATTGCCGCCATCGTCACCCAGAACGGCAATGCCTATCTGGACGGCGTGTCGCAGGCCTTCGCGCCGGTTCAGGCCTATTGGCGCGAGCCGACCCAAGCCAATCGCGATGCCCTGCGCGACTTCCTCGCCCCGCAAACCACGCTGTTCCAGTATACCCATGGCGTCGACGACCCGACACGGGTCTCGCCCGATGGCCGCAACCTGGATGATTTCTACCTGTCGCGTCCGGGAAACGACGAGATTCAGCTCGATCTGCTTCTGGATTACAGAAACAACGTCGCCTTCTACGGCACGATTCACGACTATCTGCGCACGCACCGGCCGCCGGTGCTCGCCATCTGGGGCCGGAACGATCCGTTCTTCCTTCCGGCCGGGGCTGAGGCCTTCAAGCGCGACGTGCCGTCCGCCGACGTGCGGTTCGTCGAAAGCGGGCATTTCGCGCTGGAAACCCATGCGGCGGAGATCGGCGCGGCCATGCGCGGGTTTCTGGCGGAGCATTTGGGGTAGCTGAGGCATCCGGCCGGGTCGTCCCGCAGGATCGGGCGTCCGGTCCGGCGGCGACGCACCGGGCGCCGGATGGGCGCCCGCCAATGTCGGGGCCGGTCGGGCCCGCCGGGCCGAGTGCACCGTCCGCATGGACACCGGCGGGCGCTGCCGCCGGATCGGCTTGCGTCCGCAGCCCGGGCCGCCGGCGGCATCCGATCGACCGCCGGCTGCGTGAAAGGGGGCGGGCGGGCCTCCTGGCGCCGCCGGGGACGGGAAAGCGCGGTGTGATGTCGACAGATCGAGGCCGAGGGCGGCTGGAAATTCTCCCGGCAGGCCTGCCGGCGGGAGCGGCCGGGACATGACGGTGCTGCGCGTCATCCTCGGCGACCAGCTCTCGCCGCGCCTCGCGAACGTCGCCGGGGCGGAGACGGGGCGGGACGTGTTCCTGATCGCCGAGGTGATGGCGGAGGCGACCTATGTCCGCCATCACGTCAAGAAGATCGCCTTCCTGTTCTCGGCCATGCGCCATTTCGCCGAGGCCCTGCGCGCCGCCGGCCATATCGTGCGCTACGTCGCCCTCGACGAGGCCGCCAACACGCAGAGCCTGGAGGGCGAGATCCGGCGCGCCGTCGAGGCGCTGCAGCCGTCCCGCATCGCCGTCACGGAGCCGGGCGAATGGCGCCTGCGCGAAAACTTCGAGGCGATGCGGGACGGGCTCGGCGTGCCCTTCGACATCCTGCCGGACACGCGGTTCCTGTGTTCGCATGCGGACTTCGACGCCTGGGCGGAGGGGCGGCGCGAATTGCGGATGGAGTATTTCTATCGCGAGATGCGGCGCCGGCACGGCCTCCTGATGGAGCCGGACGGCACCCCGGCGGGCGGGCGCTGGAATTTCGACGCCGACAACCGCAAGCCGCCGAAACAGGGCCTCACATCGCCGCCGCGGATCAGCTTCCGCAAGGACGCCATCACGCTGGCCGTGCTCGATCTCGTCCGCCGGCACTTTCCCGACGGCTACGGCCGGCTCGAGCCGTTCCATTTCGCGGTCACGCGCCGCCAGGCGCTGCGCGAGCTCGATCATTTCATCGCCGAGATCCTGCCGGGCTTCGGCGACCATCAGGACGCGATGGTCAAGGGCGAGCCCTATCTCAGCCACTCGCTGCTCGCCGCCTATCTGAATGCCGGACTGATCGATCCGCTGGAGGTCTGCCGCAAGGCCGAGGCCGCCTATCGCGAAGGCCTGGCGCCGCTCAATGCCGCCGAGGGCTTCATCCGGCAGATCCTCGGCTGGCGCGAATATGTCCGCGGCATCTACTGGCGCTTCATGCCCGGCTATGTCGAGCGCAACGCCCTCGGCGCGGCTGAGCCGCTGCCCTGGTTCTATTGGAGCGGCGAGACCCGCATGGCCTGCATGCGCGAGGCCTTCGCGCAGACGCATGACCACGCCTATTCGCACCACATCCAGCGCCTGATGGTCACCGGCAATTTCGCGCTCCTGGCCGGGATCGACCCGAAGGCCGTGCACGAATGGTATCTGGCCGTCTATGCCGATGCCTATGAGTGGGTCGAGGCTCCCAACACGCTCGGCATGGCGCTCTACGCCGATGGCGGCCTGCTCGCCTCCAAGCCCTATGCGGCCAGCGGCAACTACATCAACCGCATGAGCAATTTCTGCAGCGGCTGCGCCTACGATCCCGCCCGCGCGGTCGGCGCGGGCGCCTGCCCGTTCAACGCCCTCTATTGGGATTTCCTCGCCCGCCACCGCGACCGCTTCAGCCGCAACGCCCGCATGCCCCATGTCTACGCCACCTGGGACCGCATGGCCCCCGACAAGCAGGCGGCCCTGCGCCACCAGGCCGAGGCTCACCGCGCCGCCATGCGCGAGGGGCGGTTGTGAGCGGTGCGATCCGGCGGGGGGCGATCGGGGAAGGGGCGATCGGGAAAGTGGACGATCGGGACCGAGGCGAGCGACGAGGAGGCGAGCGGGACCGGCAGGGTTCGGCAGAGGCCCCCGGAGCGAGTCGCGCCCGGGAAGCACGGCGACCGACGCCGCCCAAAAATCGCCGACCCGCCCCCGCGACCGGCGCCGGGTCCCCGATCGGAGCCGCTACGCGATCCGGACCGTCTCCCGAACAGGTCAAACCATGAAGAAGAAGCGCATCGAAAAGGCCAACCTCCCGACCAAGCCCTGCACCGTCTGCCAGCGCCCGTTCACCTGGCGCAAGAAGTGGAGCAAGGTCTGGGACCAGGTACTGTATTGTTCGGACGCCTGCCGTAGGGGGCGGCGGGGCGGATTCGGGAGGATGTGAGTGAGAGCGATCGCCTAATACCATCCGTGCGCAAATATCTTCTAAATTGTAAAATGAACAATACTGAAAAATGGGTACTGGCGAAGAAGTTCGCGCACTCGCCGCGGTGCGGTTTCGTGGACTAGGCAGAATAAATCGCATTCGGGCCGTCTGCGCATATCGATCATACCGGACACCATCTCGGCGGCGCCGGCTGAGGCTTGACTGGATCTGATCACTCTTATGGACCGCAGATGCTAGGTACGTTCCGCGAGAGTTGCGATTCGGACCTGATTGCATCGCCCTTTGGCCAGTGGCGAATGCTCTACTGAGCGTTCTCCGAAACATGGCATCGAGCTGGAGATGACATCTTGTGCGACACGTTCGCAGAGGGTGTTGGGGCGGCGAGGCTTAGGCCACGACGCCGATCGTCAGCCAACAAAGCGCAGGCCCCATGCCCCCCAACGGCTTAATGGAGGCTAGTATGCAATTTTCAGGGGCGAGGCGTGGTCCTCGGGGAACCAAAAGCGCGCCGGATCGGGGCGACCTCTCCCGGTGGGCGGGATCTGCAGTAATGCTTGCAGTGTCGGCTATTTTGCTGTACAGTGAGACTGCGGAATTTCGACTTGCCGTGGGCAACTCGCAGGGCACGGGCGTCTTGGTCTGGCTGCGTGTTGGCGATACTTCAGTCGGTGTTGGCGAATGCTCTACTGAGCGTTCTCCGAAACATGGCATCGAGCTGGAGATGACATCTTGTGCGACACGTTCGCAGAGGGTGTTGGGGCGGCGAGGCTTAGGCCACGACGCCGATCTTGCAATGGCCGCCCGGTGGGGGCAATTCAGCACGGGCGGCGGACTGCACTTAAATGTCAAGCTCGACTCTTGAGCGTTTATTTTCAAAGCAATCTGTCATAGAAGCGTGGAAAAGCTTTTACAGTGAAGCGCGCTCCCAGCAGTCGTCGGGGGTAGATGGCATCACTGTCCAGGACTTTGAGAAAAATAAGACTGTTTACTTAAATCGGCTTTGCGCTGACATCCGAGATACCTATAGATTCACGGCTCTTAAGCCAGCATTTGTTTCAAAACCGAATGGCAAATGGCGAGTTATTTGTATTCCTACAGTTCAGGATCGAATTGTCCAACGAATTCTCTGTAGATATCTCGCAGAGCTTCCGCGCCTTAGGATCAACAACGAGGTGAGCTTCGGATTTATTAAAGGCAGGGGCGCTTCGGCTGCCAGAGACAGGGCTGTTAAGCTCCGAAATTCCTTCCCGTGGGCGTACAAATCAGACATAAGTTCTTTTTTTGACAACGTGCGACGGGCGGAGTTGACAGAAAATCTTTCTAAGGCTTTGAGAGTAAGAAGTTTAGACCTCCTCCTTGCTGACGCTATTGGTTGTGAGTGCAAGGAAGCCGATAGCAGGACGGCCAGAATACTCGCTAGCTGTGGGATAAAAAAAGGCATCGGGATTCGACAGGGAATGCCACTCTCGCCCGTGCTCGCAAACTTCGTATTGCGTGAATTCGACGAAGAGATGACTAGGCTTGGGTTCAAAATGGTCCGCTATGCAGACGACTTCATTGTGCTATGTAGCACGGAGGTGGAGTGCAGGGCCGCCCACGAACATGCTACATCGATACTTTCCGCGATCGGACTTTCATTGCCAGAACTTGGTCGGAGCGAATCGAAGACCTCGATTGCCGATCCTTTCTGCCCGGTTGAATTTTTAGGTTTAGAGCTACGTCGCAAGCGATCGGATGATTATAGCCTCGTTATAACTTCAACTCAGATTGAGAAAATACGAAATCGAATTAATGATTACTCCAATGTTGACTTTCTTTTAAAACAAAAAATCACCTTCTTCCAGATAATACAAAGGGTGCAGGATATGGCGATAGGCTATAAATCTGCATACGCTTGCGCGTCTAATTTCGACGAAATCGAGAAATTTCTGGCGGATGCTCCGTATGCAGTTGTTAGAGCGCTTTTTAGACACTCGTTCGGCCCGGATGCGTTGGATAAACTGAGAGTCAGACAAAGGGAGTTTTTTGGTATGGAGCCAAGCCGCAACTCCGCCACCCCACGAAAGGCGAAGCAGAAAGGGGCGCGCGGTAGGTATCCGGTCATATCGGGGTATTAAGATTTTTAATCTTTACTTTGTTGACGCATCTCTTGGAGATGAGGGTAAGGGGAAACGGGATCCGACAAGACGTCAACACATCACGGAAAGTCATCCAGGTGACCTTCTTGATTTCGCCATCCCGCAGCGCACTGCGTGAGTTGGCTGAATGATTATTTTTATGGGGTGGGCTCCTATTTTCTTGACGACTACGGCCGCGTAACTCGCCTCGACATTGCCGACGACCTACTATCTACGTTCGAACCTGGTAGCCGTTAAACACTCGTCCTGAACTGCGTCCGATCGATGGCGAACAGAGCGACGTTGGCCAACCTCGGTATCGTAGCCTGATGCGGCGCGCGCATTCGGAGGGGGAATGAGCGAAGACGCTCGGATTTAATCGGCCGCGCAATTCTGCGCCGGGTACTCTACCTTTTCGCCGCACCACAGTCCTCGAAGGCGCAGACGGAGGCTCAATGCCGATCCGCTATCAAGATCACAGAGCGAGCAAAAACTGAGACCTGATGAAATAGCCGGTTTGAAATACAAACTAAGGTACGAAATGAGGCATGCAACCCAAGTTAAGTTTCTGAAATCTAACAATTTCAATGAAGTGGCTGGGGGACCTGGATTCGAACCAAGATTAACGGAGTCAGAGTCCGCTGTTCTACCGTTGAACTATCCCCCAACGGGCTCGGCCTTTCCCTTGCGGACGATTCTCCTTGGAGAACCGGGCGCTTGCGGGCCGGCGCGGGGCCGGGTGCGGCGAAGCGGGGGTGTGGTAACACCGGGGCTCGGGCATTTCAAGCGTCCCGATGCAGGGGATGCGCGTTTCTCGGCGTCGTCCCCAGCCGGCTGGCCCCGAGGGCCGGGTCGGAGCGGCGAAACCGGCCGCGATCGGGGGCTTATTCCGTTTGCCGGCATTGCACCGGGCGGGCGCGGAACCGGTCCGCGGCAGCCGGAGCCGGGGCGGGGGCGGGGCGGCCTATCGGTGCCGCAGCGGCCGGCAGCGGTTGAGGTGCAGCGCCTTCGGGGAGCGCGTTGACCGCGCGGCGAACGAAGCGGCGGCATGAGGCCGACCGGGAGGGTGCCGGGTCGACCGGGGCGGACGGCGTGCCGGCGGCGGGCATGCCGGGGCGGCGGGCGGGGTCGGCGGCGGGCAAGGGGCTCCGCGCCGGTGGAGAATTCGAGTCGCAGCACCCGGGAAGCGGCGTTGCGGGGAGATGGGATCGGCGCGCGGGCAATATCGCGAAGTCGTGATCGTATCGCAGATCGGCGATCGATGATTCCTCTGCCCCTCAAGAACGAATAAATCGTTCGATCCGGCCCATCTCTCCGCTGCCCGTAAAGTCTATCGGCTGCGGTCGGCCGGCGAATGCCCAGCAGATGACTGGAGGATGAACGGCCTATTCAGGCTGTCACCATGAGGGGGTGAATATAATATGGCCGCAATTGGGGCAGACACCAATATTGTGCGCCTTGACAGCCCCTCGGCGGCGTGCACACTGACGGAAAATCCCCAATCGCGCCATAGTGATCCGATGCCCACGGTCGCCATCGAAGTCGTCAATCACCGCACTGCCGAAACCATGCGCCGCGGCTACATGCTGCCGGTGCGGATCGGGCGCGGTGCGACCTGCGACATCCAACTCGACCCCGAGAATCGGGCCATCTCGCGGCTGCATGTCGAGATCGGCGAGGAGGACGGCAAGCCGGTCCTGATCAATCGCGCGCTGAACCAGAATGCCACGCACTATCGCGGCCGTTCGCTGAAGGCGAGCGAGCGGGTGCCGCTGGAGACCGGCGACAGCTTCCGCATCTTCGATTTCGAGCTGAAGGTTCTGGAGCCGGCGCAACTGATGGTATTGGCCGTCGACCGCGCCGACCTGCGCCCGCGCGGTGAATTCCCGCTGGTCCCGGGCGGCGCGCTGCTCGCCTATGGCGACGGCCATCGGCTGGCGATCGAGCAGGTCGCCAATCTGGCGCGCATCGACGCGACCCGGCTGGCCGACAAGCTGGCGCTGATCTTCTACTACGACGAGAGCGAGCCGACCTTTGCGGTCCTGTCCAACCCCGAGCGCCTGCAGGTCTATCTCGATCGCGGCTTCGTGCAGCAGGACGCACTCTACCTGCAGCCGCTCGATACGATCGAGCTCGGCGACCACCGTTTCGAGGTGCATCCGGTCGGCCAGCCGGCCATCGTCTGCGAGAATCCGACCTGCCAGGTGCTGAACGAGTACGACCGCGGCGACAATTGCCGCCTCTGCGGCACCCGTCTGTTCGGCGCCACCCGCATCGTGCGCGGGAAGACCTGAGCCATGATGCCGATCGAGATCCAGGTCCGCGACGCCGGCGGAAGGACGCTCGCCCGGTTTCGCCTCGCCGACGAGGGCGAGTACCAGATCGGCCGCGAACAGGCGAAGGTCGAGATTCCGCTCGTCGACGGCTCGGTCTCGCGCCGCCACGCCGCGGTCCGGCTGTCGGGCGGCCGGCTGTTCGTGACCGATTCGGGCTCGACCAACGGCACCAGGCTCGGTGAGACGCCGCTCGGCAAGCACTGGTACGAATGGCTCGCCGGCGTGCCCTTGGTGGTCGGCATCTTCACGCTGGTCTACGAGCCGGGCGACTTCGCCGAGGAGGCGCCGGCGGTCGAGACCGACGACGAACGCACCGCGCCGGTGCCGCGCGCCGGCACGGCCGACCCGGTGCCGTGGCTCGAATCGGAATTTCCCGGCCGGCTGTTCGCGCGCGACACGGTGCCGGTCGCCGAAATCGTCGCCAGCGGCAAGCTCGCCGGGGAGACCGACTATCTGGCCGTCGGCGGCGGCATCGGTTCCTTCGTCTGGGTCGACCATCTGCGCATCTGGGGCGTGCCGCAGGACCGCATCCGCGTCATCGGGGTGACCGCGAGCTGCTACGAAAAATGGAAGGAATATTGCGAGAATTCGCAGATTCCGGGCCGCGAGCGCATCCGCTCCAACTCGATCTCGACGCCCGACAATCTCTGGGGCTTTCCCGGCTACGCGCTGCGCGAGACCTGGCGCGAGGTCAAGGGCGGCGACATCCGCGGCTTCCGGCACATCCTGAAGGTGTTCGGCGAGCCGACTCTGGCGGAGACCTATACGCCGCGCGCCGACGACGTCTATGCCGCGCTCGATCGCGAGGAGCTGCGCATCGGCTGGCGGCAAATGCTGACCTTCGGCCGTGCCATCGCGCTGCGCAAGACGGATGACGGCCGCTACGTGCTGGCCTACAAGATCCCCGCCGACCAGGCCGGCGACAGCGACCGCGACCGCTATTTTCTCGCCCGCGTGGTGCAATTGGCGACCGGCTATCCGACCACGCGCTATCTCGACGACCTGCAGTCCTTCAAGCGTCAGAACCGCGGCTCCAACCGGGTCGTCAACGCCTATGAGGAGCATGAGGGCATCTACCGGGCGCTGGCCGAGCGCGGCGGCACGGTGGTGGTGCGCGGCCGCGGCATCGTCGCCTCGCGCGTCCTGCAGCGGCTCCACGAGACGCGCCAGCGCAACAAGCAGATCGGCGTGCTGCATCTGATGCGCGGGCCGGTCGAGGCGGGGGCCGCGTTCGATCTCGCCCGCCGGGCGGTCGGCTACGATGTCGAGATGCAGCCGTTCAACTGGCCGAAGGCCTGCTGGGGCGGCGAGTATCGCCGGCTCCTGGAGGCGGCGGCGCCGGAGAAGCGGGTCGAACTCCTGTCCGCCTGGGGCGGGACGACGACCGCCGAACGCGCCGACTGGATGGCCATCCTGTCGGCCGGCAAGCGCGAGGGCTGGTACCGCATCTATTTCGGCGAAGTGAAGAAGATGCGGCTGAAGAACGACAAGGTGGTCACCGAGATCGTCGCCAAGGGGCCCTTTTCCGAGACGCTCGACCTGGTCGCCGACTATGTCATCGACTGCACCGGCCTGATTGCCGACGTGACCTCCTCGCCCTTCCTCAAGGACCTGCTGGCGCGCTACAACCCGCCGCGCAACAAGGCGACCGGCAGCGGGCCGGACCAGCGTCTCGCCGGCATCGCCGTGACCAACCAGTTCGAGATCGCGGCGCTGCGCAACGGCCCCGGCCGGGTCTACGCCGCCGGCGTCGTTACCCAGAACGGCCCCTATGCGGCGGTCGACAGCTTTCTCGGCCTGCAATATGCCGCGCTGCGGAGCACCGACCACCTCGCCGCGGCCCGCGCGCCGGGCCTGAGGAGGATGGGCCCCTTGCGCTCCTTCGTGCAGTGGCTGAAATGGACGGCGGGGGCGAAGCCTTGAGCGGGACGACAGCCGGCGCCGCACCGGCGAGGAGGCCGATCGCATGACGCCGACCCTCTTCGGGCGCCTGCAGACGCGCCTCGCCCTCTATCTGCTGATCGGCCTGCCGGTCACGCTGGCGATCGCATTCCGCGCCTCCGGCTGGTCCTGGCCGCCGGCCGCCGAGCCGTGCTGGTTCATCGCCACGCTGTTCGCGCTCGGCCTGGTGCTGGAGCCGGTCTATTTCCAGATGCAGCGGTTCCGCTGGGATCAGGACTGGCCTTTCGCCTTCTTCGCCTTCTTCTCCGTGATGGAGTTCCTGGCCGTCTATGCGGCCATGCGGCTCGACTGGCTCCCCTACCTGCCGGCCTGCCTGCAGTCGCGCCTCGATCCGGCGCGCCAGGTGCCGGTCTGCCAGGTGCCGAGCCTCACGCTCGCAGAAGCCGCCGCGCATTTTGGGCTGGTCTTCGTCCCCATGCTGATCGCGCTCCTCGCGGGGCTGCAAATCTTCATGGTCCGTTGGCGCTACCGGGGCGGCCAGTTCGGTCGTTTCCCGGTGATCGACTGATTGCCCCATGAGCGCGCCGGGCCGGAGCACGAGCCGATGGATGTGGAGCGGGCAGGGGCTCGTGGTGCTGGCATTCGCGGCGGCGCTGCTGTGGCAGCTGAGCGCCGTGGGACTCGGCCTCGGCGGCCTTGCCCGGCTGGCGCCGGGCGTCCTGCCGGCAGGCTTCTTCGCCGGACTGGTCTCGGGAGCGACCGGCGCCGGTTCGGGTCTGGTGCTGGTGCCGGTTTTCGACTTCCTGCGCGACATGGGGCAGATCCGCATCACGTTTCAGCAGGGCGTGGCGACCGCCGTCTTCATACAGGCCTTCGCCATGGCCTGCGCGGCCTTCGGCTGGGTCGCCCGGCTCTACGGGCCGAATGGGCCGGCCGCGGCCATGCGCATCCCCGGCAACGACCTGATCTCGATCGTCTTCGCGACCCTCGCCACCGCGCTGCCGACCATTCTGATCACGCAGTCCAACGTCCAGCTGACCGACCGCACACTGCAGACCGCCTTCGTGATCTTCGCACTGGCGCTCGGCGTCACGCTCCTGATCTTCGCCTGGGCCTTCCGGCGGGTCGAGGCGACGCGGCAGCGGCCGGAGCGCTTCGACCTCTACATGTTCCTCCTGATCGGCGTCGCCGGCGGCTACGTCTCCGCCTTCTTCGGCTTCGGCATCGGCGAGTTCCTGGTCGTCTACCTGATCTTCCGGAAATTCCCGGTCTATGCCGCGGTGGCGGCCTCCGTGATCGTCTCGGCCGCAACGGTCGGCGCCGGCACGGTGGTCAATCTGGGGTTCGGCCGGATCGTCTGGGATCTCGCGCTGGCGGCCATCCCGGGCGGCATCGCCGGCGGCGTCCTGGCGCATTGGGCAGCGACCGCGATGGGGCCGCTCTGGGTCAAGACGGTTGCGGCGGCATGGATCGTCGTTTCGAGCCTGGCCATGATCATCAGGGCGCTGGCATGAGGGCGCGCGCGCAGGGGGCCGGAGAGCGTCGGATACTGCCGCGCGGAGCGGCCGATTTCGCGGGAATCGGCAACTGTTCTAGTCTCGCGTCGCGGCACAGTCCGCATCGCGCCCTGACGGCGCCGGACCGTCCGGGAACCAAGAGGAGAGGCACGCCTTGACCGCCGCAGGACCTTTGCGGGCGCTCGCCGCCCTGGCCTTGGGCTTCCTGGCGCTTGCCGGCGCGGCCGGGGCGCAGGATGCGACCAGCTTCCAGCCGCGCTGCATCGTCGCCACGCTCGACAACGCGCCGCATGCCATCTGCGAGACCGGCGCGATCGCGGGCGGCCGGGTGATGCATGTCCGCTATCAGAAGGAAGGCGCCACCGGGGTTGCCGAAGCGAATTTCCTGTCCTTCACCTCGGTCGGCAAGGCGTCCTCGGTGTTGGCGGTGATCGATCGAGGCGACCGCCGCCGGCAGCGGGTGGTCAGCCTGGCGTCTGGCGATGCGGCCCGCCTGATCGAGGCGGCGCGCGTCGCCGGCCCGAACAACCGCTTCGGCGTCGGCCAACTGGCCGACCGCTACGAGACCCTGGTGCCGATCGGGGCCAGCCGCGAGGAAGTGGCGCGGGCGACCACGGGCATGCGCGCCGACGGCACGATCGGCGATTCCGGACGGCTGCTGATCGATGCGTTGCGCCAGCTGACGCTCGCACAGTCCGAACGCCTGGTGCTGCTGCTCGCGTCCGACGGCAAGCCCGAGGATCGCGCCTATGGCCGCGACGACGTGGTCAAGGCGCTGCGCGACGCGAAGGTGGTGGCGGTGACGGTGGCCTTCCGCGAGCGCCCGGATGCGCCCGGGCCGGAAATCGCGGCCTTGCGGCGTCTGGCCGAGGATACCGGCGGGCTGTTCTTCGATGTCGGCAGCCAGAGCGGCCGGCTCGAGGATGCCGCGGTCACCCGATTTGCCCAGTTCGTCGGCTCCGGCGGCACCGCGACCTTCCCGCTCAACCGGGTCGATCCGCGCGGACGCTACCTGCTGACGCTCGAATTCGAGAATGGGCGGGCGGTCACCGGCGCCTTCTTCGCCGACGTTCCGGCCGGCTCCGGAACGCCGGCCAATCCGCCGCCGCCCGCACCGGCGCCGCGTGCCGCGCCGGGTCCGGCCACCGGCACCAATACGCCGGCCGGGAGCCCGTCGCCGGGGGCCGGTACGCGCCCGCAGCCCGGCTCGACCGAATTGCCGGGGCTGATGGACCGTTCGGGTCTCGACAATCTCGCCGACTGGTTCTCGGCGGAATGGCGCCAGCGTCCGACCCTGGTGATCGGCCTGCCGGCCGGTGCCTTGCTGATCGCCGCCGGGGTCGCCTGGCTGGCGGTGCGGCGCAAGCGGCGCAAGCCGATCCTGGCCTGGCTGGAACTGGCCGATCAGAATCGGACGCGCGTACCCGTCAAAGCCACGGCGGTTCGCATCGGCCGCCATTCGGAAAACGACATCCGTTTCGAGAACCGGAGCGTCCACCGTTATCACGCCATATTGACGCGCGATCTGGCGTCGGGCCGGTTCGTGATCTCGGATGTTTCCAAGGACCTGGAACATTCCAACGGGGTTCTGGTGAATGGCGAGATGTCGCTGAAATCCGTGCTCGCCGACGGCGACACGGTGGAACTCGGGGAGGTCAAGTTCCGCTTCCTCTATCCGTGACGGCGCAGCCAGCGCCGAGCGGGCAGGGCCTGCGGGGCGGTCGGCCGGGGTGGGGCGCCAACCGCGATCCTTGGAATAGGCACGTGCATTCATCGGCCGATCTCGTCGTGGGTGGTGACGGGCAGACGGCCGGACCCAATCAGGAGGCAACAGCATGTCCGATCAGGACCAGGACAACGAACCGACCCGGATCGTGCAGCGTCCCGGACCCAAGTCCCTGCCGCTCACGGTGGGGTCCGCACCGCTGCTGGCCGGACCGGCGCCGGTCTCGGTCAGCCCCCGCTCGCCCGCCGAGCCGGCGCGCGCGTCCGACGATCCGGAGGCGACGCGCGTCGCTGTGAGGCCGCGACTGACGCCGCCCGGAACGCCGGTCGGACGGGTACTGCCCCCCGCCGGCGCGCCTCCGGTGCATCCGGTCGTGCCGCAGACGATCAGCCCGCATCCGTCCGAGCCGGAGCCCTTCGCGTCGCCGGTCCCGCCGCCGACCTTCACGCCGACGCCCAGCCCGGCCCCGCTGCCGCCGGTGCCGCCGTCGCCCTTCATGGCCGCGTCGGCGCCGCCCGCCCCGGCCGACACCTTCCCGGGCTCGGCCTCGCGCGAGACGGCGCCACCGGTCGACATGCCGTCCTGGCAGCCGCCGCCGGCCCCGGTCGTGCCGGTGCGGCCGTCCGTCGCCGCGCCGCCGCCGCCGGTCTATACGCCTCCGCCGCCCGCCTATCAGCCGCCGCCACCGCCGGCGGCCGAACCGCGCTACGCGGCGGCCGCCGCGGCCGAGCGCACGCCGCTTGCGGTGCCGGAGAAGCCCGCCGTCACCCTCAGTCAGGCGCCGGCCGAGCCGGTCGTCGGCTGGGTCGTGGTCATCAAGGGACCCGGCCGCGGCGCCTCCCGCGAGGTCTTCTCGGGCCGCAACGCGCTCGGGTCGGACCCGGAGCAGATGATCCCGATCAATTTCGGCGATCCGGCCTTCGCCCGGCGCGGGCATGCCTTCATCGTCTACGACAATGAGGAGCGTGCCTTCTACATCGAGGACGGCAAGCAGAAAGAACTGGTCCGCGTCAACGGCCAGCTTCTGTCCGAAACGCGTGCGATCCATCACGGCGACGAGATCCGGGTCGGCCAGACGACCCTGAAGTTCGTGGCGCTGTGCGGCCCCGAATTCGACTGGGCCGACCGGACCGCGCCGCGCACCGACGCCGCCGCGTCGGCCGCCACCGCACGCCCGGAACCGGCGGCCCCGGTCGAGGCCGAGCCGCGTTCCGATGCGATGACGGATTCCGGCGACATGATCTGAGCGCCGACCTCGGAGCGGATCGATGCGTCCGGCGGTTCGGTCCGCCGGTCGCTCACCCCGGGCCGGCTGCCGTCGCGCCTGGTGGCCGGGATCGGCCGCCAAGCGGGCCATGGCCGTGTGTCGGTTCAGGCGATCGTCTGCAGGCTGATGTCGCCGCCGTGCAGGAAGCAGGCTTTGGTGAAGTGCTGCATGCTGACCGGATTCGGCAGCCGAATGTCTGTGATGTCCGGCAGGGGCTTCTGGGTCGGGTCGAAACCTCGGTCGATCTGCGAGATGAAGCCCAGGACGATCCCGGTTTCGGCCGCAAAGTCGCGCAGGGCGCGAACCTGGTCGGCAAGCGCAGGCTTGCTGCGCTGCTGATCGAGGATTTGCAGATAGTCTATGATGGCGACGGTTCCGCGGGGCGCCCCCGACAGATGGCGGATGATGAAATCCGCACAGATCGCGTCGGAAGCCACAATCTCCAGCTTGTCAGCCCAGCCCGATTCGCTCCGATCGAGCGATTGAATCCGCTGCCGCGCTTCGCGGATGGAATATTCGAGCGTGAAGAAGACCGCGCTTCGGCCCGCGCGGGCGGCGTCGAGCAGGAGCTGGAGCCCCAGAAGCGTTTTGCCTTGGCCCGGACGTGCGCCCAGAAGCAGGAGATCGCCATCGGCGAGGTGCGGCAGCAGGGCCGTCGGCGGCGTCTCGGCCGCATGCCGCGCCGAAAGCAGGCTCCAGCGCGGGAAACCCTCGGCGCGTGCGACGCGGTCCAGGGCTTCGTGCAGGGGGATCGTCTCGCGTCGCGCCATGCGCTTGGCGCGGTGCTTCAAATGGGGAATGGGTGTCTTCGGCTTCATCGGAACAGCTCCAGTGCGAGCCGGATACGCAACCCCTCCTCATGCGATGGCCCGAACGGACGGTCCGACGATTCCTGTACCCCGTATGTCGGATACTTCCCCGGCAGGAGGGGGGAGGCGCGGGTCGAGCCTTGCGTCGAGACATAACGGCGCGACCGAGTCGGGGCAAGACTGCTCGAGGCGGCCCGGGTCGGCACCCGGGATGTGGTGCCGAAACATCGACCGGCCGCCGATCTGCCGCATCGAGGTGGTCTGAGGCCAGGGTCCCCGGCGCATTCCGCGCGGCCCGGGATCAGGGGGGGGCGGCGGAACGCTCGGCTCCCCGGTCGGTGCCCCTTGCGCCAGCTGCGGGCCGACGCGACGGCTGAGGGCTTCGATCCGGCGATCGTGATCGGGACCGGTGCGGATATCGGTACAGCCCTTCAGAATCCGTTCGAAATGCGGCTGATCCCCAGTGTTGCGGCCGGTGACCCGGTAGACGTAGCGCTCGGGCGCGTCGAGCATGGCGATGCCGCCATAGCGCTCGATGCCGTCCAGGCAACTGCGCGTGCAGCCGGGACTGCGACGGGTGCTCCACACGGTTGCATGGAGCAAAGGCATATAAACTGTCAGCCCTATAGCCAAGCCTTAGTATATTTCCTTGAAAATCATGTAATTCAGTCATCGATAGTCAGCCGGATAAAAACAATCCGGAACCTTACCGCATCGATAACGTTGATGGGGCAGACGGCGCCGGGCGAAGGCTGATGTAGCTGCATGATATAATTGTAGTTGTATGCCGCACTATCCGTGCACATCCCCCAGCGTCGTGTCTCATGATCACAAGGAGAATACGATGCGCAACCTTTTGTTGACTGGAACCGCCATTGCCGTGCTGGTGACCGGAATCGCCACGGCTTCGGCCCAGACCGACCAGCGCAAGCCGATGAGCGGCCAGACCGAAACTCAGTCGTCCCCCAACGGCGCCGGCCGCTCCGACGCTGCCCCGGGCCAGAACAAGCCGCCGGCGAACACCAACAAGCCGGGTCGTTCGGAATCCGCCCCCGGCCAGAACCGCGGCGAAGCCAACTCGACGGCGCCCGGCAGGTCGGGAACCGCTCCCGGACAGATTCGTCCCGGCGCGACCGGTACCGGCGGCGATGTGAAGGACAATCGCTCGGAGATGAAGGACGACGAGAACAAGGGGAACAAGCGACGCGGCGCGGCGGAGAACGATGAAGGTCGCGGCAAGACCGGCGAAAAGGACCGTCGAAACACGGCGGGCGCGAAGAATGACGACGACAACGGCGGCAATCGGCAGCGCAATTCGGCCAGTGACGGCGTCGATAACGACAACCTGAAGAAGGATGGAAAGGATCGCAACGGCCGCGACCGGACCAACAACGCCAGCGATGACCGCAACGACAACAACAAGGCCAACCGTCAGGCCGGTTCGGACAACGATCGCTCCGGTGCCAAGCTCACCTTCAAGCTGAGGGGTGAAGAGAAGGTCAAGATCACCTCGACCCTGGTGGAGCGTGCGCGTCCGGTCGACAAGACCAAGATCAAGTTCAAGATCAATGTCGGCACCGTGGTGCCGCGCGGCTCCATCCAACTGTATGAAGTGCCGACGACCGTGATTTCGCTGGTGCCCGAGTATCGTGGCTACCAGTATTTCGTGGTTGACGACGAGATCATCATCGTTGAACCGTCGACCTTCCAGATCGTCGAAGTCGTCGATCGCAGCGGCGGCGGTCCCGCCACCGGCGCCGCCCGCCTCGTGATCGACCGTTCGAAGTTCTCGATGATCAAGCGCGAGTTGCGCTCGCAGAGCGAGATCAAGGTCAAGATCAATGCCCGTCAAGGCGAGATCCTGCCCGAGTCCGTCGATCTCTGGGACATCCCCGGCAGCGTCGTGACCGAAATGCCGGAACTGCGCAGCTATCGCTACGTCGTCTACCAGAATGAAGTCCTGCTGATCGAGCCGCGCACCCGCCGCGTCATCGAAGTCATCGACTGAGACATCGGCATCAGGCGGATGCCAGTGTCCGCAATGTGAAATGGGACCCCGTCGCCGTCAGGCGGCGGGGCTTCCGTGCGTGCGGAGGTGATGGCCGACGCGGCCGGCGAGGCGCTCCACGCGACGGTCATGCTCGACGCCGGTCGAAAGCCCGGTGCAGGCCTTCAGGATCTTCTCGAAATGCGGCGCGTCCCAGGTGTTCCGGCCCGTCACCCGGTAGACATAGAGCTCAGGCGCGTCGAGCTTGGCGATGCCGCCATAGCGCAGGATGCCGTGGGTCACGAAGGTGTCCTCGCCGCGCGCCAAGGCCGGATAGATCGGGATGGCTTTGCGCCAAGCCGTGATGGTGCCCTCCCAATGGCGCGGCCGGCTGATCGCGATCGTCCGGCGCGCCGGCCACCAGAAGGTCACCCGGTTGAGCATCGCGGCGGCCTTTTGCGATCGCACAAGGGCGGCCGCTGTCAGGCGCAGGCGGTCATGGGCGTAGATGTCGTCGTCATCCCATTGGCAGACGATCTCGCCGTCCGAGCGGGCAATGGCGAAATTGCGCAATTCGCCGAGCGTCGCGCCGTCCGGTGCGGCGATGATTCGCGCCTCGACCGCCTGCGCGGCGGCCGACCGGCGCACCGCATCGATCTGAGGTTCGGGGACGACCACCACGAGTTCGCGCCGGGCATGGTCTTGGGCCGCGAAACTGGCGAGCGCGCCGCCGATGATGTCAGGGAAGCCGCGCGAGACCATTACGCAGGATATCGAGTGCCCGGCGGCATCGTCCGCAACGGCGGGCAGGGCCGCGTATCCGGGCCAGGCGGCGCCCGGATCGGTCACCAATTCGTAGGCATCCCCCTTGGCGAGCGCGCCGCGCCGAAGGGTCTCCCGGCGCGCCGCGGCGAGGGCGCGAAGGGTCGATTTCCGGAGGGTCTTCAGCTGCTTGCGAAACGACATGGCGGGTCCAGATGCGGAACCGAAAATGAGCGGAACGCACCACCATAAGTCAACCCGGTGCCGCGACCGGCGCGGCCGATGCGTCTTGCACTGCGGCAATCGGGCGACTAGTGTCCGGCACGCAGGCTGGAGCCCTCCGGCCGGTCCGGCGCAGGCGGCGCCTTCGATGTCCCGCGATGCCGGATGGCATTGCGCGCGGCGGCGGAACCCGCTAACCGGGCGGACACGGGAAGCCGGTCGACGACGGCCTTCGGCCGGACGCCGCGGCGGGTCCGGCGGTCTGACGGAGCACGAACGATGGTTGCGCGCATCTACAAGCCGGCGAAGAACGCCATGCAGTCGGGCCAGGCCAAGACCAAGCGCTGGTGCCTGGACTACGAGCCCGAGGCCGCGCGCTCGACCGAGCCGCTGATGGGCTGGACCTCGTCCTCCGACATGCGCAGCCAGCTGAAGCTGTTTTTCGCCGAAAAGGAAGATGCCGTCGCCTATTGCGAGAAGAACGGCATCCCCTACACCGTGCAGGAGCCGCACGAGCGCAAGCCGAAGACCATGTCCTATTCCGACAATTTCAAGTTCGGCCGCATCGGCCACTGGACGCACTGACCCGAATGATCGGGGCGGGGACGGGCCTGCCCGGATCCACCGTTCCATCCACCGTTCCGCATTGCAGGATTCCCCGGCCCACCGGCCGGGCACGGCCCCGTAGCTCAACCGGATAGAGCACTCGCCTTCTAAGCGAGTGGTTGCGTGTTCGAGTCACGCCGGGGTCGCCACTCTTTCATGCCGCCGAACGGATCGATCATCTCGGCGCGGATGGATCGGCACGGCTGATTTCAAGCAGAACGGCCTCGTCCGCCATCAGGTTGGCGGCTGTGTTGGGGACATTGAGGCCGGCGACGAAGTCCGACAGGCGCGCACAGGAGATGTCGGCATAGACGCCCGATCCCTCTTGCGTCTTCCATGCGAGCAACGTTGAGAACACGTGATCTGGTGCATCGTCCGGCACGATGACCTTGAGATCCCAGTCGCTGACTGTCGTCGCGTCGCCACGCGCACGGCTGCCGTAGAGCAGGATCGCGACCGGGCGGTATGTGGCGCGGATGTGCCCAAGAGGTGCGGTCAGCTCTGGATGGCCTTTCTCCGAAGCCACTCGGCCGCCGAGCATTTCAGCCAAAGCCTGCATCCGTATCTCCCGCGTGCGATCGGGCCACAGGATCGGCCACCGCACCCGCTCTTTCCGGACCTTCCCGCTGATCCGTGTCCGTTCAAAAGAAATGGGCCGGATCGCTCCGGCCCACATCATGGTGTGCGGCTGAAACCTGCCGTCAGGCCGACAGGGCCTGGTCGAGGTCGGCGAGCAGGTCTTCGATGTCCTCGATGCCGATCGACAGGCGGACCGTGTCGGGGCCGGCGCCGGCGGTGGTCTTCTGGGCGTCGGAGAGCTGGCGGTGGGTCGTCGAGGCCGGGTGGATGATCAGCGAGCGGGTGTCGCCGACATTGGCCAGGTGCGAGAACAGCTTGACGTTGGAGACCAGCTTGACGCCCGCCTCGTAGCCGCCCTTGAGGCCGAAGGTGAAGACGGCGCCGGCGCCGCGCGGCAGGTATTTCTGGGCCAGCGCATGGCTCGGATCGTCCGGCAGGCCGGCATAGGAGACCCAGGACACGTCCGGCCGAGCCTTCAGCCATTCGGCGACGCGCTTGGCGTTGGCGCAGTGCTTCTCCATGCGCAGCGGCAGCGTCTCCATGCCGGTCAGGATCATGAAGGCGTTGAACGGCGACAGGGCCGGGCCGAGGTCGCGCAGGCCGAGCACGCGGACCGCGATCGCGAAGGCGAAGTTGCCGAAGGTCTCGGCGAGGATCATGCCCTGGTATTCCGGACGCGGGGCCGACAGCATCGGATACTTGTCGGAGGCGCGCCAGTCGAACGAGCCGCCGTCGACGATGATGCCGCCGATCGAATTGCCGTGGCCGCCCATGAACTTGGTCAGCGAATGCACGACGATGTCGGCGCCGTGCTGGATCGGCTGGCACAGATAGGGGGTGGCCAGCGTGTTGTCGACGATCAGCGGCACGCCCGCCTTGCGCGCGACCGCCGCGATCGCCGCGATGTCGGTGACGATGCCGCCCGGATTGGCCAGGCTCTCAATGAAGATCGCCTTGGTCTTTTCGGTGACGGCGCGCTCGAAGGACGACGGATCGGTCGCGTCGGCCCATTTCACGTTCCAGCCGAAGCTCTTGAACGAGTGGTTGAACTGGTTGATCGAGCCGCCATAGAGCTTGTTGGAGGCGATCAGTTCGTCGCCGGGCGTCATCAGCGCGTGCAGCGCGAGCACCTGCGCGGCATGGCCGGAGGCGACCGCCAGCGCCGCCGTGCCGCCCTCGAGCGCGGCGACGCGCTCCTCGACGACCGCGCAGGTCGGGTTGCCGATGCGGGTATAGATGTTGCCGAAGGCCTGCAGCCCGAACAGCGAGGCGGCATGGTCGACATCGTCGAAGACGAAGGACGTCGTCTGGTAGATCGGCGTCGCGCGGGCGCCGGTGGTCGGGTCGGGCTGCGCGCCGGCATGGACGGCGAGGGTCGCGAAGCCGGGCTGGCGATCGGACATGGGACGCTCCTCTTGACGATCGTCTTCTGGGGCCGGGCTTGGATCCGGCCGGAGGGACCGTCTTTGTGGCCGAAGGCGGCGGAAGCGTCAAATCACGGCCATTGCGTCCGAGGGCACCGGGCAGGAAAACCATTCCCCGGATGGCGGCTGCCGCGCGACGGCGCCAACCGGGCCGGTCCGAGGCGCGGTGGCGACCTGCGGTGACGCCGTGGGCGGCCGGAGGGGACGGCCGGACCCGACGCCGGGACGGTTCAGACGACGCCGGGCGGGCGGCGCAGGCCGAGATGCTGGAAGCCGCCGGAGCGGGCCGGCTTCTTCGACGAGATGGTGCGCGAATTGACGCCGATCCAGGAGATCTCGCCGCACAGCCGGCCATACTCGATCTTCGGGCAGCGGTTCATCACCACCCTGAGGCCGGCGGCCTCGGCCAGCGCCGCCGCCTCGTCGTTGCGGACGGAGAGCTGCATCCAGATCACCTTGGCGCCGATGCGGATCGCCTCCTCGACGATCGGCACGGCATGCTCGCCGGCGCGGAAGATGTCGACCATGTCGACCGGCTGATTCAGCTCGGCAAGGCTGGCATGGACCGGGCGGCCGAGGATGTCCTTGCCGGCCAGGCCCGGATTGATCGGCCAGACCTCGTAGCCCTTCGAGATCAGGTATTTCTGCACGAAATAGGACGGCCGGACATTGTTGTTCGAGGCGCCGACGACCGCGATCGAGCGGACCGATTCCAGGATGTCGCGGATATAGGCATCGTCATAGGCGTCGTGATTCATGGGATCAGCGCGGTCCGGTTTTGGGGCCGGGTGGCCCGGTCGGAGGGGTGTCGTCGTCGATCAGGTCGTCGATGGCACGGCGGGCGGCGAGCGTGGCACGCACCGTCAGGCTGGCGGCGCCGGCGACGGCGAAGAGCAGCGCCAGCGCGAAGGTCCAGGCCGGCCAGCTGCCGGTCGAGACGATCCCGCCGGCGATGGCCAGAACCGCGAAGACGGCGGCGGCGCCGAACAGCAGCCGCCACAGGCCGGCGAAGGTCGACGCCGCCATGGCCTAGGCCCCCCGCCATTGCGGCGGGCGCTTCTCGATGAAGGCGCCGATGCCCTCCTCGGCATCCCGGATCAGCATGTTGTCGACCATCACGCCGGCCGCATAGGCATAGGCGGCGTCGAGGTCCATCTCGACCTGCCGATAGAAGGCCTCCTTGCCGATCTTCAGCGTGGCGGGCGACTTCGCCGCGATGGTCGCGGCGAGCCGGCCGGTCTCCGCGGTCAGTTCGGCCGGCGGGACGACCCGGTTGACGAGGCCGAAGCGCAGCGCGGTGGCCGCGTCGACGGTTTCGCCGGTCAACAGCATTTCCATGGCATGCTTGGGCGCGAGGTTGCGCGACAGGGCGACCATCGGGGTCGAGCAGAACAGGCCGATATGCACGCCGGGCGTGGCGAAGCGGGCGCCTTCGCCGGCCACCGCCAGATCGCAGGAGGCGACCAGCTGGCAGCCGGCCGCCGTGGCGAGGCCGGAGATCTCCGCGATCACCGGCTTCGGCAGGCGCACCACGCTGGTCATCAGCCGCGCGCAGGTCTTCATCACCGTCTCGAAATAGGCGCGGCCGCGATCGGCGTCGGCACGCCGCGCGGTCAGTTCCTTCAGGTCGTGGCCGGCCGAGAAGGCCGGGCCGGTATGGCCGATGACGACGACCCGGACGGCGGGATCGGCGGCGGCGCGATCGAGTGCTTCCTGCAGGGCCGCCATCATGGCCTCCGACAGGGCGTTGCGGCGCTCGGCATGGTCGAGCGTCAGGCGCAGCACGCCGTCGTCCAGCCGTTCGCGCAGGATCGCGGCTGCGGCCGGAGCCGGTGCGGCGGATGCCGCCGCGGTTGAAACGGAAATGGACATGGCCTGCCTCGCATCGCGTTTTCGCCAAGACTAGGACCAAACGCGCCGGGACGCCACGGCATGGCGAGCATGCCGGGTGCGAACGGCGGCGCGCGGCGGCCGGTCGTCCGGCCCGCGATCGTCGCCATCGCCGGGCTCGTTCAGGGCGCGTTTACGGTCTTCGGGCAAAATCCTGGTCAAGTGTCGGCCGACACGGGAACGACGGCGCGCGACGCCGAACCCCGGGTACCAGGTCTTGCGTAAGTCCGCCTTCGTCGGTCTCCTTCCGTATGTTCTGGCCGTCATCGTGGCGGTGGCGCCGCTCGTGCTCGGCAAGCTGATCCTGAAGGCTCACTACGCCTCGATCGGCGGGGCGGAGGTGGAATCGGTGGCGGGGCGCTATCTTTCGCGCGCCGAGCGGGCCCTGTCGGAAGCCATCACGCTCCTGCGCGATCTCGACCGCGCCTCCCGTCATGCCTGCCTGGAGGCCGACCGCATCGATTTCGCCGAAAAGGTCGCCCAGGCGGATTTCGTTCGTCGGATGGGCCTCGTCGACCGCAACGGCTATGCGATGTGCCTCGAGCCGCCGCCGCCGGCCCGACCCGCCGCCCTGCTCGGACCCGCAGAGGATGACGAACGGCAGGTGACCATCATGGTCACCTCGGTGCCGAAGGGCCAGAACATCCAGGGCTCGATGGTGGTCGGATGGCGCAGCGCGAGCGGCGCGCGGCTGATCGCCGAAGTCGCCCCGGCGGCACTCGACATCGATCCCGGGCCGAGCTTCATGCGCGAGCAGCGCTCGGTCGAGGTGATCGTCGACGGCTCCAAGACCTGGATGCGCCTCGGCCAGGCGGATGGCGGCGCTCCGGGCGGTCTGGTCTCGGTACGCTCCCGCTCGGACATCTTCCCGCTGGAAGTCGTCGTGCAGGCCCCGATCTCCGTCTTCTATCCGATCGTGCGGGCGCTCGACCTGACGCTGACGGTCGGGGCGGTCGCGGTCTGCCTGGTCCTGTTCGGCCTGACCGCCTGGGTCACGCGCCGGCCCGAGAAGCAGGTCGACGACGAGATCTTCCTGGCGATCAAGAACGGCGAATTCATTCCCTATTACCAGCCGGTCATGAATATCGAGAGCGGCCAGATCGAGGGCTGCGAACTGCTCGCGCGCTGGCAGCATGCCGACGGTACGGTGGTCTCGCCCGGCCGCTTCATGCCCTATGCCGAGACCTCCGGCCATGTCTTCGAGATGACGCGCCAGCTGATGCGCCAGTCGGTCATCGATCTCGGCCCGCTGTTCCGGCGCCGGACGGACCTGAAACTGTCGATCAACCTGTTCGCCGGTCATTTCGACGACCGCCGGATCATCGACGACATCATCGCGATCTATGCCGACGGGCCGATCGGCTACGACCAGCTGGTCTTCGAGGTGACCGAGCGCTACCCGTTGCGCGATATCGAGCGCGCGCGCCGGATCATCGCGGAAATGCACGTGCTCGGCTGCCGGGTCGCGCTCGACGATACCGGTACCGGCCATGGCGGGCTCGCCTACCTGCAGCAGCTCGGCATCGACATCATCAAGATCGACAAGATGTTCATCGACGCCATGGGGGCCGATCTCGGCGCCTCGACGATCATCGACGTTCTGGTCGAACTGGCCAATTCGCTCGGCATGGGCATCGTCGCGGAGGGCGTCGAGCGCGAGGAGCAGATCGAGAAGCTGCGCGAGAAGGGCGTCACCGCCGCGCAGGGCTATGTCTTCGCGCCGCCGCTGCCGGCCAAGCTGTTCCTCGAACTGGCCGGGGCCCTGTCGGCCGACGGCGAGACCTTCGCAGAGCTGAGCGCCGCAAAGGTCGCCTGACCGTCGCGGGCGGGCGCTCGGCCAGGATCGCACCGGATCGGCCGGCGGCCGCACGCCGCGCGCCGGACGCACGCGGATGGCGGGGGAAGGCCGCGGCGGCTATGATCCGGCGGCGATCGGCCGCCGTAGACCCGGCGGCCCGCAGCCGGAGACGCCAGTCATGTCCATCAGCCGCCGCACCTTCGCCGTCTCGACCGTCGCGGCTGCGACCGCGGCGCTGGTCCCGGTGGCGGCCGTGACCGCCGCCCGCGCGGCCGGACCGGTCGAGACCGGCAACGCCTGGCGCTTCGCCTTCACGGCGTCGGACGGATCGCCCCTGCCGCTCGATGCGTTCCGCGGTAAGGTGCTGCTGATCGTCAACACCGCCTCGCGCTGCGGCTACACCTCGCAATATCGGGGTCTGCAGGCGCTCTACGAGGCGCATGGTTCGGCCGGTCTCGTGGTGATCGGCGTGCCGTCGAACGATTTCGGCGGCCAGGAGCCGGGCACGGATGCGGACATTCGCGGCTTCTGCGGCGGCACCTTCGGGGTGACCTTCCCGCTCGCCGCGAAGTCGGTCGTGCGCGGCGCCGGTGCCCATCCGTTCTACCGCTGGGCGTCCACCGTGCTCGGACCGGCATCGGAGCCGCGCTGGAATTTCCACAAATATCTCGTTAGCCGCGATGGCCGCCTCGACCGGGCCTTCCCGTCCCATGTCGAACCCGAGGATCCCCGCGTGGTCGCGGCGATTCGGGCCGCCCTGGACGGACCCGCCACCTGACGGCGGCCTAACCGGCTGCCCCCAATGGCGAACCGGCCGCCGCGGTGCGGCATGCTTGATTTGCGCGGACGGCTCGCCCATTTTGGACGCTTGTAGGTCAAGGAGACCGATCTGATGCGTCGGAAATTCCGGTGGATGCGCCCGGGCATGCTCGCGGCCGCTGCCGTCTCCCTGGTGTCCGCGGGCGGTCCCGCCGCGGCGGCCACGCTCGAAACGGCGCGGATCGCCAATTGGACGGCGGTCGCGCATGCGAGCGATCAGACCGGCGAATTCTCGCATTGCAGCATGTCGGTCGCCTATCAGAGCGGCACCACCCTGCGCTTCGCGATCGACCGCCGTTACGACTGGGCCATGGCGCTGCTCAACCCGGCCTGGCAGCTGCCGCCGGGCCAGATGGCGCGCGTCAACCTGGTGATCGACGAGTTCGAGCCGGTCGTGGCGACCGCCAAGGCGGTGTCGCCGAGCATGATGGCGATCCAGCTCAAGGACGACAGCGGGCTGTTCGATCTGTTTCGGCGCGGGCTGCTGCTGCGGATCGGCATCGGGCGCGACACCTACAATTTCCGTCTCGACGGCACGGCCGAAGGCCTCGCCTGGCTGCTGCGCTGCGTGACGCGCTACGAGCCCGCCCGCACCGCGCAAGGTCTGGCCGGTGCCCCGGGCACGGCCCTGCCGGGGGCACCGACGCCGCGGCCGGCTCCGCCCCGACCGCCGGAGGGTCCGACCGCCGAGTTCAGGCCGCTGACGCCGCCGTCGCCGGGACAGCCTGCCAACGGGCAGGGCGCGGGCGGTGCGCCGGCGGCGCCGGGTGGGGTCGCGTCGGTGAGCGGCGCGACGGCCGGAACCGTGGCATCGACCGGAACGGTCTCCGCAGGCGGCGGGCCGGGGGTTGCGGCCGCCGGTGCGGCGCCGCCGGGGTCCCAGCCGGCCGGCAGCGAGGCCGCCTCGATCGAAATGCGCTCGGAATCGACCGTGTTCCTGGCCAGCCTGATGGCCGGCGCCGGGGTGTCGGACTATCGTGTCATGCCGCCATCGGATGCGCCGGAAAAGCACCGCGGGGCCGATGCGATCTTCGCCACCGACGACGGCGTCATGGGAACGGTTCGAATCGTGCCGGAAGCCGATCCGCGCGGCATCACCGAGCGAATCGTGGCCAACGATGCGCGCACCTGCGCGGGGCAATATGCGTCCGGCAACCTGCCGGCACCGACCGGACGGGCGGAAGTGGCCCATATCTTCACGGGCTGCGAACAGACCGGGGCGCCGGCTGCGGCGCGCTATACGGTGCTGACGCGACGCAAGGGCGGCCACTATGTGATCGGGCTCTATGCGCAAGGCGCCGAGGCCGTGCTGGAGCGCCTGCGCCAGGTCGACAATTCCGTCCGGCAGGCGTCCAATGCGCTGGCCGGCCGGTTCTGACTGCAACCGCGGCGCGCGGGGGCTGCCGGCTTCCGCCACCGCCTAGACAGACTTCCGGGAATGCCCGGAAGCCAGTGGGTGTCCCGATGCGTATAGGCGAGTTCCTGATGGCCGGTCTGCTCGGCGTCGCCGCGCTGGCGGGTGTCGGCGTCGCGCGGGCGGCTGAACTGGAGACCTTCCAGTACGGCCGCTGGACTGGAACGGCGAATACCGACGACAGCGGCTCCTTCTCGCGCTGCGCGGTGACCGGGCGCTTCAAGCGCGCCTCGGTGACCAGCGGACGTGAAGTCGCCGCGGCCATTGCGCTCGATCGCATCAACGGCTGGACGCTCGGTTTCGCCGGCGGCGATACCGGCGCGGCGCCGGTCAGCTTCCGCATCACCATCGACGGCGAGGCGGTGATCGAGGGGCATCCGGAGGCACAGGCCGACCAGGTCGCGGTCATCGGCGTGCCCGACATCGAGCGGTTTCTCGGCGCCCTGCGCCGCGGTTCGACGCTCGGCGTGGCGGCGGCGGACGAACATTACGATCTGGCGTTGGCCGGGGTGGCGCGGGCGCTCGACTGGGTCGAGGCCTGCGCCAAGCGCTACGCGAATTTCGTCCCGCCCGGACGCGAGAAGGCAACGGCGGATGCCGCCAAGCTCCGTCAGGACATTGCCGGCCTGATGGGTCGCCTGCTGCAGGCGGTCGAGGCCAAGGAGGTCCGGGTCGGGCCGCCGCCGGGCATTCCGGCCTATCCGTCGGAGGACAAGTCGCTGTCCTGGAAGGCGGACGGCATGCAGGGCGAGATTCAGGTCTGGGCCGGCAAGAACGCCCAGAGCCTCGCCGACCGCATCATCGGCACCAGCCCCGGATGCCGCAAGCGCGCCGGGGAGGTCAAGAAGGCGCCCGCCCGCCCGAAGGCGGGACCGAAGAAGGCCGGCAAGCCGGATCCGATCGTGTTCGAGGTGGTCGACTGCGACGATCCGGGGGGAACAAGACGCATTGCCCTGGTGCTGCTGCCGCGTTCGCAAGGCGGCATCTATCTGATCTCCGTCCAGACCCGCGAACCGGGGGCTCCCGACAAGGTCGACCGGCTCGGCGAGCGGCTGGCGGAAGAGATGCGCCGGACCGTCTTGCGGTAGCGGCACCCGATTCCGGCCGGACCTCTGCGCGGCACCGGCTGATTCGCCCATCTTCGGCCGAAATGCCCCGTGCGGGGCTCCAGGCCGCCGGGTCGGACGCGGACCGTCACGAAATTGCCGGGAAATTCCCCAGGAAAAGTGCGGCCGAGCGCCTGTCGGAAACTCTGTTAACTCTTCTCGGCCATCCTCCTGCCGGATTTCCGGTCGCTTGCTTCCGCCGCTTTGAACGACCACTCTGCGCCGCCATCGTCCGAACGGAGGGGAGACTCCATGCAGCTTGGAACCCGGTCCGTGCTCCTGTGCGCCGGGGTTTCGCTGGTCTCCTGTATCCTGTTTCCGCTTTCCTTCCGCCCTGCCTCCGCCCAATCCGGCGTGATGGTCGTGCCCGGCCGCGAAGTGAAGCTCGGTGCGTGGACCGGTCAGCCGCAGGTGACGCAAAGGGGGCAGGTGTTCCAGTGCGTCGCGGAACGGACGCTCGGCGGCGGGCGCAAAGGCGACCGGATGTCCATCGTGATCGGCGGCGGTGCCGGCTGGGGCATCCAGGTCATCCGTTCGTCCTTTCAGCTCGATCCCGACAAGGACCAGGACGTGACGCTGCTGATCGACGGGCAGCGCACGGTGCCGGCCGACGCCTATGCCCTCGATCCGAACCGGTTCGCGATCCATCCGGGCGACGTCCCCGGCTTCGAATTGGCGCTGAAGCGCGGCCGGGTCCTGACGGTGAGGTCGCGCTCGGGCAACATCGACGATTCCAGCCTGCCGATCGACGGCATCGGGGCGGCGATGGAATGGGTCGATCACTGCGGCCGACAGTTCAGCCTCTATGGCGCTCCGGCCATCGATGCTGTCCCCCGTTTCGCGCCGCCTGCGCTCGCCGGGAGCGGCCGCATCGGATCCGGCGTGACCGGAGAGGCCGTCGGACCCCTGACCTTGGCGCCGCCCGCGCCCGGCGGAAAAGCGCCGCCACCGGCATTGGCGGACGCGAAGGCCGCCCCGCCGCCAACCGGTCCGCACGGGACCGGCCTTGCGGGCCATGCCGATCCGAGCGCCGGGGCCCCTACCGTCGACGGCCGCGGCAAGCCGCCGTTCGCCGGCAACCCGACCGCGGATGCCGGAGCGCCGACGGTCCGTCATGAACGGGTGCCCGAACGCAGGATTCCGCTGGCCGCCTATGCGCCGCCCGGCGACATGACGTCGGCCCTGCCGCCGTCGATCGAGCGCGCTCCCCCGCTGCCGACGCAGCGCCCGGCGCCGGCCGGCCCGGCACCGGGGGGCTCGCATACGTCCGCGTCGGTCGCCGCGCCGGCGATTGCCTACCCGTCCGCTGCGGTCCTGCCGCCTGCGGTTCCGTCCGGGCCGGGGACGCCGGCGACGGCAGCCGATCCGGTCGAGACCGGTCGCGGCGATGGTGCGCCGCTGCCGGGCCCCTCCGCACAAGTGGCCGCGATCGCGCCCGTTCGGACACCGCCGCCGCCGCTCGCATTGACGGGGCCGCGCATTTCGTCGCCGCCGCTGCCCAAGGGCGATCTGATTGCCAGGCCGCGCCGCGACGGCGCCGCGCCGGCCGGAACGCTGATCGTCAACGCCATCCCGAATGCCGCCACGACGGAGGTTTCCCACCCGCCGGAGGTGGTGGCGCCGGCCGGCCCGGTCCGCGTGATCCAGGGATTCTCGTTCCCGAATCCCAATCCAACCACCACCGAGCCGGCGGCACTTGCCGATCCCGCGCCGGCAACGACCGCGACGGTGCCGCCTTCCGCAGGGCTTCCGGCAGTCGCCGCCGGCGAGCCGCCGCCCGCCTACACGGCCCCGCTGCCGCGTCCGAAGCCGCGCTCGTGAAGGGCGCGGTCCAACCGCCGGCCGTCCGGACCCCGCGTCCGGCTCGAGCGGTTCGATCGAGACGGACGGTCCCCATCGGTCTCGTCAATCCGAACCACTCACATTTCGACCCCTGGGGTCACCGGAGCGGTTTTCGGCGGCTTTCGGTGCGGTGGCGTGCCCGGACGCCGGGTCGGAACGCGCCGCTGCTGCCCAAAGGTCACCGTCACATCCCTGCATCGTCCCGGGCCGAACCGTGAATCACGGGAACGTTCCTGCTGTGGCCGGTGGGCCGGATAGGGCGGTTCGGCTACCCTCGTGGTCATGACGATTCGATTTCCCGCCATCGACGATCGGGCGCCGGATCGGGCGGTGCTCGGCGTGGCGCGGTCCGTGACCGGACGGCGGTGGCGCGACCGGCTGGATGCGGTCGGGGAGGCGAGGGCGCTGGCGATCACGCAGCGCACCGGTATCGACCAGATGGTCGCGCGCATCATGGCGGGGCGTGATGTCGGCCTGGAGGCGGCGGTCGGCTTTCTTGAGCCGACCGTGCGCGCCCTGATGCCGGATCCCTCGGTGATGACCGCCATGGATGCCGCCGCCGCGCGCATCGCCGATGCGGTCCTGGCCGGCGAGGCGATCGCGCTGTTCGGCGACTATGACGTGGACGGGGCGACCAGTTGCGCGCTCGCGACGCGCTATCTCGCCGCCCTCGGCGTGCGGTCGACCGTCTACATTCCCGATCGCCTGATCGAGGGCTACGGTCCCAATGTCGAGGCGATCCGCGGGCTTGCGAAGGGCGGCGCGCGCCTCCTGATCACGCTCGATTGCGGGTCGACCAGCTTCGAGCCGCTGGAGGAGGCCCGGCGGCTCGGGCTCGACACGGTCGTGATCGATCATCATCAATGCGATGTCGCGCTGCCCCCGGCCGTGGCGGTGGTCAACCCGAACCGTCAGGACGACCTGTCCGGCCTCGGCCATCTGGCGGCCGTCGGCGTCACCTTCATGACCATGGTGGCGGTCAATCGCGAACTGCGCCGGCGCGGCGCCTTCGCGAAGCGCGCCGAGCCGGACCTGATGGCCCTGCTCGATCTGGTCGCGCTCGGCACGGTCGCCGACGTGGTGCCGCTGATCGGGCTCAACCGGGCCTTCGTGGTGCGCGGGCTCGCCGTCGCGCGCAGCCGGCGCAATGTTGGGCTGGCCGCGCTCGCCACCGTGGCGCGCCTGAACGGTCCGATCGCCAGCAGTCATCTCGGCTACCTGATCGGGCCGCGCATCAATGCCGGCGGCCGGATCGGCAATGCCGCGCTCGGCGCCGAACTGCTGGCGACCGAGGACCCGGTCGCCGCCGAACGGCTGGCGGCGGAACTCGACCGGCTGAACCGCGAACGGCAGGTCATCGAGACGGCGATGCTCGAAGAGGCCGTCGCCGAGGTCGACGCCATGGGCGACCCGGGGCCCGTGATCGTGACCGCCTCAGAAACTTGGCATCCCGGCGTGGTCGGCCTGATCGCGTCGCGGCTGAAGGAGCGATGGCGCCGGCCGGCTTTCGCGATCGCCTTCGATCGCGGTCCGGTCGGGACCGGCTCGGGGCGCTCGATCGGCGGCGTCGACCTCGGCGCGGCGGTGCGCTCGGCGGTCGCCGCAGGGCTGCTGGTCAAGGGCGGCGGCCACGCCATGGCGGCCGGCCTGACCATCGAGCGCGATCGGCTGGAGGCGTTCCGCGCCCATGTCGAGGCTCGCGTCGCCGATGCGGTCGCCGACAGCCTGGCGGTGTCCGACCTGGTGCTCGACGGTGTCCTGTCGGCCTCCGGCGCGACGGTCGGCTTCGTCGAGATGGTCGAGAAGGCGGGACCCTACGGGGCCGGCCATCCCGAACCGGTCTTCGCGCTGGCGGCGCATCGGGTGACCTATGTGGAAACCGTCGGCCAGGGCCATGTCCGCGCCAGCCTCGCGGCCGGCGACGGCACGACCCTCAAGGCGATGGCCTTCCGGGCCGCCTCGGAGCCGCTCGGCCGCGCCCTTCTGGAGGCGCGCGGCCGGATGATCCATGTCGCCGGTTCGCTGTCGCTGGACCATTGGCAGGGTGATGCAAGAGTGCAACTGCGGGTGCTCGATGTGGCGTTGCCCACAGGGCCCGGCTTGTGACTCGGATCGAGGCTGGTTAATCGGCCTCAATGTTAATCGAACCGTAATCGCTTCGGCGAAAATTGAAGGTGGGAATGACGTTGGAGTTGGGGAACCCTATGGCGTATCGGGCGGAAGGTACTGAGTTGATGGTCACGGTTGCGCCCGGCGCGTCGGAAGCCATGCCCGCTATGGTTGTGAAGCCGGCCGTGCATCCGGTCGATGCGCGGCGCGTCCGTCTTGCGGTCGGCCTGACCGTCCTGCTGGCGGTGATCGACCTGGTTCTCTATCTGCCGCGTCTTCTCTGACGGGGCAGCCGGGCGGGCGGGCAGCTGGCTCGGCCCGCGGAAAGGTCGCGGCGCGGTCCTTCATGATCGCCCGCGGCCCGCAAGGCATGCGGCGGCTGCCGGCCACGGACTTGACGCCGGCGGCCCAGTGGGCGATCGGCTTAAGGGCGGAGGGCTGATCGGCGACGGCATCCCGCCGGTCGTCGCGCGCCTTTGGGGATCCTGGGCTGGACCGGAACAACGTCCGGCCGCCACTCGAACGTTTTCAGGTTGGGGAGGGGCTGCGGCTCACACGCGAACGGCTCACGGCAGACCTTCCTTCGCGGGCACGCGCCCGTGCCGTCTCCGTTCGTCCTGCCTGCGGCCATGCTCCATTCGGCGGCGGCGCCCTCGACGCGACGAGCGCGCCGACCTCGATCCGTCGTCAGTCTGAGCGACGATTTCACAAGCATTCTCAGCGCTTCGGAGGCCGTTGCCGATTTTGGCAACGGCTCCGGACAACGCTACCCGCGCCGCCGGATGTTCTTTGGGGGCGCCATTGCGGTCCCCGTGCTGCCGGCACGACTGGCCGATATGAAGCGCCCCGCGTTTGGCCGGGCGCCTTGCGACCCCGGTCCGAAAGCCAGGGCTCCTCCCAGACTTCAATGCCGGCGCGACGTCTCCGGCCGCGATCGATTGAATTTCAGCATGCCGATACGACAGGAACAGGTTTTCCTATGAACAAATATGACCGGACGATCCGGGATCTCGAAACGCTCGGATCCGCCACCATGAAATGCTCCGGCAATTCGATGCTGCCGATCCTCAGCAATCCGTCGACCTGCGTCTATCGCAGGCAGGAGCGGTACGCGGTCGGCGACATCGTCTTCTGCAAGGTCAAGGGACGTTACATCGACGCCCATCTGATCACGCGCATCGCCGCCGACGGGCGCTATCTGATCGCAAACAATCAAGGCCACGAGAACGGGTGGACTTCGATCGTCTACGGACGGGTGGTCGAGGCGATCGACAAGGCCGGACGCATCAAGACCTTCTGACCGCCGGATAACCGCGCGCGGTCCTGAGCCGGCTTCAGGGCGCGACGATCGCGTCCAGCGCGTCTTCCAGGCCGGCGCACAGGCGATCGACCGCTTCGGGGCCGGTGGTCGGGGCGGCGAGCAGCATGTTGTGGAACGGGGTGACGACCACGCCGCGATTGATCAGCGCGAGGCGCAGAGCGCCCTCGATCTCGGCCGAACCGATCCGGGCCGCCGCGCCGCCGGTGCGCGGCGGCTCGGGGGCGAGCATGAATTCGACCCGGGCGCCGGCCGCGGTCACGCACCAGGGCAGCCGGCGCTCGGCGATGATCGCGCGCAGGCGTCCGGCGAGATCCGAAGCGGTCGCGATCATGTGCCGGTAGGCGTCCGCGGTCATGACCTCCTCGAACATGGCGCGCATGGCCGCCATCGCCAACGCGTTGGCCGACAGCGTCGTGCCGATGCCCGAATAGCCGGGCGCCTCGGCGCGCACCCGCGCCATGCCCTGCGAGACCGCTGCCGTAACGCCATAGACCGCCGCCGGCACGCCGCCGCCGATCGCCTTGCCGACGACCAGGAAATCCGGCTCGAGCGCATGGGCGCGGGCATAGCCGCCGGGGCCGGCCGAGAGCGTATGCGTCTCGTCGATGGCGAGCAGGGTGCCGGCGGCGCGGGTCAGCCGGCGCAGGGCGGCGTGATAGCCCTCGTCCGGCAGTACCATGCCGATATTGGTCATGACCGGTTCGGCGAGAACCAGGGCGACGCCGCCGTCGGCAAGGGCAGCCTCCAGGGCCGCGAGGTCGTTGAACTCGACCACACGGGTATGGGCGCGCATGTCGTAGACCTGCCCGACCAGGCCCGGCCGTTGGATCGGGGCGCCGTCGGCGAGGCGGACATGCACGTCGTCGACCGCGCCGTGATAGGCGCCGTTGAAGATCAGGATGTCGCTGCGGCCGGTCAGCGCGCGTGCCCAGCGGATGACGGCCCGATTGGCGTCGCTCGCCGTCAGCGTCGCCTGCCAGACCGGCAGGGCGAAGCGCTCGGCGAGCAGCCGCCCGACCTCGGGAACCAGGAGCGAGGGCAGCATCGCGGTCGCCCCGCGCGCGATCTGGTGGGCGACCGCCCGGCGCACCGGCTCCGGCGCGTGGCCGAACATGGCGCCGGTATCGCCAAGGCAGAAATCCGCATGTTCGTGTCCGTCGACGCAGGTCAGGCAGGAGCCGCTGGCCTCCTTGAGGAAGAGCGGGAAGGGCAGGCCCCAGTCGCTCATCCAGTGCAGCGGCACGCCGCCGTGCCAATGTTCGGACGCACGGGAGGCGAGCTCGGCGGAGTGCGGGTGGGCCCGCCGATAGGCCTGCTGCTCCGCCGCGAGGAAGGTGGCGAGGCGGACGGGATCGACGCCGTGAAGGCGGAGGGGGTCGAGACAGGCGACGTCGGCAGGATCGGTCATGGCGTTCCGGTGCCGGGCGGGCGGGATTCGACGCCGGCTCCCGGTCGCGGCGCTGCCGAAGTCTGCCGCAACGGCTCCGCTCGCGCTACGGCAAGGCGTCGCGCGCCTGGAGACAGGCCGACGGCGGCATGGTCGCTATTGCAGGGCGTGATTCGGCTACTGGATGGAGAGTGCAACCAGGGCCAGCGAAGCGAGACAGACGAGCAAAGCCGTCTCGAACAGGCTCGGCGCGGACAGGTGTCCGATGAAACGCTTCAGCTCTTGCACGGAAATCTACCCGGTCGGAGGAACGCGGTTGATAGGAAACTACTGCGGAAAGAATGACATGAAGTAAAGATCCCGACTCTTGAATCTTCAATGAGTTGCATAATTGCAACGATCCGTGACAAAAATATGAACTCTTCGCGAGTCGCATCGTGCGGTTGCGAAGCGCGCCGCACACGGAGCCGTTGGCCGGCTCGCAAAGCACCGCTACACTGATGCGGGGACCGGTCCGAACGGAGGGTCCATGGTCATCGACGTGCTTTCCGGCAGAGCGGTCGGCGTACCGCGCGAGACTGCCCCGGGCGATTTCACCGCGCCGCGGGGCGGGCTGGTGCTCGATGCCCGCATCCTGGACATCACCGACAAGGGCATGGTGCGCCTGTCGACCCGCCTCGGGGAACTGGACATCCCGCTGTCCGCGCTGATGGGCGCAGCCGAGGGCGTCGAGCCCGGCCGGCTGGTGGCGCTGGCGATCGAGCCGGGCGAAGGCGGCGGGCTCGTCGCGCGCCTGGCGGTCAAGGCAGCCGACGATGCCGCGCCGTCGGCTGCGGCCGATGCGCCCGCCTCCGATCCGGCCGCCTCCGATCCGGCCGCGGTCCGTCGGCAGGTGGTCGGCGAGGCCGTCATGGCGGCTGCGGCCCGGCAGGCCGGCATGGCGCGGCTCTTCGCGGACGCGACGGCGCTGGCGGCGGCGGCGCCCGACCGGGTCCCCGATGCCGTGCGCGCGGCCGTCGCCGACCTTCTCGGCCGGCGGCTCGATCTCGACCGGGCGCCGGACGCGCGCCGCCTGGCGCGCGCGGTACTCGGCTCCGGCGTCTTCCACGAGGCAACCGCCGCAGGAACTGGCCCTGCCGCCCGGGCCGGCCTCGCAGCGGGCGACGACCTCAAGGCGTCGCTCCTGCGCCTGCGCACGGCGCTCGGCGCCTGGCTCGGACCGTCCGCGACGGCCGGCGGCGGCAGTTCGCCGGCGGCGGCCCCGGCTGCCGGGCCCGCGCCCGACGCGCGCGGACTTCAGTCTGGTCTTTCGGGTGCCGCCGCCGGCGCGACCAGTGCTCTTCCGGGCGCCCCATCCCTTGCCGATCAGCCGGTGTCCGGCGCCGGTCTAGCGGCTGGTGTTCTGCCGGCCGGACCCGGTTCGATCGCGGCGCCGACCCTGCCGACGGGCGGCGCGTCGGCACAGGCCGGCGGCATGGCCGTGGCGCGGCCGACGGCCGAGGCCGGTCCGGACGCCGGCCCGTCGGTGCGAAGCGCGCCGGCGAACGGGCGGCCGAGCGGACCGTCGGGCGCCGGCTACGCACCCTCGGCGGCGCTTCTGTCGCGGCTTCCGGCGGCAAGCGGACAGGATCAGCTTCTGACCGGTGCCATGCCGGAGACCACGGCGGGGTTGAGGGCGCCCGCAGGTTCGCCGCCCGGCGCGGCCGGAGCCGGCCCCGGCCCCGGCCCTGAAACTGCCGACCCGGACGCCACGCCGCCGACGGGTCTGTGGGGACCGGATGCGGCCGGATCGGCCGCCGCCGCCGCCGGTCGGCCCGGCCGGGGGCCCGGCGGAGTGGCCGCCGGACCCGAGCCGGCATCGTCCGCGGGGCTGCCGGCACCCGATGACGTCGGGCCTGCGGCGTCGGATCGCCTGTCCGGGAGCGCGCCGACGCCGTCGTCCGCATTGGCGGGTGCCGATCTGCTGGCCGCCGCGCTCGCCGGCAGTGTCGCCGGCACGGGGTCCGAGGCCGGTGGCGCCCATGAGGCCGACGCCGTGGCGCGTCTGTTGCGCACGCTCGTGCAACGCGCCGCTGCGGCGGGCGAGGCCCCGGGCGGACTGCCGCCCGGCGAGGCGCCCGAAGCCGATCTTGCGGCGCGCCAGTTGATGGCCGCGCAGGCCCTGCGCGCGGCCGGCTCCGGCGCCGCACCGGTGGCCGGCGATCCGGACGGGTCGCCGAGCCCGCCGCCGCGGCGCGGGGGCGCGATTCAGGGTGAGGCGCCGGCCACGGGCCAGGGACCCGGCGCGGGCGATCCAGTCGGGCAGGGGCGGGTGGTGCGCCAGGAGACGGAGGCGGCGCTCGCGCGGCTGATGCTCAGCCAATATGCCTCGCTCGGGTCCGAGGCCGAGGCGGCGGGACGTTCGGCCGCGCAGGACCGGGCGCAGCCGCCGCAATGGACCTTCGAACTACCGATCCTGACGCGCGGCGAGACCGGCATCGCGCAATTCCGCATCGAGCGCGACGAGCGCGGCCGCTCCGGCCGGGACGGCAAGCTGGCCGCGCCGGTCTGGCGGGTGCGCTTCGCCTTCGATCTGGAACCCTTCGGGGCGATCCACGCCCTCCTGTCCCTGCAGGGCGAACACCTGTCGGTCGGCCTTTGGACCGAGCGGGTCGAGGCCGCCGCGCAACTCGGCGCCGAGGTCGGCCTGCTGCGCGACGCGCTGGAGGCGGCGCGGCTGACGGTCGACGAGATCCATCTGGCCGAGGGGCGGCCGCCGGTCGCGGACGGACGCGCGGCGACCCATTTTGTGGACCGCAGCGCATGAGCCCGCCCCCGGCCGACGAGGACCCCCGCCGCCGCATCGCCGTGGCGCTGACCTACGAGGCGCCGTCCGCACCGCGCGTGGTGGCGACCGGGCGCGGGCCGATCGCCGACGCGATCGTGGCCGAGGCGCGCGCCTCCGGCGTCGCCATCGAGCAGAACCCGGTGCTCGCCGACGCCCTTTCGCGGATCGAACTCGATGCGGAGATCCCCGAGGAGCTCTATCGCGCGGTCGCCGAGGTGATCGCCTTCGTCATCCGCGCCCGCGACCGCATCCGCTGAGCCGGCTCAATCTTCGTCGAAGAAGCGGCCGATGCGGATGCCGGCGGCTTCGAGGTCGGCCGGGAAGGCGTCGCTGCCGAGATGGGCATATTCGCGCAGGCGCGCCGGCATGATCGCGTCGGTCGGGTCGGCCGGATGGCCGTCGGCGGCCGGATGGCACATGACCAGCGGGACGCTGCCGGCGCCGGTCAGGAAGCGCTGCATGCAGGTGCGGAACGACGGTTCGGGCGAGAAGTTGGTCACGCCCCGGAAGCTGTCGTTGACGGCGGCGCCGGCGCGGCGGGCGTCGTCGCCCATGCCGCGCGACAGGAAGGCGATGAAGCTCGTCTTGGGCACCTCGATGCCGCGCCGGCGGATCGCCGTGAACGGTTCGGCGCAGGAACGCAGCCACATCCGGTGGCCGCGCCCGGTCAGGGCGGCGACCTCCTCGATCAGCGCGCGGCGGATGCCGGGCAGCACGTGGCAGTGCTGGTGGCCGTCGACGAAATCGGGCGGGCGGCCGAAAATCTCCGTGAAACGGGCCAGTTGGCGCCCGATCTCCGCCTTGGTCTCCGCATAGGCGATGCGGCCGGCGAGAGCCTTGCCGATCAGCGCCCCGATGGTTGGCACGGCGCCGCCCGGCATGGTCGCCGGCATTGGCCCGAGCGGGGCCAGATCGGTCAGGGTCAGATGCAGTCCGATGTCGGTCCGGTCGGCCAGTCGTGCCAGTTCCGCGCCGCCCGCCGCGCAGTCGGAACCTGCCACCATGCAGCTGACGGCACTCAGCCGGCCCCGTTCGACGAGGTCCAGAACCGCCGCATCCACGCCCCGCGACAGGCCGAAGTCGTCCGCGCAGAGGACCAGTCTCTTCTTGTCAAACATCGGCGAAGTCTGTCATTGACGATACGAACTGAGCGACGGGCGGGCGCGGCACCATAGCCGGCGCGGGCCCGAAAAGGAACGCAGTCCCATGACGATACTCCCGGTCGACTTCAAGGGTCGCGCCGTCGCCGGACCGGTCCTGTCGGTCGTCCTGCCGATGCGCAACGAGTCGCGCGGGCTCGATCGCCTGTTCGCCCGCCTCGTGCCGGTGTTGCAGGGCATCGGCCTGCCGTTCGAGATCGTGGCCATCGACGACGGCTCGACCGACGACACCCTGGCCCGCCTGAAGGCGCTGCGCGAGCATGTGCCCGGGCTCAAGGTGGTCAGCCTGTCGCGCAATTTCGGCAAGGAGATCGGCGTCACCGCGGGCCTTGCACGCACCAGCGGGCGGGCCGTGATCCTGATGGATTCCGACCTGCAGCATCCCCCGGAGGGCATCCCGGACCTGCTCAAGCCGTGGCAGGAGGAGGGCATCGCGATCGTCTATGCGCGCCGCGTCGGCCTCGACCGCGGCGGGTTCACCCGCAAGATCCTGACGAAGTGGTTCTATCGCCTGTTCGACATGATGAGCGAGGTGAAGATCGACCGCGAGACCGGCGACTTCATGCTGATCGACCGCAAGGTGGTCGACGCCTTCCTGGCCATGCCGGAGCGCAACCGCTTCAACCGCGGCCTGCTCGCCTGGGCGGGCTTCAAGACGCGCACCGTGCCGGTCGACATGGAGGCGCGCGAAAGCGGCGCCAGTCAGTTCGGCTTCCTGAAGCTGATGCGGCTGGCGATGAACGCGATCACCTCCTTCGGCACGCTGCCGCTGCGCAT
The DNA here is from genome assembly GCF_018729455.1 of Prosthecodimorpha staleyi. Lineage (NCBI taxonomy): Bacteria > Pseudomonadati > Pseudomonadota > Alphaproteobacteria > Hyphomicrobiales > Ancalomicrobiaceae > Prosthecodimorpha > Prosthecodimorpha staleyi. The sequence continues at coordinate 241,559 of NZ_JAHHZF010000001.1, read as the reverse complement.
CTGGACCTATATCGGCAGCGTGGTGTCGCTGCTGGCGCTTGCCTACGGCGCCTATATCTTCATGCGCACGCTGATCTTCGGCGCCGACGTGCCCGGCTATCCGTCGCTGATCGTCGGCCTGATGCTGTCGGCCGGCGTGCAACTGATCGGGCTCGGCATCATCGGCGAGTATATCGGCCACGTCTTCTCCGAGGTGAAGCGCCGCCCGCTCTATCTTGTCCAGGAGACGGCCGGCTTCGACGACAGTCCGGCCGACGAGGCGGCGCTGCCGGCGGTCCCGCCTGCGACGCCGGGACCCGGAACCGGCCGATGAGTATGGCGGGGCCGGCGGGCCGCCCCGCGGCGGGGGGCTCGCGGACGGGTCTCAGCGTCTTCGCGGTCCTGGTCATCGGCGCTCTGTGGGGCTGGCTCGCCTGGCCCTGGATCTCCGGCACCTGGACCGTGCCGTGGGACGCCAAGGCGCATTTCCAGCCGCAGCTGCAGTTCCTGGCAGGATCGCTGAACCGAGGCGAATCGCCCTTCTGGAACCCGAACATCTTTGCCGGCTGGCCGCAGGTGGCCGATCCGCAATCGCTGATCTTCGTGCCGGCCTTTGTGCTGCTCGCGCTCGTCAATGCGGCGCCGAGCTTTGCGGCGATGGACGCGACCGTCTATGCGAGCCTGCTGGTCGGGGCGCTGTCGCTGTTCGTCTATTTTCGCGATCGCGGCTGGCATCAGGCGGCCGGCGCGGTGGCGGCGCTGTCCTTCGCCTTCGGCGGTTCGGCCGCCTGGCGGATCCAGCATACCGGTCAGGTGATCAGCTATGCGGCGATCCCGCTGGCGATGCTGTTGCTCGCCCGGGCGCTCGAACGCCGCTCCTTCGGCTGGGGGCTGTTGGCGGGCGCCGCGGCCGGCGTGCTGGCGCTCGGACGCGACCAGATCGCGCTGCTCGGGATCTATCTCCTGATCGGCCAGGTGATCGCCGCCGTCCTGTTCGGCGACGGCATGGGCAACCGCGGGCTCGGCGGGCGGGTCGCCGGTGCGGTGAGGCCGCTTTCGGCCGGGGCGATCGCGGGCCTGGCCGTGGTGGTGGTTCCGGTCGTGCTGACCTTGCTGCTGGCGGCGGAATCGAACCGGCCGGAGATCGACTATATCGGCGCCGGCCGAGGCTCGCTGCACCCGGCCTCGCTGATCACAGCCGTGATCGCCGACCTGTTCGGCCAGGGCAATCCGGACGTGCACTATTGGGGCCCGCCGAGCGCCGCCTTCGGGGTGACCGACATCTACCTCGCCCAGAACATGGCCGCCTTCTACGCCGGCGCGGTGCCGATCGCCGCCGTCCTGATGCTCGGGCTCGGCCGCGGACTTCTGGCGGCGCGCGAGATCCGGCTGTTCGCCGTCATGGCGGCGCTCACCGTCTTCTACGCCATCGGCTGGTACACGCCGGTCTTCACGCTGTTCTTCGACTGGCTGCCGGGCGTGAAGCTCTATCGCCGGCCGGCCGACGCCACCTTCATGCTCGGCTTCTGGATCGCGGTGCTGGGCGGCTACCTGACCCATCGCTGGCTCGACGGCACCGTGCCGCCGGCCGGACGGTTCGCCCGCGCGCTGCAATGGGGGCTGGCGCTTCTGGTCCTGGTGGTGCTGCCGGTCGCCTTCGGGCTCCATGCCGACCGGCTCAAGGAGGCCGTCAAGCCGACCGCGACCGCGATCCTGTTCTTCGGGGCCGCGCTCCTGGTGCTGGCGCTGGCCGGAACCGTCGCGCGCGGCCGCTGGGCGGCGCTGGCAGTCGTGCTCCTCGCCGGCTTCACCGCCGTCGACCTCGGCTGGAACAACGCCCCGAACGAATCGACCGCCTATCCGCCGGCCACCTTCGAGGCGCTGAAACCCGACAGCTCCGATCCGACGATCCGCTTCCTCAAGGCCCGGACCCGGGAGACCGCGACGGGCGCGCGCCGCGATCGGGTCGAACTGGCCGGTCTCGGCTTCCACTGGCCGAATGCCGGCATGGTGCATGGCTTCGACACGGTGCTCGGCTACAATCCTTTGCGGATCAACACCTTCCAGGCGGCGACCGCGGCGCAGGACACGATCGGCTTGCCGGACCAGCGGCTGTTCAATGCGATGTTCCCGTCCTATTCGTCCGTGATGGGGCGCCTTCTCGGTCTGCGCTACATCGCCGCCAATGTCCCGTTGGCGTCGATCGATCCGCACTATGACGCCAGCCGTATCGTCGAGATCGCCCATATCGGCGAGACGAGGATCTACGAGAACCGGGACGCCCTGCCGCGCGCACTGTTCGTCGCCCGGGCGCGTCAGGCCGATTTTGCCCGCCTGCTGGAGACCGGCCGCTGGCCGGAGGGCTTCGATCCGGCGCGCGAGGTGGCGCTGGAGGTGCTGCCGGCCGGCGTCGCCGAGGTGGCCAAGAATGCCGGGCCGGCGGCGGCCGAGCCCGGGCGGGTCGCGATCGCGGCCTACCACAACACCGAGGTGGTGCTCGAAGTCGATGCGGCCGAGGCCGGCTTCGTCGTTCTGACCGATGTCTGGCACCGGTGGTGGCGGGCCGAACTGGACGGCCGGCCGGCCGAGATGCTGAAGGCCGACGCGATCTTCCGGGCGGTGCGGGTGCCGGCGGGCCGGCATGTGATCCGCTTCACCTTCCATCCCTTTGCGGGCGCCTGGGCGGATGTCGTCGAACGGCTGGCCCACGGTCGGAGGGGATGATCGAACAACAGCCATGCCGCCGCACTCTTCGGCTGGCCGCGACGGCGCCAGGGCTATAGGATGCCTCACTTCCGAACCACGGAAGTCCATGGGATCATGACGTCGAACACCACCACCGGGACCCGGCCCGCCAGTGCCGCGAGCGTCGACATTCTTCGCGACCTCGTTTCCTTCGATACGACCAGCCGAAATTCCAACATCCCGCTGATCGCCTGGGTCGAAGACTATCTCGCCAATCGCGGTGTGCAGTCGACCCGCATCTACGATCCGACCGGCACCAAGGCCAATCTCTGGGCGACCATCGGACCCGCGGGCGAGGCCGGCTACGTGCTGTCCGGCCATACCGACACGGTCCCGGTCGACGGGCAGGACTGGGCTTCCGATCCGTTCCGTCTGGTCGAGCGCGACGGCCGGCTCTACGGCCGCGGCACGACCGACATGAAGGGCTTCATTGCCGTCGCGCTGGCCAAGGTGCCGGAGATGCTGCAGGCGCCGCTTCAGCGTCCGATCCATCTCTGCCTCAGCCATGACGAGGAGATCGGCTGCATCGGCGTGCGCTATGCGCTGGAGAAGATCGCCGACCTGGCACCGGTCGCCCCGGTCGCCGCCTTCATCGGCGAGCCGACCAGCATGCAGGTGATCGTCGCCCACAAGGGCAAGCACAACTACAAGGTCACCGTCACCGGCAAGCCGGTGCATTCCTCGCTGGCACCGGCCGGCGTCAACGCGATCGACTATGCGGCCGAGCTGATCCTCAAGATCCGGGACATCAACCGCCATTTCGCGGAGGGGCCGCGCGACGAGGCCTTCGACGTTCCGGTCTCGACCGCTCATACCGGCGTGATCGGCGGCGGCACCGTGCTCAACATCGTGCCGGAGACCTGCGAATTCGCCTTCGAGTTCCGCATGCTGCCGGGCATCTCGCACCAGACCTACGAGGACGAGGTGCGCAGCTTCGCGCGCGACGTGCTGGAGCCGCGCATGAAGGCGATCGATCCGGCGACCGGCATCGTCATCGAGCTGGTCAACGGCACGCCCGGCTTCGATACGGACCTGGGGTCCGAGATCATCCCGGTCGCCAAGGCGCTGGCCGGCCGCAACGACCACGCCAAGGTCGCCTATGGGACCGAGGCTGGGCTGTTCGTCCACATGGCCGGGGTGCCGTCCATCGTCGTCGGCCCCGGCTCGATCGAACAGGCGCACCGCCCGGACGAGTTCATCGAAATGGCCGAGCTCGGCCGCTGCGAGCGGTTCATCGATCGGCTGATCGAACGCTGCTGCTGAGATTTCGGGCGCGAACAGCAAGGCGGACGGCGCGGCGGGGGAAACGATTTCCGCCTCGTGTCCCCATGCCGCACTCGACCGCGCCGCCCCGGCGGGCTATCCGGCTCGGCGAACCGACACCCCGACAGACACGAAGAGGCGAATGATGAGCGAGATCTGGTTCCGCACCGGCGAGGCGACCGTGCTGGCGGCCGAGGGACAGGCGACGGACGCCATGCCGGAGGTCCTGATCGGGTCCGTGCGCGGCCCGGCCGGCCAGGCCTTCGCCTCGATGATGGGGCAGGTGGTCGGCCATACCCGCATGTTCGTGGTGCGCGATCTCAACCAGATGGTCCGCCCGGCGACCATGATGACCACCAAGGCGACCATCCACACGGCCGAGTATGTCGAACTGCTCGGCGGCGTCGTACAGGGCGCGATCGGCGACGCGATCCTCGATTGCGTCATCGAGGGCGTGCTGCCGAAGGACGGGCTTGACGACCTGTGCATGATCGTCATGGTCTGGCTCGATCCGCGCTGCGCGGAGGATCCGAACCTCGACAAGGCCGATCTCTACCGGACCAATTACGAGGCGACCAAGATCGCCATCGGCCGGGCCATGCGCGGCGAGCCGACCGTCGACGAACTGATCGCCAACCGGAAGACGGTGAAGCATTACGCGCTCGACGGCGTGGTCGAGTACTGACGGCCGGTCTCGCCCGGGCGCAGCCGGCCGTCCGCGCGGTCTGCCGCGCAACAGTCCGGGTGGCCGTCATCCGTAGGGTGACCGTCTTGTTTCCGCGTTCGGTCCGACGCATGGTCGGACCGAACGCGCCCGTCCGTCCGATCGCCGACTCCAGCCCGTCGCAACGAGGAGCCCGCCCCATGATCGTCTCGCGCCAACTCGCCGCCGCCGGTTCGCTCGCCTCGCTCGTCCTCTGGGCCGCGCCGGCCGCCGCCAAGGACTTCTGGTCGATGAGCTGCCCGCAGCTCTGGTACGAGCGCAATTCGATCTATCACGAGCGCGGCTACTGCTTTCAGACCGAGCGCGGCATCCGCACCTTCGGCAATGCCGGCTGTGTCACCTCCAACGAAAGCGCGCTCGGCCTCAGCTCGACCGAGCGGCGCACCATCGCGCTGATCGTCCAGGTCGAGCGGCAGAAATACTGCAAGTGACCCGGCGCGGCCGCGGCGACGGCCGACCACGCCGATCTTAAGCCTTTGCTAGGCCAAGCCGCATTTCGCCCGGGCCGGAGACGGCTCCGGGCGCTCCGGCGGTCGCGGGCTTAACGCCGTCTCAAAGCGGGACGGGCAGACTTCTCCGGCAACGGACTTGCGGAGGAGCCGTCCCATGCCGAGCGTCGACAAGCGCAGTCTTCTGGACCGGGTCCGAGCGACCGGCCGCGTCGAGCCCGAGGACGTGCGCGCGCTGCGCGGGCACTACTATGCCGACGCTCTGGTCGACCCGGCCGAGGCGGATTTCGTCTTCGACATCGAGCAGCGCGTGCGCGACGTGGTCCCCGACTGGTCGGACTTCTTCGTCGAGACCATGACCGACCATGTCGTGATGCAGACCGAGCCGCACGGCTATGTCGGCGGCGAGACCGCGCAATGGCTGATCGGGCGCCTCACCGAGGACGGCCATATCCGTTCCGAGACCGAACTCGAACTGCTGGTGCGAATCGTGGAGACCGCGCGCGCGGTGCCCTTTCGCCTGTCGGCCATGGCGCTGGCGGAAGTCCGCCGCGCGGTCGTCGACGGCACCGGCCTGACCCGGCACGGTCCACTCGATCCCGGTCACATCACCATGGCGGAGGTCGCGCTGGTCCGCCGCGTCCTCTACGGGGCGGGCGGCGAGGGCGGACTGGCGGTGTCGCGTGAGGAGGCGGAGGCGCTGTTCGACATCGATGACGCCATCGGGCATGCCGACAATGCCGAGACCTGGGCTTCACTCTTCGCCAAGGCGGTCGGCAACTACCTGATGGCCGCGGTGCTGCACGAGACGCCGGCGCGCGAGGAGGCCTTGCGGCGCCAGGCCTGGCTCGATGCTCCCGACGACGGCGCGAGCTTTCTCGATCGCTTCGTCGATGGCCTGACCGGGATCGGCAACCTGATCGAGGGTTTGACGCAGAGCCTCGGCGACAAGGTCGAGACCGCCCATCGCGAAACCAATGCCCGTCGGGCGCGCGCCATCGAGGAGGCCGAACGGCTGAGCGACGGCGAGGTCGACTGGCTGGTCGCCCGCATGGGCCGCAACGGCCGCCTCAGCCGTGCCGAGATGGCACTGGTCGAGTTCCTGCGCTCCGGCCACGGCCGCCTGCCGCTGCCGGTCGAGACCCTCGTCGCCCGCCTGGAGCGGGCGGCGGAGCGGGGGGCGTCGCCCTGTCGGCATAGGCAGCGCCGGTGGGAACCTTGTCCGGTTTCGAGGGCGGCCAAGACGGCCGGCCCGATCCGTGTCAGGTCGGCCCGCTGCCGAGAGCCGGGACGGGGTCCTTGGCGGGGGCGAGGGCGCGCAGCAGGATCGCGGCGAGGATCAGCGCACCGCCGATCAGGCTCGATGTGCGCGGCGTCTCGGCGAGCACCAGATAGACCCAGAGCGGCGCGAAGACGGTCTCGGTCTGGGCCAGCACGGTCAGGCCGACAGCGGGCACGACTCGGGCCGCGCGGTTGAACAGGATCGTGCCGATGCCGATCAGGACCGCGCCGTGGATCAGCGCCATGGCGGCGTCGAAGGGCGGCACGACGAGCGGTCGCCCGTTGACGAGCGTGGTGGCAACGCAGACGACCAGGGTCAGGAGCCCGTAGCCCGACAGCACCGGCGCCCAGTCGCGCCCCTTGCCGACCCGGACGCAGACCGCATAGACGGCGAAGCCGAAGGCCGACAGCAGGCCGCCGAGATTGCCGGCGAGGCTGCCCGAGCCGAGTTCGCCGCCGACCATGACGACGAGGCCGGCCAGCCCGATCAGGATGGCGGCGGTGCCGACCAGCCCGAGCCGCTCGCCGAGCACGATCCGGGCGAGGATCGCCGTCTGCAGCGGCGCGGTCGACGAGAAGAACACCGCAGCGGCGACCGTGGTCGACTTCAGCGCGAAGATGAAGGCGACGGCGGCCAGCACCAGACCGGCGGCGGCCAGGATGCCGAGCCCGTCGCTCTTCAGGAAGCGCGGCAAGAGGAGGCCCTGGCCGCCGACCAACGAAATCGTCTCCATGGCGATCAGCACGCCGATGCCGCGCCAGACCAGATACTGGAACGGGTCGGACTCCGTGGCGAAGCGCACTGTGAGGACGCCGAAGCTCCACAGGATGCCGGCGGTAAGCGCCATCAGGGAACCGACGAGCGCGGCCCGGGTCATGCAAGCATCCTCAATTGGGCGACCGCGCTGGGGCGGCCGAGACGGTCGCAGGCGGTCGGGAGGCCGCCAGCATGCGCCAGATCACATAGGCCGCCAGCACGGCGTGCACCACCGCATTGTGGACATGGAGGCCGCCCGGACCGAGTTTCGACATGGCATATCCGGCCGTGACCGGCCCGGCGATGGCGCCGACGCAATAGGCGAGCAGCAGGACCGCGGCGACGCCGACCGCGCGCTCCGGCCCGCTGCGGTCGTTCACATGCGAGACCAGGACATAGTATTGCGTCGCCAGCACCGAGCCGATCGCCAACCCGACGCCGTAGAGCACCAGGCGGGGCAGGGGGCCGGCGGCGGCGAGGAACACCTCGATCAGGCCCGTTGCGACGACCAGTCCGACCAGCACGGCGCGCCGGTCGGTGCGATCGGACAGGCGCCCGATCGGGATCTGCAGGAGGGCCGAGCCGATCGTCAGCATGGTCATGAAGGTGCCGACCTCGCCGGAGCTGAGTCCGATGCCGGCGGCGTAGATCGGCGTCAGGCTCCAGAACGGGCCGTTGGCGGCGCCGATCAGAAAGACCCCGATGACGCCGATCGGGCTGGTGCGCCACAGCCAGCGCAGCGGCAGTTCGGGCGAAGACGGCCGCTCGGGCGGATCCTCGTTGGTGATCATGACCGGCAATATGGCGGCGGCGAGGAGGGCCGCGGCGCCGGAGAAAAGCGTGAAGGAGGTCGGCTCGTCGAGGCCGATCAGCTGGTTGCCGACCGCCCAGCCGGCATATTGCACGACGCTGTAGGCGGCCAGCACCCGGCCGCGCACCGCATTCTCGGACTTGCCCTGCAGCCAGCTCTCGACCGTCGCATAGAGGCCCGCGAAGCAGAAGCCGAGCACGCCGCGGAACAGGATCCAGGCCCAGGCCTGATGGAACACTGCGAAGCCGAGCGTCGCGATCACGGCCAGCGCCACGGAGGCCGTATAGGCGCGCGCGTGGCCGGAGCGGCGCACTGCGGCCGGGTTGATCACCGCGCCGATCAGCATGCCGACGAAATAAGCCGAGCCGAGGAAGCCGATCTCGATCTCGCTATGGCCATGCGCCCGCGCGCCGAGCGGGATGATGGTCAACAGAAGGCCGTTGCCCGACAGGAGCAGGAACACCGACACGAGCAGTGCGGCGACGGAGCGATAGGCGGAGGCCAAGGCGAAAATCCGGGGAGAATCAGAGGGTCAGGATGCCAGACCCTTGGCCTGCGATCCGAACGAAATTGCGACGGGACTTGTCCGCCGCCGTCATGGTCGAAGCTGTCATCAATCTGACGGCGGGGTTTCGTACGGCCGTCATCCCATGCGGGGAAAGGTGGCGCACCGACTTCGATCCGATCGACCACTCCGGGAGACTGCCATGCGCACCTGCCTCGCCGCGATCCTCGCGAGCCTGACGCTCGCCACCGCAGCCCTCGCCGATGGCGAGCCGAAGTCCTTCAAGGCCACCCTGATGGGCCACGCCGTCCTGCCGGCGGCGAGCTTCGTCGACGCCCCGGCCGATGCGCCGGAGGATCTCAAGACCTCCGCGAAGTACACGCAGGGCGGCCGCCGCACCGACGCGATCGGCTCGATCATGGGCAAGTCCGGCATCCGTCCGACCGGCCTCTCGCTGCCCTTCAAGGGCCAGGCCGTGCAGGGCTTCTCGGGCGTCCGCTCGCTCGGCAACGGCGAGTATCTCGTCCTGACCGACAACGGCTTCGGCTCCAAGGGCAACTCGCCCGACGCCGCCCTGATGGTGCACCGGCTGAAGATCGACTTCGCGGGCGGCAAGGTCGAGCGCACCGCCACCACCTTCCTGACCGACCCGGACAAGAAGGTTCCGTTCCGGATCATGAACGAGGCGACCCGCGAGCGCTATCTGACCGGCGCCGACTTCGACATCGAGTCGATCCAGCCGATCGCCGGCAAGCTGTGGATCGGCGAGGAACTCGGCCCGTATCTCGTCCGCACCGACGCCAACGGCAAGGTCGAGGCGGTGTTCGAGACGGAAGTCGACGGCAAGGTCGTGAAGTCGCCGGACCACTATTCGGTCACCACCCCGGCCATGCCGGGTGCCCCGGTCGCCTTCCAGGTGCGCCGCTCCAAGGGCTTCGAGGGCATGGCCCAGTCGCCGGACGGCAAGTTCCTTTATGCGCTGTTGGAAGGCCCGATCTGGGACGAAGGCAAGAAGGCCTTCGAGACCGTCGACGGCAAGGAAGTGCTGCGCGTGCTCGAATTCGACGTGCAGGGCGAGAAGTGGACCGGCCGGTCCTGGAAGTACCAGCTGGCCGCCAACGGCAACGCCATCGGCGACTTCAACATGATCGACGCCACCACCGGCCTGATCATCGAGCGCGACAATGGCGAAGGCACCGCCGACAAGGCCTGCCCGGCCGGTGAGAAGAAGCCCGACTGCTTCGAGGACGTGGCCAAGTACAAGCGCATCGTGAAGGTCGAGTTCTCCGACGCCAATGTCGGCGGCCTGGTGCGCAAGATCGGCGACATCGACCTGCTCGCCATCCAGGACCCCCGGGAACTCGCCCGCCAGGGCGGCCGGGGTGGCAAGCTCGCCATGCCCTTCGTGACCATCGAGAATGTCGACGTGGTCGACGCCGCGGCCGGCCTGATCGTGGTCGGCAACGACAACAATCTTCCCTTCTCGGCCGGTCGCGAGCCGAACAAGGCGGACGACAACGAGTTCGTCCTCCTCGAAGTCAAGGATCTGCTCGCCGCCAAGTGAGCGCGTCGAACGCGAGCAGAGGCCGCGCGGACGGGTGCCGCGCGGCCTTCGCGTTTCAGGGGTGACGGGTCGCCGGCGATGCCGGCGCAGCGAACCGGATCAGGGTGCGGTGCCGTCCGGCATGGCCTTGCTGCCGGTGGAGAAGGGTGGCGCGGAGAAGCGGCGGATCAGCCAGGAGCGGAAGATCGAGACGGCCGTCTCGCCGAGGTCGTCCGGGTCGGTGGCGAGATAGTAGCCGTAGCCGTCGTCGATCATCAGATCGACCGGGCGGACGAGGCGGCCGCTGGCGATCTCCTCGCGGAACAGCAGGGGATCGACCAGGGCGAGGCCCTCGCCCGCCATGGCGTAGCCGGCGGCCATCTGGGCGGTGTCGAAGACGAGGCCGCGGTCGGTCTTCAGGTCCGGGCAGCCGGCCGAGCGGGCGAACATGTCCCAGAGATAGGTCTTCGGCCGCTCGTCGAGCCGGACATGCAGGAGGTCGTGGGCGGCCAGGAAGCCGGCGAGATCGCCCGGCCGGACGGTCGCGGCCACGTCCGGGTGGCACAGGATGGTCAGGCGCACCATCCACAAGAGGTCGAGCACCCGGTCGGTGACCTTCGGCTCGGAATAGACCACCGCCACATCGGCGCTGCGCTCCATCGGCCCGGCGACGGTGCGGCTGTCGAGGTCGATGCCGATATCGGGATGCTCAGCACGGAAATCCTTCAGCATCGGGATCGCCAGCTGGTGGGCGAAGGTGTGCGGCAGCAGCACCTTGAGCGCGCGGCGCGGCGTGCCCTTGTCGGCGCGCACCTCCTCCAGCACCTCGTCGATGCGGTCGAAGGAGCGCGTCACCACCGGCAGGATGCGGCGGCCGGCATCGGTCAGCGCAAGCTGGTGCGGCTTGCGTTCGAACAGCTGGATGCCGAGCAGGTCCTCCAGTCCGATGACGTGGCGGCTGACGGCGGATTGCGTCACCATCAGCGACTGGGCGGCGGCGGTGAAGCTGCGGTGGCGCCCGGCGGCCTCGAAGGCCCGGAGCGCATTGAGCGGCAGCCAGCGACGGTCCATGCGGGATCCTCGGGGTCGCCGGCCGGCGGTCAGCCGATGCGGGTCGCCGCGAGCCGGTCTTCATCCAGTTCGTAGCCCATCCCGGGCCGGTCCGACAGCACCACGAAGCCGTCGGCATCGATCTCCAGGGGCGCCCGCATCGGAAAATCGCGCCGGTCGAGCGACCATTCCGGCGGATCGAACGGGAATTCCATGAAGGGCGCGTCGGCGAGGCCGCAGGTCAGGTGCGCATTGGCGACCACGCCCATGCCGTTGGTCCAGGTATGCGGCGTGAACACCACATTGGCGGCTTCCGCCATGGCGGCGACGCGGCGCAGGCCGGAAATGCCGCCGACCAGGGCGGCGTCGGGCTGCACCACGTCGAGGCAGCCGTCGCGGATCAGGTCGCGGAACTCGTAGATCTCGCGGGTCATCTCGCCGCCGGCAATCCGCACGTCGACCATCTCGCGCAGCCGCCGCATGCCGTCGCGGTCGGCGCGGAACAGCGGCTCCTCCATCCAGTAGACGCGGAGCCGCTCCATCTCGCGGGCGACCTGGAGCGCATCCTTGAGCGACCAGGGTGCGTAGGCGTCCCAGGACATGCGCCAGCCCTGGTTGCAGTCGACCATCAGCTCCAGCCGGTCGCCGACCCGGGCCCGCACGGCTTCGAGCGCGGCCACGTCGGCGCGCCAGTCGCCGCGGTGAAAGCGGATCTTCAGCGCCTTGAAGCCTTGCGCCAGATAGGCCTCGGCCGCATCGGCCAACGCGGCCGGGGCCCTGAGCGTGCCCGAGGAGGCATAGGCGCGGACCCGGTCGCTGAGCCCGCCGAGCAGTTTCCAGACCGGCTGACCGGCGATCTTGCCGGCGAGATCCCAGAGCGCCAGATCGAGCGGCCAGCAGCGGCCGTAGTGGAACTGGATGTTGGACAGGATGCGGTAGTGCCGCTCGATGGCGAGCGGGTCCTGGCCGACGAACATCGGCTCATGGCCGGCAAAGCCCGTCATGGTGTCGCCGGACGCGATGCCCTCGAAGCCCTCGTCGGTCTTCACGCGCACGATGGTGGCGTCGAAATGGGTGCGCGGCCGGGTATCCCAGCTGGCATTGAAGGGCGGATCGAGCGGCAGGCGGTGATGGGTGATCTCGATGGCGGTGATCTTCATCGCGCGCTCCTGCCCCTCGCAGTCGATTTCTTGATTGCCCGGTTCTTGATGGCCGCTTCCGGCCGTCTCACCGGTAGGCGGTCCAGATGGTCTTGAAATCCATGTATTTCTCGATCGCATGCGGGCTGCGGTCGCGGCCGAAGCCGGACTGCCGGAAGCCGCCGAAAGGGGTGGCGAGCGACGAGCGGTCGAAGCAGTTGACCCACACCGTGCCGGCGCAGATCGAGCGGGTCAGCCGGTGGGTGGCGTTCATGTCGGCCGTCCAGACCGCCGCGGCGAGGCCGTAGATGGAATCGTTGGCGAGCGCGACCGCCTCGGCCTCAGTCTCGAACGGCGTCACCACCAGCACCGGGCCGAAAATCTCCTCGCGGGCGACGCGGGCGTCGGGGGCGACATCGTCCAGGATGGTCGCCTCCACGTAGAGCCCGGCGTCCAGCCCGTCTCCGCTCGCGCGCCGGCCGCCGCAGGCGATGCGGGCGCCCTCGACGCGGCCGGTCTCGACATAGCCGAGCACCCGCTCCAGGTGGCGCGGCTCGACCAGCGCGCCCATCTGGGCGGCCGGATCGAGCGCATGGCCGAGCGGGATCTGCGCCTTGGCGACGGCCGCAATCTTCTCGACCAGGGCCGCCTGGACGCTGCGATGGACCAGGATGCGCGAGCCGGCATGGCAGGTTTCGCCCTGATTATAGAAGATGCCCCAGGCGATGCTCTCGGCGGCGGCGTCGAGATCCGCGTCGGCCAGGACCACATGCGGGCTCTTGCCGCCGCATTCGAGCGCCACGCGCTTCATGTTCGACTGACCGGCATAGACCATCATCAGCTTGCCGACCTCGGTCGAGCCGGTGAAGGAGATCATGTCGACGTCCGGGTGCAGGGCCAGCGGCTGGCCGGCCCGCTCGCCGAAGCCGGGCACGATGTTGAGCACGCCGTCGGGCAGGCCGGCTTCCTTCGCCAGTTGGCCGAGCCGGATGGCGGAGAGCGGCGATTGCTCGGCCGGCTTCAGCACGACCGAATTGCCCGCCACCAGGGCCGGGCCGATCTTCCAGGCGGAGATGATCAGCGGATAGTTCCAGGGCACGATCGCGCCGACGACGCCGAGCGGCTCCTTGCTGACGAGTGCCGTGTCGCCCGGCCCGACCGGGGCGATCTCGCCGTACAGCTTGTCGGCGAATTCGGCGTAATACTGCAGGCAGTTGGCGCAGAAGGGCACGTCCACGGCGAGTGAATTGCCGATCACCTTGCCGACATCGAGCGTCTCCAGCAGCGCCAGATAGTCGATATCCGCGCGGACCTTGTCGGCGAAGGCGAGCAGGATGCGCTTCTTCTCGGCCGGCGGCAGGTTGCGCCAGCGGCCATCCTCGAAGGCGGCGCGCGCAGCGGCAACCGCGGCATCGACATCGGCCGCATCGCAATCGGCGACCTCTGCGATGACGCGGCCGTCGACCGGCGAGCGCTTCTCGAAGGTCCGTCCGGACCGGGCCGCGACCGGGCGGCCGTCGATGAAGGCGCGGCCTTCCGGCTTCAGGTCCGCGGCGCGGGCCTCCCAGCCGGCGCGGGTCGTCGGGCGGTCGAGCATGGCATTCCTCTCCGTTCCGGCTGCAGCGGGGCGGCCGGGCCGCACGCCTGCAGGGTGCCCGCAAGCGGGCGTCAGGCCTGGGTCAGCACGCGTTCGGCGAAGACGAGGAGATCGGGATCCTCGATCCTGCGGCGGTTGGACTGGCGCATGGCGGCATTTTCCGGCCGGGCCATCTGGGTGGCGAGCATCTCCGGCGTCACGCCGGCGAATTCGTCTGCGAGCGAGACCTTGATGCCGACCGCACGGGTCAGCCGCTCGAAGGCCTCGGGCAATTCGTGGGCGCCGGCGAGGCCCATCGCCTGGGCGGCGGCGTTGAAGCGGCCGTCGTCGTCGGCGAGGTTCCAGGAGAGCGTGGCGATCAGGCCGAGCGCGACCGAGCGGCCGTGATGCAGCGGCCGGAGCGAGGCGAGCGCGTGGCCGATATTGTGGGCGACCGCGGTGCCGCCGTTGTCGATGGCGATGCCGGCCAGCCATGCGGCGCGCTGCAGCCCGTCGCGCGCGGCGAGATCGCTGCCGTCCGCGACGGCGGCCTCCAGGTTTCGGCTCGCCAGCCGGATCGCCTCATGGGCGTAGAGGTTGTTGGCGGCGGTGGCGTTGCCGTTGGTGGCCGCCTCGAGCGCATGGACCAGGGCGTCGATGCCGGTCTGGGCGGTCAGAGCCGCCGGCAGCGACAGCGTCGTCTCCGGATCGAGGATGATCTCATGCGCCTTGATGGCGTCGCCCCAGAGCCAGACCTTGGCCTTGTCGGCGCGGGTCACGATCGCCGTCCGGGTCGCCTCTGAACCGGTGCCGGAGGTGGTCGGGATGCAGATGCGGGCGAGCGTCGCCGCCGGGAAATCGCGTTCGCAGAGCTGGTAGGTGACGGCCGGTGCGGTGTCGCCGGCGATCGCGCCGACCGCCTTGCCGAGATCGAGCGCCGAGCCGCCGCCGAGCGCCACCACGGCGCGGGCCTGCGTCCGGCGCGCCAGGTCGGCGGCCGCATCGACCTGGGCGGCGGTCGGATCGCCGGTGAAATCGGAGAAGACCGTGACGCCGAGGCTGGCGTGGGCGAGCGAGGCCGTGACCTCGCCGATCAGCGGCGTGGCGGCAAGGCCGGGATCGGCGACGAGCAGGACCGCCGCGCCCGGCCCGGTGCGGGCCGCGGTCAGGGCCCCGGCGGCCTGGCGCGCGCCGACGCCGCCGGTGACATGCGGGCTCATGGCGAGGTCCCAACGGCTCATGCGCGATCACTCCGGTTGACGGGCCTCAGGTTTAGAGAAGCCGCAAGCCGGCGGGAGCGCGATTTATTCGATGCCGCGATCCAAAAATGCGATCCCATCACGGCGACCCTTTTCGCGAGGCCGCCGACAGGGCAGGTTTCCGGTCGACGGTGCCCGACTGCGCGCGGCGACAAGGCGATCCATGACCATCGAGACGGCAATCCCCCAGGAGACCGGCGCCCCGGCCGGCGAGCGTCGCGGCCGCCGCGGCCGCGAGGAGCGGGCGCGGGCCGCACCGCAGGCCGCGCGCAAGCCGCAGCCGCGGCTGCCCTTCGCGCCCGTTGCGGCCGTCTCGGCGGACGAATTGGAGGCGATCCACCAGGCGTCGCTGACGGTCCTCGAAGAGATCGGCATGGACTTTCTCCATGTCGAGGCGCGCGCGATCCTGAAGGAAGCCGGCGCGGATGTGGACCCCGATTCCGAGCGGGTACGCTTCGATCGCGGCCTCGTCGAGAGCGTCATCGGCCGCGCACCGACCAGCTTCCGCCTGCATGCCCGCAACCCCGACCGGGACATGATGCTCGGCGACGGCTATGTCGCCTTCGGGTCGGTCGCCTCGACCCCCAACGTGGCCGACCGGCAGGGCGGCCGCCGGCCGGGCAACCGGGCCGATTTCCAGAACCTGGTGCGGCTCTGCCAGTCGCTCGACGCGATCCACATCGTTGCCGGCTACCCGACCGAGCCCGCCGACCTGCATGCCTCGATCCGGCATCTCGACGCGCTCTACGACATGCTGACGCTGACCGACAAGCCGATCCACGCCTATGCGCTCGGCCGCGAGCGGATCGTCGACGGCATCGAGATGGCCCGGATCGCCCGCGGCATTTCGCGCGATCAGTTGGAGCGCGAGCCCTCGGTCTTCACCATCATCAACTCGTCGTCGCCGCTGCGGCTCGACGCGCCGATGCTCGAAGGCGTCATCCAGATGGCACGTGCCAACCAGGTGACGGTGCTGACGCCCTTCACGCTCGCCGGCGCCATGGCGCCGGTGACCATCGCCGGCGCGGTCGCCCAGCAGAACGCGGAGGCGCTGGCCGGTCTCGTGCTCGCCCAGACCGTCCGGCCCGGCGCGCCCTTCGTCTATGGCGGCTTCACGTCGAATGTCGACATGAAGTCCGGCGCGCCCGCCTTCGGGACGCCGGAATACATGAAATCGGCCCTGCTCGGCGGCCAGCTCGCCCGGCGCTACGGACTGCCCTACCGGTCGTCCAATGCCTGCGCGGCCAATACGCTCGATGCCCAGGCGGCCTATGAGAGCGTCTTCTCGCTCTGGGGCGCGATCATGGGCGGCGCCAACCTGCTCATGCACGGCGCCGGCTGGATGGAAGGCGGCCTGCACGCCTCCTTCGAGAAGATGGTGCTCGATGCCGACATGCTCGGGATGGTCGCCGAATTCCTCACCCCGCTGGTGGTCGATGCCGACAGCCTGGCGCTCGACGCCATGCGCGAGGTCGGCCCGGGCGGGCATTTCTTCGGCTGCGCCCATACCCAGGCGCGCTACCGCACGGCCTTCTTCGCGCCGATGATCTCCGACTGGCGCAATTATGAGACCTGGCGCGAGGCCGGCAGCCCGACCGCCTACGACACGGCCGAGCGCCTCTACCGCGACAAGCTCGCCGCCTATGCCGAGCCGGCGATCGATCCGGCCGTCGCCGAGGAGCTTGCCGCCTTCGTCGCCCGCCGCAAGGCCGAAGGCGGCGCCCCGACGGATTTCTGACACGGATCCCTGGCCATGACCGACGCAACGATCCGCATCCTGCCGACGGCGCCGGAACATCGCGCGGCCTGGGACGACCTCTATGCCGGCTATGCCGATTTCTATCGGGTCACCCAGACGCCGGCGATGCGCGACACGGTCTGGTCCTGGCTGATGGATCCGGCCCATGAGGTCGAGGGGCTGGTCGCGGTCGACGCCGCCGGCGTTCCGGTCGGCATCGCCCATTTCCGGGCCTTCGCGCGCCCGCTCTCGGCGACCACCGGCGGCTTTCTGGACGATCTCTTCGTGTCGGAGGCCACGCGCGGATCCGGCACAGCGGATGCGCTGATCGCCCGGATCGCCGCAATCGGCCGCGCCCGCGGCTGGAGCGTGATCCGCTGGATCACCGCGGAGGACAATGCCCGCGCCCGCAAGGTCTACGACCGGCTGGCGATGAAGACGCGATGGGTCACCTATGACCTGGCGCTCTGACGCCGCCCGCCGCCGGGGCGGCTCTTGCGGCGGCCCCGGGGGCGGTTCAGACCTCGGCGAGGATCTTCTCGCGCGCCGCCGAGGCCAGGAAGGCCGACCGGGTCAGCCCGCGCGCCTTGGCGGCCATGTCGATCGACTGCAGCAGCCCGGCATCGAGCGAGATGTTGGCGCGCACCGAACGCCCGGATTCCTGGATCAGCGGCACGAGGACCGCCGCATGGCCCTGCGCGAGCGCCTCCAGGACGGCCGGATCGGTGCGCAGCTGGTCGAGCGTGCGCGGGAGGGCTTCGGCGGCGCCGTCCTCGGCCGCCTCGTCGGTCCAAAGCCTGAGCGCATCCTTCGCCTGTCCCAGGGCGGTCTCGAAGTCTTCGGCGGCCGTCGTGCAGCCCGGGCAATCGGGAAACCAGATGCTCCAAAGGGAGCCCGGTTCCTTCTCGACGATGCCGACAAAGTGCTTCATGGGACCCTCCAGGTCGCCGCTACGGCAGTCAAATCACAGCCAGCCGGCCTGTTGTGCAATCGAACGCGCCGTGCCGGTGGCCAGTTCGCCCCGATGGCGCGGAACCACCACGACACCCTTGCGCTCCGGATGCCGGAACACGTCGTGGGGACCGTCCTGCCGCACGATGGTCCAGCCTTCTTCCAGCAGGCGTTGCCGAATCCGGCGCAGGTCGCGTTCGATCGACGGCATTGCGTCGCTCTTGTGTATATATTTGCGCAAGACCGTATGGCAAGTCCTGGCCGTGCGCCGACTATCCCGTGCTCGATAACTTCTACCCTGAGATGCAATTCGGAGCCAAGACCATGAAATCCTCGACCCGTGTTGTCATCATCGGCGGTGGTGTGGTCGGCTGCTCGGTGCTCTATCACCTGACCAAGCGCGGCTGGACGGACGTCATGCTGATCGAGCGGGCGGAACTGACCGCCGGCTCGACCTGGCACGCGGCCGGCGGCTTCCACACGCTGAACGGCGATCCGAACGTCGCCAAGCTGCAGCAATACACGGTCGAGCTCTACAAGGAGATCGAGGCGATCTCCGGCCAGTCCTGCGGGCTGCACCTGACCGGCGGCGTCATGCTCGCCGGCACGCGCGAGCGCATGGAATGGCTCAAGATGGCTCATGCCCGGGGCCGCTATCTCGGCATGCACACCGAGATCATCTCAGCCGCGGAGGCCAAGCGGCTGATGCCGCTGATCGACGAGGCTAAGTTCGTCGGCGCCATGTACGACCCGTTCGAGGGCCATCTCGACCCCTACGGCACCACCCACGCCTATGCCAAATCGGCCAAGATCAACGGCGCCGAGATCGTGCTGCGCAACCGGGTGATCGACACCCGCCAGCGTGCCGACGGCACCTGGGACGTGATCACCGAGCAGGGC
The DNA here is from genome assembly GCF_018729455.1 of Prosthecodimorpha staleyi. Lineage (NCBI taxonomy): Bacteria > Pseudomonadati > Pseudomonadota > Alphaproteobacteria > Hyphomicrobiales > Ancalomicrobiaceae > Prosthecodimorpha > Prosthecodimorpha staleyi. The sequence continues at coordinate 222,889 of NZ_JAHHZF010000001.1, read as the reverse complement.
ACCGTCCATGCCGAGCACGTGGTCAATGCCGGCGGCCTGTGGGCGCGCGAATGCGGGCGCATGATCGGGCTCGAACTGCCGATCCTGGCCATGGAGCACATGTATCTCCTGACCGAGGACATGCCGGAGGTCGCCGAGATCAACGCCGCGACCGGCAAGGAGGTGATCACCGCGCTCGATTTCGAGGGCGAGATCTACACCCGCCAGGAGCGCGGCGGCATGCTGCTCGGCACCTACGAGAAGGCCTGCAAGCCGTGGAGCGAGACGGCGACGCCGTGGGATTTCGGCCAGAACCTCCTGGAACCGGACCTCGACCGCATCGCTCCCTCGCTCGAGGTCGGCTTCGAGCACTTCCCGGCCTATGCCCGGGCCGGCATCCGCCGGATCATCAACGGGCCCTTCACCTTCGCACCCGATGGCAATCCGCTGGTCGGCCCGATCCGGGGCGTGCAGAACTACTGGGTCGCCTGCGGGGTGATGGCCGGGTTCAGCCAGGGCGGCGGCGTCGGGCTGGCGCTGTCGAACTGGATCGTCGACGGCGATCCGGGCTTCGACGTGTTCGGCATGGATGTCGCCCGCTATGGCGACTGGACCACGCTCGGCCACACCAACGCCAAGGTGCGCGAGAACTATTCCCGCCGCTTCCGCATCCGCTTCCCGAACGAAGAACTGCCGGCGGCGCGACCGTTCCGGACGACGCCGGTCTATGACCGTCTCGTCGGCATGAATGCCGTCATGGGCGATCTGTGCGGGCTGGAACATGCGCTCTGGTTCGCGCCGTCGCCCGAGGAGGCGAAGGACGACTTCTCGTTCCGGCGCTCCAACGACTTCGTCCATGTCGGCGCCGAATGCCGGGCCGTGCGCGAGGCGGTCGGCCTCCTGGAGATCTCCAACTTCGCCAAATACGAGGTGACCGGCGCCGGTGCCGAGGCCTTCCTCGACCGGCTGCTGCCGAACCGCCTGCCGGCGACCGGGCGCATGGTGCTGACGCCGATGTTGAATCCGGCCGGCCGCCTGATCGGCGACTTCACAGTTGCCCGGCTTTCCGACGAGCGCTTCATGATCTTCGGATCGAGCCTCGCGGAGGCCTACCACATGCGCTGGTTCCTGGCCGAGGTGCCGGCCGGCGTTTCCGTCCGTTCGCTCGGCCTCGGTCTCACCGGTTTCCAGATCGCCGGGCCGAAATCGCGTGAGCTGATGGCCCGGATCGCCCGGCGTGACGTTTCGGCGGAGGCCTTCCGGTTCATGGATGTCGCCGAATTCGATCTCGGCACGCTGCCGGCTCTGGTCGGCCGGGTCACCTATACGGGCGATCTCGGCTACGAGCTCTGGGTCAAGCCGGAACACCAGCGCGCGCTGCTCGACCTGCTCATCGCCAACGGCACCGATCTTGGCCTTCGGCCCTTCGGTGCCCGGGCGCTGAACTCGCTCCGGCTGGAGAAGAGCTTCGGCTCCTGGTCGCGCGAATACCGGCCGATCTACACGCCTTGGGAGGCGCGGCTGGAGCGCTTCGTCTCGACCCAGAAGACCGGCTATATCGGCCGCGACGCGCTGATGGCGGCCCGCGACAAGGGACCGGAGCGGCTGCTCGGTGCCTTCGTGGTCGATGCGCTCGATGCCGACGTGATCGGCGACGAACCGATCTGGCGCGACGGCAAGGTGATCGGTTGGGTCACCTCGGGCGGCTACGCCCATGCCTCGGGGGTTTCGGTGGCGCTCGGCTATGTCGAGGCGGGGGCTTCCGATCCGGCTGCGGCTTATGAGATCGAGATCATCGGCGAGCGCCGGCCGGCGCGCCTGCTGTCCGAGCCGCTGTTCGATCCGAAGGGCAGCCGGATGCGGATGTGAGCTTGAGTCCGCTGCGACAATCCGCGGCATAGCGGCTGTTATGCCATAACATTCCGTAAGGACAATATTAGAGCATCATCACTTACCCTGAACCGGTTGAGAAGGTGGCGACATCGTCTTGCCATCCAATCGTTACTCAGGACATCCCGATGATGCTCGCTTCGCTTCGCGTCCGGCTTCCTTTCGCGCTCGTGGCTCTGGCTGTCGCAAGCGCGGCGGTCATGGGCGGGATTGGTTGGTCGGGCGCGCGCAACGCGCTCGAAGAGGAGGCCTCCGAGCGATTGGCGCAGGCGGCCACGGCGCGCGAACTGAGCCTGGCCCTGGTCGCCGAGCGGATCGACATCGACACGGCCGCCATGGTGGCGGACCGCCTGATCGGCGGCAGCCTGGTCGATCTCGACGAGAATCTGGTGCCCGGCAAACCGGATTTCGATGTCGTCCGGGCGCATTTCACGGAAGGGCCCGTAGCCGAGCGCATCGCGCGGGACGGCGCCAAGCTCGGCAAGGTCTACGGCGTCCGCCACGCCAAGATGCACGGCGCCGCGCAGCAGCTGACCCGCACCGGCCGCTATGCCGACATCTTGTTCCTGAACAAGGACGGCCGCGTGGTCTATTCGGTGACCAAGGCCGGCGAGTTCGGTCTCGATGTTGCCGATCGGAGCCTGGCCGGCACCGGGCTGGCCCGCGTCTTCGCCGCGCTGAAGAGCGCCGCGGACGACAAGGCCGTGTTCCAGGATTTCGCCCCCTATGCGCCGGGCGGCGACGGACTGCCGTCGGCCTTCATCGGCCGGGCCGTGGTCAAGAAGGCGAATGTCGCCATGGGCGAGGCGCAGGCCAATGTCCGTGCCGGCTATGTCGTCGTCCGCCTGACTCCGTCGATCTTCGACCGGGTGCTCTCCGAGCGGAAGGGGCTCGGCGAGACCGGGCAGACCTTCGCGGTCGGTGCCGACGGCGTTCTGCGCTCCGATGCGCCGCTGGCCGGCAAACCCACCGCCGGCCTGGCGGCCGCCGAACTCGGATTGCCGGCAGATTTCTCGACCGCCTCCGGAACACTGCGCTACGTTGCGGGAGGCGAAGCTCGACTCGCCCGCACTGCAGAGGTCGGCATGTTCGGGGCGACCTGGACCATCGTGGCGGAGAAATCCGTCGCCGAGGCTCAAGCGGCCGCCGACCAGATCAGCCGGACGATGGGGCTGGCCGGCGCCGGCATCCTTGGCGCGACGGTTCTGATCGGCATCCTGGTTGCGCTCGGCATCACCCGGCCGATCCTGCGCCTGACCGGTGCCCTGAAGGCGATTGCCAGCGGCGATCTGGCCGCCGAGATCCAGGGCCGATCGCGCCGGGACGAGATCGGCGAGATCGCGCGTGCCGTCGAAACCATCAAGACCTCGACCGAGCAGCAGGCTCTGGAACGCGGCCGCGCCGCGGAGGCCGAACGCCAGACGCGCGACCGCGAGCGGCGCGAATCGACGACGCGGCTCGCCCGGGAATTCGAAGCCCGGGTCGGCGGGGTTGCCGAATCGGTCGGTCGTGCGGCCGTCGATCTGGAGACCGCTGCCGGCGCCATGGCGACGCTGGCGCGCCGGTCGGCCGCGCAGTCGACGACCGTCGCGGAAGCCTCCCAGGACGCCAGCCATGACGTGAGCAGCGTCGCCTCGGCGTCCGAGCAACTGTTCGGCTCGCTCAGTCGCGTCTCCGATCTGATCGCGCGGTCGGGTGCGGTCGCCGGCGAGGCCGACCGGCGGGCGGCCTCGACCAATGCGATCGTCGCCTCGCTGTCGGATACGGCGGACCGGATCGGGACCGTGGTCGACATCATCCAGGGGATTGCGGGTCAGACCAACCTGCTCGCGCTCAACGCCACCATCGAGGCTGCGCGGGCCGGGGAGGCCGGGCGCGGCTTCGCGGTGGTCGCCGCCGAGGTCAAGACGCTCGCCGGCCAGACCGCCAAGGCGACCGAGGAGATTACCGGCCAGATTGCGGCCATGCGGCGGGTGACCGGCGACGCGGTCGAGGCGATCGAGACCATCCGGCAGGTGGTCGGCGATATCGGTGGCGCGGTGCGCTCGGTCGCCGAGGCGGTCGAGGAGCAGACCGAGGCCACGCGCGCGATCACCACGGCGGCCGGCGGGGCTTCGCGCCGGACCGGCATCGTCACCTCCAATATCGGCGAGGTCCGCGCGGCCGTGGTCTCGACGGAGAGCGCCGCCGACGGCGTCGTCGACCAGGCCCGCCGGCTCGGCGGCCAGGCCAATGACCTGCAGGACGGCCTGCGCCGCTTCCTCGCCCATCTCGACGCGGCCTGATCGGCCGCGCCAGTGACCCGGCTGGCGCAGACCTCCCATCCGCGTCGACGCTCCGCCGCGGGATGTCGCCTTCTCGATAGCGGGCGGCGGCATCCGGTCGGACAGTGGGAATCGACCGGGGAGGGGCCATGCCGAGTGCTGCCGCTGCGTCTCGAAGGATCGCCTGCTCGCGCTGTGGCGCGGAGTTTGGATGCCGCAACGACGGCAGCGGGCGCTGCTGGTGCGGCCAGGAGGCGTTCCGCCTGCCCGTGCCCCTGCCTCCGGGCGTCGGCCCCTTCGACGATTGCCTCTGTCCGGACTGCATCCGGATCGTCGCGGCGGAACTGACCGCGCTCGGCCACGGGCCGCAGGCGAAGCCGACCGATTCGCAGGAACCTGCGTTCGAACGGGCCGGCGAGGCCTGTCGATGAGTGCGGGACCGCAATCCGAAGCACAGCCGGACGCGCGGCCCGACGATATCCGGTCCGGCGGCTGCCTGTGCGGTGCCGTGCGCTACGAGGCCAAGGCGCCGCTGCGGGCCGTCGTCGCGTGCCATTGCGTCCAATGCCGCAAGACCAGCGGCCACTATGCGGCGATGACCTCCGTGCCGCTCGACCGCTTCACCCTGACGCGCGCCGACGGCCTCGCCTGGTTTCGGTCTTCCGAGAAGGCCGAGCGCGGCTTCTGCAATCGGTGCGGCAGCAATCTCTTCTGGAAGCCGGCCGGCGAGGCGCGCGTCTCGATCACCGCCGGCACGCTCGACGGGCCGACCGGCCTGTGCATCGAGCGCCACATCTATTGCGATTTTGCGGGCGACTACTACGCCATCGCCGAAGCCGTCCCACAACTGCCGGAGCATTGAATGAACGCGCCCGTCCTGTCCGCTACGGCATCGAAAGACCCGTTGCTCCAGCCGTTCCGCCTGAAGCACCTGACGCTGCGCAACCGATTCATGTCGACGGCGCACGAGCCCTATTACACCGAAGACGGCATGCCGAAGGACCGCTACCGGCGCTATCACGCCGAGAAGGCGCGCGGCGGCATCGCGCTGACCATGATCGGCGGCTCCTCGGTCGTCTCCCATGACAGCCCGCAGGCCTTCGGCAACATCCTCCTCTACAAGGACGAGGTGGTGCCGTGGCTGAAGGCGCTCAGTGACGACGTGCACGAGGCCGGCGCAGCGGTGATGATCCAGATCACCCATCTCGGCCGGCGCACCGGCTGGAACAAGGAGGGGTGGCTGCCCGTGGTGGCGCCGTCGCCGGTGCGCGAGCCGGCCCACCGGGCCTTCCCGAAGGCGGCCGAGGATTGGGATCTGGCCCGGATCATCGCCGACTATGCCGATGCGGCCGAACGGGTGAAGGCGGGCGGCCTCGACGGCTTCGAGTTCGAGATGTACGGCCATCTGATCGACCAGTTCTGGTCGCCGGCCACCAACACCCGCGACGACCAGTATGGCGGCAGCCTGGAAAACCGCATGCGCTTCGGCATGGAGGTGCTGAAGGCGGTGCGCGAGCGCGTCGGGCCGGATTTCATCGTCGGCACCCGCATGGTCTGCGACGAGGACTGGGAGCGCGGCCTCAGCCAGGAGGACGGCCTCGCCATCGCGCGCCGGCTGGCGGACTCCGGGACGATCGACTTCATCAACGTCATTCGCGGCCATATCGACACCGACGAGGCGCTGTCGCACGTCATCCCCGGCATGGGCTACCGCTCGGCGCCGCATCTCGATTTCGCCGGGACGGTGCGCGAGACGACGAAGTTCCCGGTCTTCCACGCCGCACGCATCCAGGACGTGGCGACGGCTCGCCACGCGGTCGCCTCCGGCAAGCTCGACATGGTCGGCATGACGCGGGCCCATATCGCCGATCCGCATATCGGCCGGAAGGTGGCGGAGGGTCGCGAGAACGAGATCCGGCCCTGCGTCGGCATGGGCTACTGCATCGACCGCATCTATTTCGGCGGCGACGCGCTGTGCATCCACAATCCGGCGACCGGCCGCGAGGGCTTTATCCCGCACGAGATCACCGAGAAGGCGCCGCGGGCGCTGAAGGTGGTCGTCGTCGGCGCCGGCCCGGCCGGGCTTGAAGCGGCCTGGGTGGCGGCGGCACGCGGTCATCAGGTGACGGTGTTCGAGGCCGCGGATGCGGCCGGCGGCCAGATCCGGGTCGCCGCCGGCCTGAAGCGCCGGCGCGAGATCCAGGGCATCGTCGACTGGCGGCTGGAGCAATGCACCCGGCACGGCGTCACCTTCCGCTTCAACACCTATGCCGAAGCCGAAGATGTGACCGCGGAAGCCCCCGAAGTGGTGATCATCGCCACTGGCGGCCTGCCCAATGTCGACTTCCTGGATTCCGGCGCCGACCTGGTGACCACCACCTGGGACATCCTCTCCGGTACGGTCAAGCCGGCCGAGACCGTCATCCTCTATGACGACAACGGCAACCATCCGGGCATGACCGCGGCCGAGGCGATCGCCGAGGCCGGGGCGCGGCTGGAGATCGTCACGCCGGAGCGGACGCTCGCACCGGAGGTCGGCGGCACCAACTATCCGGTCTATTTCCGGGCCTTCTCGAAGCATGGCGTGGCGACCACGCTCAATCTGCGCCTGCGGTCGGTGCGGCGCGACGGCAACGGCCTCGTCGGCGTGTTCGAGCAGGAATATGGCGGAGGGCTGGTCGAGAAGCGGGCCGACCAGATCGTGGTCGAGCACGGCACGCTGCCGCTGGAGGATCTCTATTTCGCGCTGAAGCCGCTGTCGTCGAATGGCGGCGCGGTCGACTACAAGGCCTTCGCGGCCGGGCAGGCGCAGCCCACGCCGACCGGCGAGGGCTTCCGCCTCTACCGCATCGGCGATGCGGTCGCCTCGCGCAACATCCACGCCGCCGTGTTCGACGGCATGCGGATTGCCAAGGATCTGGCCTGATCGGGAGACCCGGCCGTCACCCCGCGGCCGGTCGTCGAATGAGGCGGATAGGGCTGGGGCTCGGTCCCCGCCGCTTCACTCGGCGGCTTCGCAGAGCGGGCCGGATGACAGCTTCTGGGCACGCTTGTCGGCATACATCGCGAGATCGGCCCGGCGCGCGGCCTGCTCCAGGCTTTCGCCCGGCATGGCCGTCGCGGCGCCGATGGCGAAGCTGAGCGGCTGGCCGGGATAGAACTGGTTGTTCAACTGGACCAGGTTGCGGATCTGCTTGATGATCTCCCCGGTCCCGCGCTCGTCCGTGAACGGCAGCAGAAGCGCGAACTCGTCGCCGCCGATGCGCGCGGCACTGGCCGGCGCCTCGGTGACCTTGTTCAGCACCTCGCCGGCGCGCCGCAGGAGGCTGTCGCCGGCGGCGTGGCCCAGGCGGTCGTTGGCGGTCTTCAGCCCGTTGAGATCGGCGATCACGATCGAGACCGGGAACAGCTTCTTGCGTTCCAGCCGCTTCATCTCTTCGGAATAATGCGCGCGGTTGAGGAGCTGCGTCAGCACGTCGTGGCGGCCGAGATATTCGAGATAGGCCTCGGCCTTCTTGCGCGCGGTGATGTCGGTCAGCGCGATCTGGACCAGCGACCAGTCCCGCTCGTGGCCGGGCAGGACGGAGAATTGCAGCAGCAGATGCAGCTCGACGCCCTCGATCGTGTAGTTCACGACCTCGCGGGTGTGGAACAGGTGCCCGTCCCAGAGCTGGATCAGCTGCTCGCGGAAATCCCGCACCATGGCGTCGCGAAAGATGTCGGGCAGGTGGCGCAGCAGCGTCGCCCGGTCGGCGGCCCCGAACAGGTCGAGCGTACGCTTGTTCACGTCGATGACGCGGATCTCGGCGGCGCACTGGTTGACGAATTCGGGATGCACGTCGGTGAAGACGCGGAAGTCGGCAATGCCGCGCTGACGCAGGCCGTCGAGCAGTTGCTTGATCCGGCTGAAATCCTCGACCCACAGCGAGACCGGCGAATGCTCGAACAGGCCCTGCGCGTAGGCCTCGCTGGCGGCCTGCCGCTTGCGGGCATATTCGCGCTCGGAAATGTCCTCGATCGCGACCAGGACGCGGTCCCAGGTCGCCTCGTGCCCGGGCAGGATGGTGCCCTGGAGATGGACATCGAGACGCCGGCCGTCGAGCCGGTAATTCACCGTGTCGCCGCCGAAGCGGGTCGCGCCGGACCAGAGCTGGACCAACTCGTCGATATGGGTCAGCAGCATCTCGTCGCGAAAGACGACAGGCAGATGGCGGATCAGATCGTCGCGATCCGCGGCGCCGAACAGGTCAAGCGTGCGGCGGTTGACCTCGACGATCCGGATCTCCGCCGAACAGGCCTGCACCCGCGCCCGGTCCTCGCCGAGATAGGCGCGCAGATCGGAAATTCCGGCCGCGCGCCAGGCATCGAACAGTCGCCGCAGACCACTATAGTCCTCGAGCCACAGCGAAACCGGCGCGAGTTCGAACATCGTGACGTGATCGTAGGCCGCCGTCGTCCTGCTCTCCTGCGGCTTGTCCATGCATTTCGTCCCTTTGAATCGTATGGAAGGGTACGGCCGCTCGACTAACGAACCGTTGATGGCTGCGTGGAAATTGCATGTCGCAGCGTAGTGACGGCATGAATCAGCGAGCATGCAAGCTGCGTTGAGTGAAAAACTGTCTCAATACAATAAATGATGAGTATTGAGATCTTATTACGGTAAAACTATCGAATGCCGGCCGGGATGTGAAAAGACGAAACGAGCGCAAGAGCGTGGCAAGCGCTCGCTCATAGAAGAACGGGATGGAGTATCGACGATGAAAAGCGACCGGCGGGGCGGACGGTTGCGCTGTGGCCGTCCGCCCCGCCGTGATCATTCTGCCGCCAAGGGCAGGGCGGACAACTTCGCCTCGGCCTTGCGGCGTTCGGCCGCCGTCAGGGCGACGATCGTCGCCGATGGGCCGTGGTCGCCCACCGCCTGCCCGCCGACCGCATGCGCGCCCGGAGCATGAGGGTGAGCGGCATGGCCGCCAGGGACCGCGACGGCCACGTCGCTCGGATGACCCGGCACGGCCGCCGCATCGTCCTCGTCCGGGCGGTTCGGGCGCAGGATCCAGGCGAAGGCCTTGCCGGTCCAGCGGCCGACATCGTCCATGATCGTGTAGAAGCTCGGGATGAACAGCAGCGACAGGACCGTAGAGACGATCAGGCCGCCGATCACCGCGATCGCCATCGGCGCGCGGAACTCGCCGCCTTCGCCCGCCGCATAGGCCGCCGGCATCATGCCGGCCACCATGGCGATGGTGGTCATGACGATCGGGCGCGCCCGCTTGCGGCCGGCATCGACGATCGCCTCGCGCTGCGGCATGCCGTGCTTCTCCTGCTCGACCGCGAAGTCGACCAGCATGATCGCGTTCTTGGTCACGATGCCCATCAGCATCAGGATGCCGATGACCACCGGCATGGAGACCGGGTTCTGCGTCGCCTGCAGGGCGAGCACCACGCCGGCGACCGAGAGGGGCAGGGAGGCCAGGATGGTGATCGGCAGGAAGACGTTGCCGAGCAACAGGATCAGCACCACGAAGACCATCATGATGCCGGCACCCATCGCATAGGCGAAGCCGGAAAAGACCTCGGCCTGGATCTCGGTATCGCCGGTGGATTGGATGCGCACCCCGGCGGGCAGGTTCTTGGCCTCCGGCAGCGCCATCATCGCGTCGAAGCCCTCGCCGGTGGCGTAGCCCGGCGCCATCGCGGCGCCGACGGTGACCCGGCGCTCGCGGTCGTAGCGCTGGATCGATGACGGCCCCTGGCCGAAGCCGATCTCCGCGACGCTCGACAGCGGCACCGACTTGCCCGATCCCGTCGGCACCCGCAGGGCGGACAGCGCGGAGAGATCGGCCCGCGCGTCGGTATCGACCTGGACGCGGATCGGAATCTGGCGCAGGCCCAGATTGAGCTTGGCGAGATTCGGCCCGTTGTCGCCGATCGTTGCGATGCGGATCGTTTCTGAGATCGACTCCGGTGTGATGCCGAGATCGGCGGCCAGATCGAAGCGCGGCACGATCCGGATCTCCGGCCGGTCCAGCGCCGCATTGGCGGTCGGATAGGCGTAGATCGGGTTCTTCAGCATGGCGCTCTGCAGGGCCAGCGCCGCATCGTTGACGGCCTTGCCGTCCGAGCCGAGCAGGCCGACCGTCAATTCGCGTTCGCCGCGATCGTTGACGAAGTAGAAGCGCAGGTCCGGGATGCCGGCGAGCGTTTCGCCGACGACGCCTTCCAGCGTCTTCTGCGAGCGCTTGCGCTCGTTCTTGCGCACGAGATTCACGGTCAGCTTGGCCCGGCGCAGTTCGAGCGTGCCGGTCGGCGAGGTGCCGCCGAGCACGAACACGTCCTTCACCTCGGGAATCTTCTTCAGTTCCCGCATCGCCGCATCGGTCACCCGCGCGGTGTCGTCGAGCGACGAGCCCGGCGGGAGTTCGATCGAAGCGACCAGACGCGACAGGTCTTCCGGCGGGATGAAGCCCTGCGGCAGGGTCGAGGCCGACATGATCGAGCCGATCGCGAAGGCGATGCCGGCAACGAGGGTCAGCCACCGAAACCGAAGCGTGACGCGCAGGACGGCCGTGTAGGCGCGCATGATCCAGCCGTCATGATTGTCCTCCTGCCCGTGGCTGCGGAACAGATAGGCGGCCATCATCGGCGTGATCAGGCGGGCGACCAGCAAAGAGAAGAACACCGCGACTGCGACCGTCAGGCCGAACTGCTTGAAATACTGGCCGGCGATGCCGCCCATGAAGCTGACCGGCGCGAACACCGCGATGATCGTCATGGTGATGGCGATCACCGCGAGGCCGATTTCGTCGGCCGCCTCCATGGCCGCACGGTAGGGCGACTTGCCCATCCGCATGTGCCGGACGATGTTCTCGATCTCGACGATGGCGTCGTCGACCAGGATGCCGGTGACCAGGGTGATGGCGAGCAGGCTGACCAGGTTGAGCGAGAAGCCCATCATGCTCATTGCCCAGAAGGTCGGCACGGCGGCGAGCGGCATGGCGATCGCGGCCACGATCGTCGCCCGGATGTCGCGCAGGAAGATGAGCACCACGAGCACCGCCAGCCCCGCCCCCTCCAGGAGCGAATGCATGGCCGACTCGTAGTTGCCGTAGGTCGAGAAGACGCCGTCGTCGATCTTGGTGAAGGCGACGTTCGGGTAGAGCTTGCCGAGTTCGGCCACCTTGGCGGCGGTGATGTCGTTGACGGTCGTGTCGGAAGCGCCCTTGGCGCGGTAGATCGAGAAGGACACGACCGGGCGGCCGTCGAGGCGGGCGAAGCTCTTCGGCTCCTCCCAGCTGTCGGTCACCGTGCCGAGATCGGCGAGGCGCACCAGACGGCCGCCGGGCAGGAAGATCTTGGTATCGGCAAGACCGGTCACCGTCTCGGCGGCGGCGAGCGTGCGGATCGCCTGCTGCTGGGAGCCGATCTCGGACTTGCCGCCCGAAACGTCGACCGTCGTGGCACGGAGCTGCGCGTTGACCTGGCCGGCCGTGATGCCGAGCGCCATCAGGCGGTCCGGGTCGAGCGCGACCCGGATCTCGCGCGTCACGCCGCCGATCCGCTCGACGCGGCCGACGCCCCTCAAACCCTGAATCTGACGCACGACGACATCGTCGACGAACCAGCTCAGCTCTTCCGGCGTCATGCCCGGCGACGCCGCGCCATAGGTGACGATCGACTGGTTCTCGACCTCGACGCGCTGGATGATCGGCTCGTCGACGGTGCGCGGAAGATCGGCGCGGATCTTGGCGATCGCATCCTTCACGTCATTGAGGGCGCGATCGGAGTTGATCTCCAGGCGGAATTCGATCGCGGTCAGCGACTGGCCGTCCGTGATGTCCGACTGGATATGCTTGACGCCGGTCACACCCGAGACCGCGTCCTCGATCTTCTTGGTGACCTGGGCCTCCAACTCGGCCGGTGCCGAGCCGCGATCGGTCACCGTGACCGAGACCACGGGCACGTCGATATTCGGGAACTTGGTGATCGGCATGTTCATGAAGCTCAGCCAACCGAGCACCATGAGCACGACGAAAAGCAGCACCGGGGGAACCGGGTTGCGAATAGACCAGGCCGAGAAATTCATATTCATCCGCCGATCTCCTCGGCCTTGGCGACGACCGGCGTCACCTGATCACCATGGCGTACAAAGGTGCCGGCCTTGACCACCACCTGTTCGCCGGCCTCGATCCCCGAGAGGATCAGGACGCGGCCGTCGCCCGAAAGCCCGACCTCGACCTTGCGCGTTTCGATGCGGCCGTCCTTGACCGCCTGGACGGTCGCGTGGCCGCGTTCTGTCATCACCGCCGAACGGGGAACGGAGACGCCCGAGCGCCGCGCCGTCTCGATCACGCCGCGCGCGAAGGAGCCGGAGCGGACCGCGGCATCCCCCGGCAGCGCGACGCGCACGCGGCCGAGCCGGGTGGTCGTGTCGATCTGCGGCGACAGCAGCCGGATCTCGCCCCGGATCGGTGCGGCGAACCCGGCCGGCGTCACGTCGACCGGCTGGCCGAGCCTCAGCTTGCTGATCTGGCCTTCCGGCACATCGGCCTCGAGCTCGATGCTGCCGTCCCGGGCGATGCGGAACAGCGGCTCGCCGGATCCGCCCGCGACCGCGCCGATGCGCGCGCTGCGGGCGAGCACGATGCCGGCCGTCGGCGCCTTGATCTCGGTCTTGCCGAGCCGGAGCTCGATCTCGCGGCCGGCGGCGACCAGCACCGCGCGGTCGGCATGGGCGACATCGAGTGCGGCGCGCGCCGCCTCGAGCCGCGCCACGGCGCCGCGCGCCGCGGAGGTGCGCTGCTCGAACACCTCCTGGCTGATGATGCCGCGCTCGCGCAGCGGCTTGGCCCGCTCGAGCGCCGCCGATGCCTCGACCTCCGCCGCTTCGGCATTGGCGATATTGCTGCGCGCCTGGGCGATGGCCGCATCGGCGCGGGCGACATTCGAAGCGTTTTGGGCGAGCTGAGTACGGATCGTGTCGTCGGCGAGGCGCGCCACCACCTGGCCGGCGGCAACGCGATCGGCCACGTCGGCGCCGAGGTCCAGGATGCGCAGTCCGTCGATGTCGACGCCGACCACGACCTCCTCGCGCGGCAGCAGGGATCCGGCCACCATCACCGTCTCAACCACCTCACGGGTCTCGGCGGCCACCACCGCAATGGCCGGCGGCTTCACGGTCGCAACCGCTGGCGTGCCGGACTTCGCCGTATTGGCCTCGGCCGCGATCGTCCGGCTGCCGGTGATCGGCAGCGCAGTTCCCGTCCATACGGCGCCGGCCAAAACCGCCGTGGCGCCCAATTGAAAAATCGTCCTTGTCGCGGTCATCAGCCGTGCCTCTTCCGAATCCATCCAGTATTCGTCTTGTCTTGAATTGCGGATCAGTCCGCCGGTGCGCTCGTGGTCAAAGAGTCAGTGGTTCAGATTCACGAGACGGAGGGGAACCATCCGTCTCGATCGAACCACTAGAGCCCGTCTCGTCGGGCCTGAGCAGCGCCACCACGACGTCCCGCAACAGCGGCTCGATCCGCTCCGGCGACAGTGCGCCGTCGAAGGCCATGCGCATGACAACGCCGTCCATGGTCCCGCACAGGAAGCTCATCACCGCTTCGAGATCGTGCGTCGGAGCGATCCGCCCGGCCGCCATCTGCTCTTCCATGAAGGCGCGGATGCCGACCCGCACCTCGTCCTCGTTGGAGAGAAACTTCTCGCCGAGCGTCGAATTGCGGAAACTCTCCGCATAGACCTCGGTCAGCAGCGCGACGGCGCCCGGCTCGTTCATCTCGCGCACGAACACCATCGCCACCGACATCAGCCGATCGATCAGCGGACCGGGACCGGACAGTTCGGCGAGGAGCCTGGCATTGCGCTCCCGCTGCTCCTCGACGATGGCGTCGATCATGTCGTCCTTGGAGCGGAAGTAGCGATAGAGGCCGCCCGGGCTCATCTGGGCCTCGGCGCAGATCTCCTGCATCGAGGCGCCATGGAAGCCGGACCGCGCGAAACAGGCCCGCGCGGCCGCCAGAATCTGGCGGCGGCGCTGGTCGTGCGGGGTGTCGGCCGACCCCGCCGAACAGCCGCCGAGCGCATGGCGCAAGGCCTCGGCAGCGGCGGCGAGCGGGCGGGTCAGCTTTTGCGAGCGAACGTTCATTCGCAACTTCTCGGCCGAAAAGTTTGAACTGTCAAGCTCCACCCTCAAGGGAACCCCGGGGCCCCGACAATCCGTGTCAGGAGCCTCATCGCACCGCGCGCCGCCGCAACGAATCTCCCAACATGGAGAGGCGGTCGACGGTCGAGACGTTTCTCGGGACGATTTCGTGTCGCTGCCACCCGATTTCCACCTGCTCGGTCTCCAGAACGGCGAGGCGCCGGCTCTTGCCCCGTGCCGCCGCCCGCGCCATCTTGCGTCTCGCGAGGACGACCTCGCGGCGCTCATGCCGACATCACTCCAAGGGGACGACCCCGAAAAATCGAGGGGATCGATCCCATGGCCTATCTCTATTTGCTCGTCGCCGGCCTCCTGGAGACCGTCTGGTCGGTCGGCCTGAAATATACCGAGGGCTTCACGCGGGTCTGGCCGACGCTCGGCACCCTGGTGGCGATGGCGGCGAGCCTCGGCCTGCTCGGGCTGGCGCTGAAGGACCTGCCGGTCGGCTCGGCCTATGCGATCTGGACCGGCATCGGTACGATCGGCACCGCCATCCTCGGCATGATCCTGTTCCAGGAGCCGGCTACGGTGGCCCGGATCGTCTCGATCCTGCTGATCGTCGCCGGTATCGCCGGGCTCAAGATGGCCGGATAGGGAACGGCAAGGCGCGATCGGCAACGGCGGAGCGGGGAATCGCCGATCCGCGCTGGCTTTCCGGCCGCCGATCCTGTATCGAAGCCGCCGAACCCCTCCTGCCGGAACTCGTGACGCCGCCCGAAACCAACGGGCCCGGCGCCCGGCCGGGTCTTTTCCAGATTGACGATCGAGCCCCCCATGGCCTTTTCCCGCGCACACCCTGCTCTCGGCAATGCCCTCGTCGCCCGCGCCTATGCGGTGCCGACGCCGGTGCAGGCTGCCGTCCTTCAGCCTGAAAGCGAGGGCCGGGACCTGATCGTCTCGGCGCAGACCGGATCAGGAAAGACCGTCGCCTACGGATTAGCATTGGCGCCGACGCTGCTCGGCTCGGCCTTGACCTTCCCGCAGGCCCATGCGCCGCTGGCATTGATCATCGCCCCGACCCGCGAACTGGCCCTGCAGGTCTGCCGCGAATTCGAATGGCTCTATGCCGACACCGGCGCGCGCATCGTCTCGATGGTCGGCGGCATGGACATCCGCCGCGAGCGCCGCGCGCTCGACGCCGGCGCGCATATCGTGGTCGGCACGCCGGGCCGCCTGCGCGATCATCTGGAGAAGGGCAGCTTCGATCCTTCGGCTCTGACGGCCGTGGTCCTCGACGAGGCCGACGAGATGCTCGATCTCGGCTTCCGCGAGGATCTGGAATTCATTCTGGAATCCGCCCCGGCCAGCCGGCGCACGCTGCTCTTCTCGGCGACAATCCCGCGGCCGATCGTGGCCCTCGCCAAGGCCTACCAGCGCGACGCCCTGCGCCTCGACGTCGCCTCCGACGCCACCTCGCATGCCGACATCGAGTATCGCGCCATCCGGCTCGCGCCGAACGATATCGAGCGCGCCGTGGTCAACCTTCTGCGCTTCTATGAGGCGCCGGCCGCGATGGTGTTCTGCTCGACCCGCGAGGCGGTGCGCCATCTCTACGGCGCCTTGCAGGAACGCGGCTTTGCCGCCGTGGCGCTGTCGGGCGAACTCAGCCAGCACGACCGCACCACCGCGCTGCAATCGATCCGCGACGGCCGGGCGCGCATCTGCGTGGCGACCGACGTGGCGGCGCGCGGCATCGACGTGCCGGACCTGGCGCTGGTCATCCATGCCGACCTGCCCAACGACGCCGAGACGCTGCTGCACCGCTCGGGCCGCACCGGCCGCGCCGGCCGCAAGGGCGTCTGCGTCCTGCTGGCGCCCTATACGCGCCGCCGCAAGGCCGAGATGCTGATCCACAATGCCCGCATCGAGGTCGAATGGTCGAGCCCGCCCTCGGCGGAGCAGATCCGTGCGCTCGATCAGGAGCGCATGCTGGCCGACCCGGTCATCGCCGAGAACCAGAGCGAGGAGGATCTCGCCCTCGGCCGCGCCCTGCTCGCCGGCCGGCCGGCCGAGGAGCTGGCCGCCGCGCTGGTGCGGCTCTACCGGGCGCGCCTTCCCGAGCCGGAAGAGATGTTCGAAGCCGGGTCCGCCCCGCAGCGCGAGCGTCCCGCCCGGCGCGGCGAGGGGCCTGCCGGCGGCGACCAGCATGGCGCACCCCCGGCGCGGCTCGGCCCCGACGAGGTCGTCTGGTTCCGCATGAGCGTCGGCCGCAACCGAAATGCCGACCCGCGCTGGCTGATCCCGCTGATCTGCCGGCTCGGCCACATCACCAAGAAGGATATCGGCGCGATCCGCATCTTCGACCGGGACACGCGGTTCGAGATCTCGCGCGAGGCGGCGCCGAAATTCGCCGCCGCCGTGCGCAAGGCCGATGACGAGGAAGTCCGCATCGAGCCGGCGACGGAGGAGACGGCACGCCCGCGTGCCGGACGCCCCGAACGCCAGGACCGCCCGGAGCGTGCCCCGCGCAAGCCGCCGCGCGCCGCAGCCGGCGGGCCCGCCGAGGCCGGCGATCGCCCGCAGCGCGAGGCTCATGGGGAAGCCCGGGGTGAGCCCCGAGGCGAAGGCCGTCCGCCGCGCCGGCGCGTGGCCGGACCGGGCGAGGGCAAGTCGCCCTTCGCGCCGCGTCCCGACCGGCCCGACCCGGCCGGCGGCCCCCGCCGCCCGGGCAAGCGCGAACGGGTCCGCGCCGCCCGCCGCTCGACCAGGCAATCGGACGAATAACGCAAGAAGCCCGCCGGCAGGACCGGCGGGCTTCTTCGATTTCGAGCGCGGAACGGGGCTTGCGGGCGGGCTCAGGCGGCCCGGACCGCCCCCAGGAAGCCGTCGACCTGATGGCCGAGGCGCTCCGCCTGACGGGTCAGATCGCGCGCGGCCGCCAGCACCGTCTCGGCCGAGCGGGTGGTGTCGACCGCGCTCGACGTGACCACCGAGACGGTCTCGACCACCGTCGCGGTACCGTCGGCCGCCGCCTGCACATTCTGCGAGATTTCGCCGGTCGCGGCGCTCTGCTGCTCGATCGCGCCGGTCACGGCCGCCGTATAGGTCGAGACATTGGCCATGGTGCCGGCGATCGTCTCGATCGCCTTCACGGCGGCTTCGGTCTCGGTCTGGATCGCGGCGATCTGCTGGGCGATCTCCTCGGTGGCGCGGGCGGTCTGGCCGGCGAGCGACTTGACTTCGGCAGCGACGACAGCGAAGCCGCGGCCGGCCTCGCCGGCGCGCGCCGCCTCGATGGTGGCATTGAGCGCGAGCAGGTTGGTCTGCTCGGCGATGTCGCGGATCAGCGAGACGACATTGCCGATGCGCGAAGCGGTCTCGGCCAGGGCCTTGACGCGCTGGTTGGCCCCGCGGGCCGCTTCGTCGGCCTGGTTCACCACCTGGCCGGTCTGGCCGATCGTGGCGGCGATTTCGCTGATCGAGGTGGACAGTTCCTCCGAGCAGGCGGCGACCGACTGGACGTTGCGCGAGGCGGCGCGCGAGGCGTCACCCGCCCGCCCGGCCTCGCTGCTCGCGGAGGCCGCAAGCGCCGTCAGCTTCTGCGCGGTCGCCTCCATGGCGCGGGCATTGTCGCTGACGCCGCGGACGACGTCGCCGATCGAGGTCGAGAAATCGCGCAGCAGGCCGTCGAGCGCCTTCTGCCGGCCCTGCCGGGCGTCGACCTCGCGCAACGAGGCGGCCTCCAGGTCGCGCCGCTCGATGCCGTTGCGCCGGAACACCTCGACCGAATGGGCCATGGCGCCGATCTCGTCGCGGCGGTTGACCGCCGGCACGGTGACTTCGTAGTCGCCCGCGGCGAGCCGGAGCATCAACTCGTTGAGGGCCCGGATCGGCGTGCCGAGATGGCGGGCGAGCGCCATGGCGATGCCGCAGCCGACCAGCGCGACCACGATCAGGACGACGACCAGCGTCCGGATCGCATCGCTCTTGGCGGCCACGAAGGTCGAGGCATCCATGGCGACCTCGATCGTGCCGAAGGCCTTGCCGGAATAGTTCTTGAGCGGACCGGCCAGGACCGCGAAGGGACGGCCGCCGATTTCGGCCATGCGCAGGCTGGTCGGCTGCACCAGCGCCGCCGTGTGGGCGGCGGGTTCGAGCAGGGTCTTTTCGGAGAAGGTCGCGCCGAGCGTCTGGATCTTGTCGTCGGCGACCACGTGCATGGCGATGTCGACGCGGTTGACCGCCTTCAGGTCGCTCAGGAACCGGTTCTCGAAGACCGAGCCGATGTCGATGACGCCGACGATGCGGCCGTCCTTCTTGGCCGGGACCGTGCCGAAGATGCTGATATTGTCGCGGCCCGGCTCGATGCCGACCACGCCCTTGCCGGTCTGCAGCGCATCGCGCACGGTCACGCGCCGGGCGAGCACGCTGTCGCCGAAATTGTCCGGGGCGTGGGAGCGGGCGAAATTGGTCCCGTCCGGCTTCTGGAAGCTGAACAGGCCGAGGTTAAGCCGTTCGCGGTTGATCGCGAAGGTCGGCTTCACGACCTCGAGCAGCGCCTTGCGGTCGTTCGCCGCGAAGGCATCGGCCAGACGCGGATCCTCGGACAGCGTCAGCGCCACGCCGAGCGCGCGTTCTCCGCGCTCCATCATGGCGGCGATCACCGATTGATAGCGCTGCGTCAGCGCCTCCTCGATCGCCGTCCGGCTCAGCGCTTCCTGCTCGCGATAGCTGACGATGCCGATCGCCCCCGCGGCGGCCAGCATCGCCGCCGCCACGCAAACCACCAGCTTGCCGCCGATGCTGCCCATTCCGAATCGTCCAGCCCCCGCCATGGAGTCCCCCTCAAAGCGTTTCGAGCCTATCTTTACGGAAGGACGTAAATTTACAGTGTTTTCGCATATGTCTTTTGCGGACCCGTCCTGCGCGACAGCGGCGCTATGGACGCCGACTCCGATGCGCGGTCGCGGTTTGTGCTCCGCATGCCGATCGCATCGCTTGCGGTGCGGCGGAAAAGCCACTATCCGATCGTCTGGCAACAAGGCGGGGCATAGCGCAGTCTGGTAGCGCGGGAGTTTTGGGTACTCCAGGTCGCAGGTTCGAATCCTGCTGCCCCGACCATTGTGCCTCTGTCCGCTTCGATCCAAGATCCCGTGGTTTCGCCGGTGCCCGGTCGTCTCATCTGCCACGGCGTCTGAGGCCTATGCCGGCGCAGCGCGGCAGCGCTCCGAGAGGCTCGGCGGTCGCCGGAGTAGGCGTTGCGGCGGGGCAGGGGTGTACGGCCGGGCGTGGCTGGCCGATCTGGCTGGGCCCGGCTTGCGGCGTATTTCCTTCAATGTTTCACGGCTCTGACCAGGATGGCTTAAGGCTGCGGCGAGTTTAGCCGGCAGGCGCCGCGCCGACGATGTATTCTGTCCGAAATATCAGGTTCGAACACCTGGGCTTGCAAGATGAGAATCCCAGCATCGCTTCGCCGTCTGCTCCAGGATCGAAAGGGATCCCTGCTTTCGACCTTTTCGCTGTCCTTCCTCGGCATCACCGTTATGACCGGCGGCATTCTCGACGTGGGTGTCGCGCAATCCGCGAAGCTCGACATGCAGCAGGCGCTCGACGCGACCGCCTTGGCGGTGGCGAAGGAGGGCTACGGCAAGACGGCGGCGCAGATCCAGTCGGCCGCGGACACGCATTTCCGTGCCCTGTTCACGAATGCCGACGTCAAGAACACCACTGTCACCGCCAGCATGCAGAGCGACGAAGCCGGCGGCAGCACCGTGACGGTGACCGGCGCCGGGACGGTGCAGACGACCTTTCTCGGCCTGGCAGGGATTCCGTCGATCGATGTCGGCGCGACCTCGGTCGCCGCCTGGGGATCGACCCGGCTGCGTGTGGCGCTGGTGCTCGACAATACCGGCTCGATGTCCAATTCGGGCAAGCTGTCGGCCTTGAAGACGGCCGGCAAGAACCTGTTGACCCAGTTGCAGACGGCCGCCAAGTCGGCCGAGGACGTCTATGTCTCGATCATTCCATTCAGCCGCAACGTCAATGTCGGCACCGGCAATGTGAACGCTTCCTGGATCCGCTGGACCGAATGGGATGCCGCCAACGGTTCCTACAATCGGCGCGGCACATGGATTCCGGCCGCCCGCAGCACCTGGAACGGCTGCGTCATGGACCGCGACCAGGACTACGACACCAAGAACACCGCGCCGGATGCGGCCAATTCGGCAACCCTCTATCCGGCGCAGCAATATTCGAGCTGCCCGGTGTCGGTGATGGCACTTTCCAACGACTGGACTGCCCTCAACGCCAAGATCGACGCCATGTCGGCGGCCGGCAACACCAACCAGGCGATCGGCCTGCAATGGGGCTGGTCGTCGCTAACCACCAGTCCCCTGGCGGTGCCGGCGATCGATGCCAAGTACAAGTATCAGACGGTCGTGATCTTGCTGTCTGACGGACTGAATACCGAGAATCGCTGGACTTCGTCGACCAGCTCGATCGATGCCCGCCAGAAAAAGACCTGTGACAACATCAAGGCCGCCGGGATCATGGTCTATACGGTGCAGGTCAATACAGGTAACGACCCGAAGTCGACCTTGCTGGAATCCTGCGCGACCGATACGTCCAAATTCTTCTATCTGACTTCGGCGAACCAGATCATCTCAACCTTCGGCACCATCGGCACCTCGCTGTCGCAGCTGCGCCTGTCGAAGTGAGTCGATGGACCTGACGGCGCACCCGGCCGGGGCCAAGCCGCCGGCCGCTCCGGTCAGCCGTGGATCTGCAGCCAGCGCTCGATCGCCTCGCGGGTGCGCCCGCCGATGACGCCGTCGACCGTATCGGCAAAGCCGCCCGCGCCGATCAGGAATTGCTGCAGGCCCCTGCGGGCGTCGGCGGACCATTCCTCGAGGCCGAGATCGCCGATCGTGCCGCGTCGGCGCGCGACCAGATTGTCGGGGCCATAGGCGGCCTGAAGGTACTGGATCAGGTATTTGAGGGCGAGTTCCGGGTTGCGCGGCACACCGCGGCCGCCGTCGTAATGCAGGCTCAGGAAGCGCAGGGCGCTCGGGTCGCGCTGATCGGCATCGCGCGAGAAGATGCTGAAGGCCTTGGAGAACCAGGCATAGGCCTGTCCCGGGTCCTGCGGCATCGGGCGCCGGTTGAGGCGGCCGCGCTCGTAGAGCTCGCCGAGCCGGTACATCGACGGCGCATGGCCGCGATTGGCCGCTTCGAGGAGCAGGCCGACCACATCCTGGTCGCTGGTCGGAGTGATCCGGTCGGAATAGGTGTAGAGCTGGGCCAGCGACGTGGAGGCCGGGGCGATGCCGCGCGAACGGGCGAGGCGGTAGTAGCGCTCGGCTTCAAGGTCGTCCTCCGGGCCACCCTGACCCTTGTCGAGCATGATCGCATAGAGGAAGGCGGCCGCGCCGCTGCCGCTTTCGGCCGCCTCGCGATAGGCCGCGCGCGCTTCCACCTCGCGCCCGTCGCGCTCCAGGGCGCGGCCGAGCGCCAGCCGCCAGCGCGCGGTCTGCGGCGCGGTGCTGAGCACGGCAAGGCAGGCCGGGATGGCTTTCGCGGGCTCGATATATTCGAACTGGCGGGGCTGCACCCCGCGCGGCAGATCGGTGTCGTAGAGATAGCCGGCCGCGCGATCGCACTCGGTCGCCTGGCCGGGCGAGGCGACATTGGCGGGCGGCAGAGGGTTGGCGGGCGCGCCCGGCGGGGCCGATATCGGCTGCGCGCCACTGCCGATCGACCCGGGCGGGACCGGGCCGCCGAGGCAGCTGCGCGCCAGATCGATCGCCCGGCGGCCGTTCGGATCGAGCACGCCGGCCACGACATTCTGGCCCGGGCCGGCCCCGGCCACGGACCCGAACAGCTGGCAGCTGCGCTCGGTGCGCGAATAGAGCCAGCCCTGGCAGGAGACGCCGGAGCGGCACAGGAACGAACATTGCTCCGCGCTCGGCTCGCGACCGAGCCCGACCGGGGCGGATAGTCCGTCGGGCGCGCAGTTCGGCGGCAGGTCGCGATAGTTGGCACGGGCCTGTTCGGACTGCACCAGCCGCTTGCGGGCCAGTTCGACCACGTTCGGCGCCGCGCCGCGATAGATGCCCGAGACGCGTCCGCTGTCCGGCACCACGTCGATCACCTGCGACAGCAGGGTGCAGCGCCGGTCGGCGGCGGCGAAGCTGTAGCCGACGCAGGTGCCGGTCTCGGCGCAGGCGGCCAGGCATTCCTCCGGGCTGCCGGCGCCGCGCGTGCGGTCGTTGGAGAGCGTGGTGCCGACCACATCGAAGCCGGCATAGAAGTCGGTCTGGCCGCGATTGGCCTCCGGTGCCGGCGGCTTCTCGCGCACGAGGGCGTCGATGCGCGAGACCAGCGCGGACTGGCGCACATCGACCAGCACCTCGGCATCCGCCCTGCGGCGGATATCGTCGACCTGACCATACTGGGTGCATTCGCCCTCCGCCTGCACGGCGGCGACGCAGGCCTGGTTGGCGAGGCACTGCGCCCGGCAGGCATTGCCGTCGGCGGAGCGTTCGCGGCCGATGACCCGTCCGGCCAGTTCGGCGCCGACGAAGGCCTGCGCGGTGCGCGACTTGGCGGTGACCGAGCGGCGCACGGCTTCCGAAATCTGGCCGTCCTGGTCCTCGATGCCGGTCGCGAAACTGACCGCCGGGCCGGCATTGGCCGGGTCGATGTCGGCGAAATGCCGGCAGGCATTGGCGAGCGGGGTATAGGTCCAGCCGCGACAGCTCTGGTCGGCCTGGCAGGAGAAGGCGCATTGGCCCTGGCTCGCCACGGTCCGCGGCGCGCCGCCACTGAGCAGCGAGACGCCGTCCAGGGTGCGGAAGGCGGTGCGGCGGCGGCTCTCCACGTCCAGGATGGCGCGCAGGCCCGCCGCCCCGGCCGCGCGTACCGCCGAGCGGGAATTGGTGTCCGGCGTGAGGCCCGAGGCCTCGGAGAACAGACGGCAGCTGTTCCCACCGGTCAGGCTGTAGCCCTGGCAGGTGCGATCGTCGCGGCACAGCGCGCGGCAGGCCTCGCCACCGTCGCCGGTCACGGTGCGCGCGGGAGCCTCGCGGCCGGTCAGCGCGAAGCCCGCGAAGTCGGACCAGGGGACCGGCAGTTCCTCCGGCGCGCGCGGCACCGGCGGCTTCGGCTGCGGCACGGCCGTGATGGTCGGACCCGGCGCATAGGGGGACCCTGTGCCGGGCCGGTCGGTTCCGGCCGCTGCCTGATCGCCCGGTCGCGGCGGTCCGCCCGCGCTGCCCGACTGGCCGCCCGCGGGCGTTCCCGGATCGACCGTGGTCTTCGGCATGCGGGATAGGATTTCGGGACCGATGAACAGCAGGCCGACGAGCAGCAGCACCGAGGCCACCGCACCGAAGACGAACAGCCAGTTCCAGCGCCGCGCCGGCTCCGGCGCCAAATCCATGCGATCGCCGAGACCGGGCGGCGCGATGCGGGTCTCGCCCTCCTCGAAGCCGTCGCCGCGTCGTGCGAGCGGCCGCGGGGCCGCCGTAAGATCGAGTTCGTAGCCGGCATCCTGCGGCACGCCGGTTGCCGGTTCCCAGGTCCGGTCGCCGGTCCAGTGATCCGCCGCCCGCGGCGCATAGATGCGGGTCGCCTCGTCGCTCGGGTCGCCGGCGGGGTAGTCGTCGTGGACGGTGTGGCTTTCGTCGTCGAGCCAGCCGAGCGCCATCCTCAGGTCTTCGATCGTCGCCGGACGGTCGCGCGGATCGAGCCGCAGGGCCATGTCGACGCCCGCCAGGAACTGCGTCGAGTAGAGCAGCGGCTCCCGGGCGGCGTCGGCGGCGGGAACATAGGGGTCGGCCGGGCGGCCGTTGAGCGCGACGGCATGCGAGCGGGTCAGCGGCTTGATCGGCGGCCGGCCGGCCAGCGCCCGGTACAGCATGCCGCCGAGCGAGAAGATGTCGGTGTGCCGGCCCTGCATCCGCGCGTCTTCTGCGGTCAGCTGTTCGGGCGGGGCGTAGTTCGGCTGGGCGAAGGCTTGGCTGTCGTGGCGCTCGGTGTCGAGGCCTTCGCCGCTGGCGCCGAAGTCGACCAGGATCGGCTCGCCGTCGCTGCGAATCATGACATTGCGCGGCGTCAGGTCGCGATGCATGCCGTTCATGCTGTGGATGTAGTCCACGGCATCGAAGACGCGCTCAAACAGCGCCCGCAATTCGAGTTCGGACGGCGGCGAAACCCGTTCCAGCAGCCAATGATCGAGGCTGATGCCCTCGATATATTCCATCACGAAATAGGCGGTGTTGTTCAGCCGCAAGAAGTTGACGCCGCTGACGATGTTCGGATGCCGATAGCGCCCGGTCAGCTTGGCGGCTTCCTGCTCGAACTTCTTGAGCGCCATCTCGTAGGAGCCGGACGAAACGTCCGAATGCAGGATGACGGTGCAGCCGTCGCGGCTGGCCAGGCCCTGCGGGAAGAACTCCTTGATCGCCACCGTCACGCCAGTCACCGGGTTGGTGGCCTGGTAGGTGATGCCGAACCCTCCGGCGCCGATCACGCGATCGACGACATAGCCGCTGATCTCCGTCCCGAGCGGCAGTGCAAAAGGATAGGCCCGGTCTTTCATGAACGTCCTTGGCGTCCGGTCCCGCGATCTTGACCCGACGCGAGCCCGATCACAACTCTCTCAAGTGGTCAAAAAGTTAGTGGTTCGGATTCACGAGACGGATGGGGACCATCCGTCTCGATCGAACCACGAGCGTCCCGAGCGGTCCGGGCCGACCTTCCGGCTCCCCCTTGACCGCGCCGGATGGCGTGCGATGGTTGACCAAGGGAGATAGTGAAGCCGTCACGAATAGCTGAAACCATGGCGGCTGCAAGGCGGATGGCCGAAGCCCCCGTCATTTGATAGCAGAGTTCGCCGAAACTTGCGCCGAGCGGACCCGGCATGTCCGTTCTGCGGAAGATTCGGGGGGAGGCGGACGTTCGGCAGGCGGGAGCACGGCGAAACCCGAAGGGGGCGCCGCCCGCCTCAGGCTCGCAAACGGCGTTGCCGCTGGCCGGGCCGGCATCGCGCACGGCCTCGCCGGGCCCCGGCGCGACCCGAACGGCCATTCGAGGGGTCCTGCATTGCAGTTCGAATTCGCATCCGGCCAGATCCAGGGGAAGCGGGCGGCTCAGGAGGACACGGTCGATGTCCTGCTCCCGTCCGACTCCCACGAGAAGCCTGGCGAATTGTGCCGCGCCGGGGCGGCGGCTTCCGTCGTGGTGGTGGTTGCGGACGGCATGGGCGGCCATGTCGGCGGGCGAATCGCCTCCAACCTTTCCTCGAAATATTTCCTGGACGCGGTCAACAAGACGCCCGGAAGCTGGGGCGAGCGGCTCGATCAGGCCCTGATCCAGGCCAACGACATTCTCCGCACCGCCACGGAAAAACGGCCCGAACTCGACGGCATGGGCTCGACGCTGGTCGGGGCGGTGGTCAATCAGCACGGTATCGGCTGGGTCTCGATCGGCGATTCCGGCCTCTACCTGTTCCGCGATCACGCGCTGGTCCGCCTCAACGAGGACCATTCCTTCGGCGCCTACCTGGACGAACAGGTCCGCCAGGGCCTGCTGGCGCCCGAACACGCCGCCATGGACCGGAGGCGCAACCAGCTCTTCCACGCCCTGCTCGGCGATCCCATCGACCACTACGAGCGCTTCGCCGGATTTCGCGACCTGCGGCCGGGCGACGCGGTGCTGCTCGCCTCCGACGGGCTGAAGACGCTGAGCGACGAGACGGTCGGCCGTCTGATTGCCGAACACGAAGGCGAATCGGCCGAGCAACTGGTCGTTCGCCTGCTCGAAGCGGTCGATGCCGAGAACCGCGAGCGGCAGGACAACACCTCGGTGATTCTGGTCAAGGTGAGGGACGGCGTGGCGCCCGGTCGCACCCCGGCCACCGAATCCTCCACCACCGTCCCGCTCAACATGATCGCGGCCGATGTGCTCGATCCCCTCAGTCCGGGCGAGGCGGAAGGTGCCTCGTCGATGGTCGATTCGACCGGACACCGGGCTGCCGCAACCCGCGAGACCGCTCCGCCGGCGGCACCCCATACCGTCGCATCTGCACCCGCCATGGCGGCCGCTGCGGCCGGTCTGCCGGCGGAAACCGTGCCCGGAGCCGGGCCGGAGCCGGGCCGGGGAACGACCGCCGGCCGGGCCGGCGGCGGCATTGTGGCGGCGCTGCTCGGGCTTGCAATCGGCCTAGGGATCGCTTTATGGTTGTATCGTGGGCGCCTGCCGCCCTGGCCCTTCTGACGGCGACAACGGCACCCCATCTTCGTGGATGAATGTTGCGCCCTTGCAACGGATCGGGCGACTGGTACACTCGGACCCAACGTGAAACACCAGTTGCGCCACGCGACCCGAGAGGGGCGCGGTTTCGGCAGCGGAGAACCAAAGTGGGGCCTGACGGCGACGACCCGCCGGTCGCGGGTCGTCCATCCCCCGACGTCGTGACCGATGCGCCCGGCAAACGCCGGCGGCGCAGACGTAGGGGAAAGCGCTCCCGGTGGCCCTATGCGGCCGCGCGGGCCGGGGATCTGCGCGCCGGTCCGGGGACCCCTGGCGGCGGCAAAGCGAAATCCGACTCACCGCCGCATGCGCTGCCCGCCGGCAGTGCCCCTTCAACGTCTGCGGTCTCGGCAGCGGGGCCTGCCGCGGCCGGGGCGACCGGTTATGGGAAGGGCAATTCCGGCGACGATATGGCCTCGGATGGCGGACCTGCGGCTCGTGGTGCGCGTCTTTCGGGCCCCGGCCGGATTTCGGCCGGTGATCCGACGGCCAGCGTTCAGGTGGCCGGCGATCCGGTGGCCGGTGACCCGATATCCCGTGACCCGATATCCCGTGGCCCGATAGCCCGCGACCCGGGAGTCCGTGACCCGGTGGCCGCTGGCCTGCCGAACAGCGGCGGCCCGAGGCAGGCTTTCCCCGATGCGGACGCTTCGTGGCCGGCCGGCGGCCAGCGAACGGCCGCTCCGCCCGGTATCGATCTGCCGGTCAGGGAACCGCCCACGCTGCGCCGTCCCGGGGATCCCGCGGATGCCGGTCTCGGACTGCTCGACCGGCCGCCGGATGACGGGACGGACCTGCTGCCGCCGATCCCGATGGCGCTGGCCCATCATCATCCGGCCGAACGCCATATCGAGCCCGGCCATCACCATCCGCACGAGCGCGCGCCGGTTCCCCGGCGGATGCATCGCTATCTGCCGCTCTATGCGGCGCTCGATCTCGGCACGAACAATTGCCGCCTCCTGGTCGCCGAGCCGCAACGGCACGGTTTCCGGGTGGTCGACGCCTTCTCGCGCATCGTCCGGCTCGGGGAGGGGATTTCGCATTCCGGCCGTCTGTCCGAAGCGGCGCAGGACCGGGCGCTCGAAGCCTTGCGCATCTGCCGTGCCAAGCTCGACCTGCGCGGCGTCGAGCGCGCCCGCCTGGTCGCCACCGAGGCGTGCCGGATTGCCGCCAACGGCTCGCATTTCCTCGAACGCGTCTATGAGGAGACCGGGCTCGAACTGGAGATCGTCTCGCGCGAAACCGAGGCGCGCCTCGCCGTCGCCGGCTGCGCGAGCCTGGTCGACTGGCAATCGGACGGTGTGATCCTGTTCGACATCGGCGGCGGTTCTTCGGAACTGGTCTGGCTCGACCTTGCCCGGGGCGAACGCACCGGCGATCTGACCCGCCATATCCGCGCCTGGACGTCGCTGCCGGTCGGCGTCGTGACCCTGTCCGAGCGCCATGGCGGGGTGTTCGTCGACGAGACGGTGTTCGAGGCGATGGTCGGCCATGTCGACGATCTGCTCGAAACCTTCGACCGCGACGGCGAACTCGAGCGGGCGCTCCGTGAGGGCCGCTTCCACATGCTTGGCACATCCGGCACGGTGACCACGCTCGCCGGCGTGCATCTCGGGTTGAAGCGCTACGACCGGCGCCGCGTCGACGGCACCTGGCTCGACGACGACGATGTCTCGCGGATGATCGACCATCTGGTCGGTCTCAGCTTCGACGAGCGGGTGGCCAACCCTTGTATCGGGTCGGATCGTGCCGATCTGGTGCTGGCGGGCTGCGCGATCCTGGAGGCGATCCGCCGGCGCTGGCCGTGCCGGCGACTGCGCGTCGCCGATCGCGGCCTGCGCGAAGGTATTCTGACCGAACTCATGGCCGCCGACGGCATGTGGCGGCGCTAAAACCGAACGGTACCCTATGACCGAAGATTCCGGCGCCCCGCGCCTGCTCAAGGTGCGCGTCAAGACGGCGAAGAAGCGCACGCCGTCCTCGAACCGCTGGCTCGCGCGGCAGCTGAACGATCCCTATGTGGCCAAGGCCAAGCGGGACGGATGGCGCAGCCGTGCCGCCTTCAAGCTGATCGAGATGGACGACAAGTACAAGCTCCTGAAGCCCGGCCAGCGCGTCGTCGATCTCGGCTGCGCACCCGGCGGCTGGTGCCAGGTCGCCGCCCAGCGCATCCGGTCCGCCGATGCCGAACCGCGCGTGGTCGGTATCGACTATCTCGACATGGACGCGATCCCGGGCGTGATCGTGCTGAAGAAGGACTTCCTCGACGAGGATGCGCCCGACACGCTGTTCGCTGCGCTCGGCGGCGAGAAGGCCGACGTGGTGCTGTCCGACATGGCCGCGCCGACCACCGGCCATCACAAGACCGACCATCTGCGCACCACCCATCTGTGCGAGGTCGCGGCCGATTTCGCCCGCCAGGTGCTGAAGCCCGGCGGCGCCTTCGTCGCCAAGGTGTTCCGCGGCGGCACCGAAACCGAGCTTCTGGCCGGCCTGAAGCGCGACTACGCCTCGGTGGCGCATGTGAAGCCGCCGGCGAGCCGGCAGGAAAGCGTCGAGATGTATGTGGTCGCCCGCGGCTTCCGCGGCGCGCAAGAATAGTCCCGTCCTCACAAGGGGTTGCTTCGGATCCCCGGACGGAGGTACCGGGCGGGGGTGAAATTCTCGTCGGGGGAACGTTCTCTCGTGCCACCAATTCGATTGGCGGCCGGCGAGACCTGGACGGCGAGACAGAAGGTTGAGCGGGGGTGTAGCGTCCGGCAGGTGTATGCAGGAGCCTCGCCATGCCGAACCTGGTCCGATCCGTCCTCCGTCTTGCCGTTGTCGCAAGCCTGATCTCTGCGGGGGCAGGCTTCGCCTCGGCCGGCATCACCAATCCGTCGACGACGGTCGCAGGCGTGAAACGGGAAACCTTCCTGGTGATTCACGCCAGCCTGCCGGGCAGAGCCGCGCTCGACTGCCTGTCCCCCTGCAACGGCAGCCCGCTCTCGGAGGTCTTCGTTCGCCATTTCGGCCGCGAAACGCGGGCGTCCGCGTTTGCCGATGCGTTTACGACCGAAGTGGACACGATCAGCGGCGGTCGTCAGCGCAGTTGGAGCATGAATGCGGGATCTTCGAGCCGGGCGATCCTGCCGGACGGGTGCAAGCCGGTCGCGCTGGTGTTCGCCAATGCGGACTACAGGTTCGCGTCACGGCTGAGGGGTCCGGTGCTCGATGAACGGCGCGTCACGCAGCATCTGCGGTCCCTGGATGTCCCGACGACAAGCATCGTCGACGCGGATGGCGCGACGCTTCGCGCCGCCTTGAGCGCTTTCGTGTCCAAGCTCGGATCGGACAGCTGCGCGATCGTCTACCTCGCCGGGCACGGCGTCGACATCGACGGCCGTCACTATTTCGCAGGAACGGACATCGACACGTCGGGTGGCAAGGCGCCGGACGAGCAGGCGATCGACATCGACGACCTGCTGCGGCAGGTGGGCGACGGCGCCGTCGTCGTCCTCGACATGAACTTCAGCAAAGTGAAGCCATCGGTGCGTTGAGCCCGAAATCGCCCGTCACCGTCAAGGGAGCCTCCCGATCATGACCCCTTTCCACCTGAAGCCCGGTGCCTGCGCCACCGCAGCCGCGATGCTCCTCGTCGCCACGTTTGCCGCCGAGGCCCGTCTTGCCCGCGTGCCGACTGATTCCGCAGGCCTGGTCGTCATCGAGGCGACCCTCCCGGGGGAGAATGCGCTCGATTGTGCCGACAATCCCTGCACCGGCAGTGCCATGTCGCCGGTTGCGGCGACTGCCCTGGAGCGCGAGCAGACGGTCGCGCGGTGGTTCGATCGCATCTCGGCCGAGGTCGCCGGCCGGTCGGGCGGCCGCCAGCATGCCCGCCTGATCGCCCATGGTCCGGTCGACCGCGCCACGGTGCCGGCAGACTGCAAGCCGCTCGGGCTGGTGGTGGGCAATGCTGCCTATCCGGCCGGACTGCGCCTGCAGGCGCCTAAGCTCGACGCCGAACGCGTCGCCGCGCGATTCCAGGAACTCGGCATCGAGACGACCAGCCTGATCGACGCCGATCTGAAGACGCTCAAGGCCGGGATCTCCGCCTTCATCGACGGCGCGCCGGAGAATGCCTGCCTGTTCGTCTACTATTCGGGTCACGGCGCGACCGTGCAGGGCCGCCGCTATCTGCCGGCGGTCGATGTCAATGTCGGCACTCCGAAGACCTTCGCCGAAGGGTCGATCGACGCCGACGACCTGATCAACCGGATCGGCAGCGTGCCGGGTCCGAGCCAGATCGTGCTGATCGACAGCCATTTCCCGGCGACCTACGAGGGCGCTCGCTGAGGGGGCCCGCCACGCGATCGCCGGGGCGGCTCAAGTCGAACCCGGCGCGCGGCACTGCCGAACCGCGCCCTTGGGCGCCGAAGGCCTTCCCGGGTCGTCCGCCCTGACGCCGCACCGGACCGGCACTGCGCGGCGGTTGGGAAGGGCACCGGCCGAGGGGATTCGGCCGGGCTGTGCGCGCTGCAGGACCGCGGCTCAGAACCGGATCAGTCCTTGTCCTTCTTGTCTTTCTTGTCCTTCTTGCGTTCGGCCTTCATCGCGTCCCAGGCGGTTACGAATTCCTTCGCGGCCGCTTCGGCGAAGGCGGCACCGGATGCGTCGAGGGCCTTCGTGGCCGCCGTCAGGGTGACCGAGAAGTCCTTGTCGGCATCGCCCTTGTCGTTGGTCCAATGGGCTGTCAACTTGTCGCCGACGAGCTCGAGCTTCTTCACATCCTTATGGAATTTCAGTGTTTTGACCGTGGCCTTGAAGGTCGCCTCGTCCATACCGGTTCTCCCGTATCGCAAGTGATGTCCATTTTCGCCCGCAAGGGACGTCGACATCTATTTGGGATCGGCGACAGCCATGTCAAACGGCGGACCCGGCGTCGCCGCTGCGGCATGCCGATCGGGGCGTTGTGCGCTTCCCCCACCGTCGAAACCATGTTACTCACCCGCGCCAACTTCACCTTGAGACGACAGAGGCGATCGGCGACGGGATTCCCCCCTGCCGCGCGTCGGTCGTTCATCCATTCGAAAGGACAGTTGGCCATGGCGGTCTTCTACGAACCCGCACAGGGACGCGAAGCGCTTACCTTCGACGACGTGCTGCTGCTGCCCGGCCACTCCGAGGTCATGCCCGGCGAGGTCGACATCCGCACCCGGGTGACGCGCGAAATCGAGCTCAACATCCCGATCCTGTCGGCCGCCATGGACACGGTGACCGATTCGCGCCTGGCCATCGCCATGGCGCAGGCCGGCGGCATGGGCGTGCTGCATCGCAACTTCACGATCGAGGAGCAGGCCGAGGAGGTCCGCCGGGTCAAGAAGTTCGAGAGCGGCATGGTGGTCAATCCGATCGTGATCGGCCCCGACGCGACGCTCGCCGACGCGCTCGCGCTGATGAAGTCCTATCGTATCTCCGGCATCCCGGTGGTCGAGAACGGTGGCGCCGGCGGTTCCCGGCTCGGTCGCCTTGTCGGCATTCTGACCAACCGCGACGTCCGCTTCGCCTCCAATCCGAACCAGCGCGTCTACGAACTCATGACGCGCGAGAACCTGGTCACGGTGCGCGAAGGCGTGCTGCAGGAGGAGGCCAAGCGGATCCTGCACAAGCACCGGATCGAGAAGCTGCTGGTGGTCGATGCCGACTATCGCTGCATCGGCCTGATCACCGTGAAGGACATCGAGAAGGCGCAACTGCATCCCAACGCCGCCAAGGATGCCCAGGGTCGCCTGCGCGTCGCGGCCGCGACCACGGTCGGAGACCAGGGCTTCGAGCGCGCCGAGGCCCTGATCGATGCCGGCGTCGACATGCTGGTGGTCGATACCGCCCACGGCCATTCCCAGCGCGTGCTGGACATGGTCAGCCGCGTCAAGAAGCTCTCCAACCTGGTCCAGGTCGCGGCCGGCAACGTGGCCACCGCAGACGGCGCCAAGGCCCTGATCGATGCCGGCGCCGATGCGATCAAGGTCGGCATCGGTCCGGGCTCGATCTGCACCACGCGCGTCGTCGCCGGCGTCGGCGTGCCGCAGCTGACCGCCATCATGGACGCGGTCTCGGCCGCGGCCGACCAGGGTGTCCCGATCGTCGCCGACGGCGGCATCAAATATTCGGGCGATCTGGCCAAGGCGCTCGCCGCCGGTGCCGCGGTGGCGATGGTCGGCTCGCTGCTGGCCGGCACCGAGGAGAGCCCGGGCGAGACCTATCTGCACCAGGGCCGCAGCTTCAAGGCCTATCGCGGCATGGGCTCGATCGGCGCCATGGCGCGCGGCTCGGCCGACCGCTACTTCCAGGCGGAGGTGCGCGACACCCTGAAGCTGGTGCCGGAAGGCATTGAGGGCCAGGTGCCCTACAAGGGGCCGCTCGGCGCCGTGCTGCACCAACTCGCCGGCGGCCTGCGTGCCGCCATGGGCTATGTCGGCGCGCCGACCATCCCCGAATTCACCCGCCGCGCCCGCTTCGTCCGCATCTCCGGCGCCGGCCTGCGCGAAAGCCACGTCCACGACGTGACCATCACGCGCGAGAGCCCGAACTATCCGTCGAACATCTGACGGCGACCGGCACGGTGCCGGACGATCATCGAAACCCGTCGTTCCAGACCGGAGCGGCGGGTTTCGTCATCTTCCGGCCGGCGATTGCGGTTCGGATGGCCGGTGCCGCGCGGTGCCGGGTTGTGGTCCGGCAACCACGTGCGGCCGTATCCCAAGTCAAAACCGGAGATCGATCCCTTGACCCTTGCCGAACGCCTGCTCGTCCTTGCGCTGCTGGCCCAGATCGTCTGGACCTTCCTGGTCATGCTCGCCGCCGGCCGGGCCCGCTTCCACTCCGTGAGGGCCGGCAAGGCGCCGAAGCGAGCCATGCTGGAGCCCTATGGCTGGCCGGACAAGACGCAGCAAATCGCCAACAACATGAACAACCAGTTCGAAACGCCGACCCTTTTCTATGCCCTCGGGCTGCTGGCGCTGGTCCTGAAGCTGGTTTCGCTGCCGCTCGCCGTGTTTGCCTGGGTTTACGTTGCCGCGCGCATCGGGCATACGGTGGTGCATGCCGGTTCCAATGCATTGCGACGCCGAGGGCCCATCTTCCTGGTGGGCGTGGTCGCATTGATGATCATGACCGCGATGCTGGCCGTTCCGATCCTGGTCGGGCGGCCGGTCTGACCGGGCCGGCCTTCACGAACGGAACGACCATGAAGACCGGCGGGCGGCTCGAAGCCGCGATCGAAATTCTCTCCGACATCGAAACGAACCATCGGCCGGTCTCCGAGGCCCTGAAGGACTGGGGCACCAAGCACCGCTTCGCAGGCTCCGGCGACAGGGCCGCGATCGGCAACCTGGTCTACGATTCCTTGCGCAAGCGGTCTTCGATCGGCTGGCGGATGGGCGCGGAAAGCCCGCGCGCCCTGGTGCTCGGCACCTATGTCTGGACCTGGGGGCAGGGGCTCGCCGGGCTGGACGTGGCATTGGCCGAGCCGCATGCGCCGGCGCCCCTGTCGGACGACGAGCGGACCCGGCTCGGCACCGAGGACGGCCTCGCCGATGCGCCCGATCCGGTGCGCGGCGACTATCCGGCCTGGCTGGAGACCGCGTTCCTGCGCGTCTTCGGCGACGATGCCGCGGCCGAAGGCGCCGCCCTGGCGACGCGGGCCCCGGTCGACCTGCGCGCCAACGCGCTCAAGTCGACGCGCGACAAGGCCCTGAAGGCGCTGGAGGAGACGGGCGCCGTCGCCGGACGGCTGTCGCCGGTCGGCATCCGGGTGCCGGTGCCCGGCGGCCCCGGCCGCGCGCCGCATATCGAGAGCGAGCCGGCCTATCTGAAGGGCCATGTCGAGATCCAGGACGAGGGTTCGCAGATCGCCGCCCTGGTCGCGGCGGCCTTCGGCGGCACGCAGATCCTCGACCTGTGCGCCGGCGGCGGCGGCAAGACGCTGGCGCTGGCTGCGGCCTTCGAGAACAAGGGCCAGATCTACGCCTATGACGACGACAAGCGGCGGATGAAGGACATCTTCGACCGCCTGAAGCGTTCCGGCGTGCATGACGTGCAGGTGCGCACGCCGGGCAAGACGGACGTGCTCGCCGATCTGGCCGGCCGGATGGACCTCGTGCTGGTCGACAGCCCCTGCACCGGTACCGGCACGTGGCGCCGCCGCCCGGATGCCAAGTGGCGGCTGACCGAGGCGGCGCTCGAGGCGCGCATGGCCGAGCAGGACGCCGTGCTCGACGAGGCCGTGCGCTTCGTGCGGCCCGGCGGCCGGCTGGTCTATGTCACCTGCTCGGTACTGGCCGACGAGAACGAGGACCGGATCGCGGACTTCCTGATCCGTCACCCCGACTTCACGCTGATCGAGCCGCTCGCCGGCCTCGCCAAGACGGACCCGGCGACCGCGGCCGCACTTGCCCGCTTCGTGCGCCGCAACGAGCGTGTCGCCCCGGTCCTGCGGCTGAGCCCGGCCTCGGCCGGCACCGACGGTTTCTTCGTCGCCGTGTTGGAAGCGGCTGCCTGATCCTGCCTCTCGCGCCTCCGGGCGGCGCCGCGTCGTCCGGGGGCAGAGGACTGGCAGCGGCGCAAGATTGGGCGATTGCCCGATAATTGTATGCATGACATTTCGGCGGTTCGGATCGCGTCAAGGCCCGGAACCTATGCGCGGGATGCGATAGATTATCCACGGCAGCCGTTTGTCGGAAAAAGCTCATGTCTTAAATGAGCGGCGTGCGGTTGGCGTAGGGCTGGCACGCCGGTTGCAAAACAGGTCTGCGAGGCGGCGGACCTGCCGCGACCGGAGACCCATCCATGCCGACCGACCTGATTGCCGTTCCCTCCCGCCGCCATGTCCTGGGTCTCGGAGCCGGTCTCGCCGCCGCCGCGACGATCGGTGCGCCCGCCATCGTCCGCGCCCAGTCGTCGAAGATCCGGATCGGCTTCTGGCCGATCGCCGGCGGCCTGCCGCTCTATGCCGGCGTCGAGGCGGGCATCTTCAAGAAGGCCGGGCTGGATGTGGAGGCGGTCAAGTTCGCCAGCGCCGCGCAGGTCGTCGAGGCCCTGATCGCGGGCCGGCTTGAGGGTTCGGCCAACGGCACCGCCTCGGCGGCGATCGGCCTCGGCGAAATCACCTCGCCGAACCTCGTCCGGATCATCTGCTCCAATCCGAGCAACAAGCAATATGTGCTCGATGAGATGCTGGTCGGTTTCGACAGTCCGATCAAGTCGATCGCCGAACTCGCCGGCAAGAAGGTCGCCTGCGGCCCCGGCATCCAGAACGTGACGCTTGCCAAGGTCATCCTGGAGAAGAACGGCATCAAGGATCCGAAGCCGGTCGAACTGCCGATCGGCCAGCATGTGCCGGCGCTGGCCGCCGGCCAGGTCGACGCCGTCTACACGCTGGAACCGACCGGCACCGTCGGCCGGCTGAAGAAGGCCGCGCGCGTCCTGGAGACCGGCGTCATCTCGACCTATGTGCTCGACGACGAGAAGGCGCCCTGGTTCGGCGGCTCCGCCTCCGTGGCGACGACCTTCCTGGCCGCCCAGCCGGATCTCGCCAAGCGCTACATCGCCGCCTATGGCGAAGCGGTCGAGATGGTGCGCAAGCGGCCCGACGAGGTGCGCAAGTACCTGAAGGGCTATACCGGCATCGAGGAGGATCTCGCGGCGGAAGTGCCGCTGCCCGGCTTCACGCTGGCGCACGAGTTCACGCCGTCCGATGTGGCCTTCTTCCAGAAGTTCTTCGACGTCTTCACCGATCGCGGCATCTTCACGAAGAAGCTCGATGTCGGCGCCATGCTGTACAAGGCCTGACGCGATGGAGACCTTCGACGCACGCCGTCTCCTGCCCATCATCGGGCCTATCCTGTTCTTCGCGGTCTGGTACGTGGCCGTCGCCTACGGCCTGGTCAACAAGGTGCTGTTCCCGTCGCCCTTCGAGACGGTCGCCCATCTGTTCACGTCCTTCGGCAAGGGCGGCATGCAGGTCGACGTCGCGTCGACCTTCCTGCGCACCGGCACCGCCTTCGTCATCGCAGCCGCGATCGGAGTGCCGATCGGCGTGGCCCTGGGGGCGTCGGAATCCGCCTATCGCAGCGTCGAGTTCCTGATCGACTTCTTCCGCTCGACCCCGTCGAGCGCGCTGATCCCACTGTTCCTGCTGATCTTCGGCATCACCGATGCGAACAAGATCGCCATCGCCTCCTTCGCGGCCTTCCTGGTGATCCTGTTCAACAGCGCCTACGGGGTGATGAACGCGCGCAAGACCCGCATCCTGGCGGCGCGCGTGATGGGCTCGAATTCCTGGCAGATCTTCAAGGACGTGCTGATCTGGGAAAGCCTGTCGCAGACCTTCGTCGGCCTGCGCACCGGGGTCTCGATCGCACTCGTCATCGTCATCGTGGCGGAGATGTTCATCGGCTCGGAAACCGGGCTCGGCCACCGCATCATCGACGCCCAGCAGGTGCTGAACGTCAAGGACATGTATGCCTCGATCCTGATCACCGGGGCGCTCGGCTATCTCCTCAACCTGGCGTTCCTCCTCCTCGAGAAGCGCTTCATTCACTGGAGCGGCAAATGAACATGGCCGGACCGGACCTCGCCGCCGCGGCGGACCTGCCCATGGCGCTCCGGCGCGAGCGCACGCACATCACGGTGCGCGGCCTCAACAAGGCCTTCAAGGGCCAGCCGCTCTACCGCGACTTCGACCTCGACCTGCCGGAAGGCCGGATCGTCTCGATCTTCGGGCCGAACGGCTGCGGCAAGTCCACGCTGATGAACATGATCGCGGGCCTGATCCCGGTCGATTCCGGCTCGATCCTGTTCGACGGGAAGAGCCTGAAGCAGACCGTGATCGGCTACGTCTTCCAGCAGTACCGCGAGGCACTGTTTCCCTGGCTGAAGTCGATCGACAACATCGCCTATCCGCTGCGCCGGGCCGGCATGCCGGAACCTGCCGTCAAGGCCCGCGTCGAAGAATTGATCGCCTCCTTCGAGATCCAGTTCGACCTGAACCGCTACCCCTATGAACTGTCCGGCGGCCAGCAGCAGACCGTCTGCATCATGCGCGCACTGGCGCCGCGCCCCGAGGTGCTGTTCCTGGACGAGCCCTTCTCGGCGCTCGACTATGAGATGACGCTGTTCATCCGCGAAAAGCTGCAGGAAATCTACCTGAAGTCGGGCGTCACCATGGTGATCGTG
The DNA here is from genome assembly GCF_018729455.1 of Prosthecodimorpha staleyi. NCBI lineage: Bacteria > Pseudomonadati > Pseudomonadota > Alphaproteobacteria > Hyphomicrobiales > Ancalomicrobiaceae > Prosthecodimorpha > Prosthecodimorpha staleyi. Next base: position 185,086 of record NZ_JAHHZF010000001.1, on the reverse strand, counting down.
TCGCACGACCTGGAGGATGCAGTCTACCTCGCCGACAAGGTGCTGCTCCTGACCCGTCGCCCGACGCGCATCGCCGAATATATGAGCTTCGACATGCCGCGCCCGCGCACGCCGGACTCGATGTCCGATCCGCGCTTCGTCGCCGCCAAGGCGCATGCGCTCGACGTGTTCCGGAGGGAGGTGAAGGGGTAGGGGCCTCCACCTGTGCTATGCACGTCGGCAAAGAACCACAGGCGTAAGCAGGTCCCTTCTATGCATAGATAAATACTTAAGAATATTCGGCCTCTCACCCGAGATCAAAGCGCTTCCACCGGTGCCTCGGGTGATTGCCACATTGCTTCGAATACGAAATTCCTCAAGTCTGTTCATTTTGCCAACAATGTCAGGAGCGTAAATTGTCAACATGTCATCTTTTGAATCTGAAAAAAATATACTGATGCTTCCATCTATTTGCGTCATTTGAACGATGTTAACATCCTCGGGTCCGCTTGAAAAAGTAAGAACGGTTCCATCGCCAGATTTATAACGATAGTCTACGCTGATCCAGCCGGTCGAAATTTCCTTCAGTGTATCTTTAAATGCCTTCCCGGACATTAGATTTGAACACAAAATATCGCCGGATATTGTTGATCTTTGTCCCTTATCAAAAATTGGTTCTTTGATCTGATAGCAAGATTGCAGGAAAAGGCAGGCTAATGACACAGCAATAAGCTTAAACGTCTTTGTCATAGTGACGCCACCCGGAAAGCTGAAACATTTTTTACTCTCTCTATGAGTGTATTTCGTCGATAGGCATTGTCAAGATAGTGCCGCCTCGTGATCGCTATCTGGGAGGGGATCCATTGTCGTGCAGGATTCCGAAGTCAGCTCGTGGTTTCAATTTGGGTTGCCCGATACCGTCGACCTGATAGCCTGCCGTCATCATCAGGGGCGGCGGGCGAGGGGCCCGCCCGGGAGCGACATCATGACTGTGACGAAGGCGTTGAAGCGGATCGTGGCGGCCGGTCTGGCGGTTGCCGTGGTGGCGGGGGCGGGCGTGGCGGCCGCCCAGCAGATGAGCTTCTTCCGGATCGGCACCGGCGGCACCGCCGGTACCTATTTCCCGATCGGCGGCCTGCTCGCCAATGCGATTTCGAACCCGCCCGGCAGCCGGCCTTGCGACCAGGGCGGCTCCTGCGGCGTGCCCGGCCTGATCGCCACGGCGGTCGCCTCGAACGGCTCGGTCGCCAACATCAACGCGATCGCATCGGGCGCGATGGAATCCGGTTTCACCCAGTCCGACGTGGCCTATTGGGCCTATACCGGCACCGGCGTCTACGAGGGTAAGGGCAAGGTCGAGGGCCTTCGCTCGATCGCCAATCTCTATCCCGAGACCATCCATCTGGTCGCCCGCAAGGGCGCCGGCATCAAGTCGCCGGCGGATCTGAAGGGCAAGCGCGTCTCGCTCGACGAGCCGGGTTCGGGCACGCTGATCGACGCCCGCATCGTGCTCGGCGCCTACGGCATCTCCGAGAAGGACATCAAGCCGGAATATCTGAAGCCGAACGCGGCCGGCGACCGGCTGCGCGACGGTGCGCTCGATGCCTTCTTCTTCGTCGGCGGCTATCCGGCCGGCGCGATCTCGGAACTGGCCACCTCGGCCGGCGTCGAACTGGTGCCGATCACCGGGCCGGAATCGACCAAGATCCTGGCCGACTACAAGTTCTTCGCCAAGGACAGCGTCCCGGCCGGGACCTACAAGGATGTCGGCGCGATCGAGACCATCTCGGTCAACGCCCAGTGGGTCACCTCGACCAAGATCGCCGATGACCTCGTCTACGGCGTCACCAAGGCGCTCTGGAACGACAATTCGCGCAAGCTGATGGATGCCGGCCACGCCAAGGGCAAGGCGATCCGCAAGGAAACCGCCCTCGACGGCCTCGGCGTGCCCCTGCATCCCGGCGCCGAGAAGTTCTACAAGGAAGCCGGCCTCCTGAAGTGACGACTTGAGGTTGCGGCCGGGATTTGAGGCTCGCGAGTTCTCCAGCCGCCCGATCTCCAGGTTTTCCCCTTCTCCCCCTGCCAAGGGGGAGAAGGTGGCCGAAGGCTGGATGAGGAGGCCTGGATAGCCCAGTGGTGCCCAGGATTCCGGTACGAAGGCGGGGTCGCCATCACCGTGCGGGCAGGCAGGTGACGGGCATCGTCCCCCTCATCCGCCCTTCGGGCACCTTGTCCCCCCTCCGGAGGGAGAAGGGGATGGAGCCGCGGGGTCGGGACTTGCTGGTGGCCTGCAGACCTGAGCGCGGGAAAGGTCCGGCTGGACGAGAGTCTGGATGGCGTGCCTGAAGGCAGAAACTTAGGTAGGCGCTGGCAAGCCGAAACTCTGCCCTCGCAAGGACTTCCAACCGCCCAATCCCGCGGTTTTCCCCTTCGCCCCCTGCCAAGGGGGAGAAGGTGGCCGAAGGCCGGATGAGGGGGCCTGGATGCCGAAGCGTCGTGAAGGACCGGCGGTTCGGAGCGGCGGGGCTGGCGGCCGGACCGCCACATTGGGGCGTTGACGCGTGATCGACCCCCTCATCCGCCCTTCGGGCACCTTCTCCCCCCTTCAGGGGGCTAAGGGATGGCGCGCTGAGGGATTGAGGAAATCGCCCCGGCCGTCCTTTTCCTCCGCATGCGCAACGACGTCGATATCCCCGCAGACAGGCCATCCACCGGACCCTTCGATGACCCAGCTTGAACTCGACGAAGCCAAGGCGCGCGAACTTGAGGAGAAGTTCGATCCCGAAATGCGCTTCCGGCCGCTCGGGTCGCTGGCCGGCCGGATCGTCGGCGGTGCGCTGGTCGTCCTGTCGCTGTTCCACTACTACACGGCGGGGTTCGGGCTCCTGTCCGAGATGCTGCATCGGGGCATCCATCTCGCCTTCGTGCTCGGCCTGGTCTTCCTGGTCTTCCCCGCCACCCCGCGCGGCTACTCGGCACCGCCGGCCGGCCGCCTGCTGGCGCCGCTGGGCATTCCGCTGCTCGACTGGGTTCTCTTCGCCGCCGCACTCGCCGCCGTGCTGCATGTGCCGCTGATCCCGCTCGACGATCTCGCCTTCCGGGTCGGCAACCCGACCAGCACCGACGTGGCGCTCGGCGCCATCCTGATCGTGCTGCTGATCGAGGCCAACCGGCGCACCATCGGCTGGCCGCTGCCGCTGATCGCCATCTCGTTCATGGCCTATGCGCTGTTCGGCCCGCAGATGCCGGGCATCTTCGTGCATCCCGGCGCGACCGTGTCGCAACTCGTCAACCACCTCTACCTGACCAGCCAGGGCATCTACGGCGTCGCGCTCGGCGTCGTCGCCACCTACGTCTTCCACTTCGTGCTGTTCGGTGTGTTCGCGACCCGGATCGGGCTCGGCCAGCTTTTTCTGGATTGCGCCGCCTGGGTGGCCGGCCGCTATGCCGGCGGCCCGGCAAAGGTGTCGATCTTCGGCTCGGCCCTGTTCGGCATGATCTCGGGCTCCTCGGTCGCCAACACGGTCACGGTCGGCTCGCTGACCATCCCGATGATGGTCCGCCTCGGCTACAAGAAGCACTTCGCCGCCGCCGTGGAATCGACCGCCTCGACCGGCGGCCAGATCACCCCGCCGATCCTCGGCGCGGCCGCCTTCCTGATGATCGAATTCCTGAACCTGCCCTACACCACGATCATCCTGGCCTCGATCATCCCGGCCTTCATGCATTTCTTCGGCGTCTTCATGCAGGTCCATTTCGAGGCCAAGCGCGACGGGCTGCGCGGCCTCCGGCCCGACGAGATGCCGGACCTGAAGGCCGCCTTCAAGCGCGACTGGCCGACCGTGATCCCGCTGGTCGGCCTGATCTACATGCTGTTTTCAGGCTACACGCCCTATCTCGCGGCCTTCACCGGCATCACGCTGGCGGTGCTGGTCGGCCTCTTCAACCCGATGCGGCGGATGCGGCCGATCGAGATTTTCGAGGGGCTGCGCGACGGCGCCAAATATGCGCTCGCGGTCGGCGTCGCCTCGGCCTGCGTCGGCATCGTCGTCGGCGTGGTCACGTTGACCGGCGTCGGCTTCAAGATCTCCTTCATCGTCACCTCTTTCGCCGCCGACATGGCGCAGGCGACCGCGGCCCTGCTGCCGGCCTGGCTGATGGGCCTGCAGACGCTGACGCTCCTGTTCACGCTGATCTTGACCGCCATCGTCTGCGTGCTGATGGGCTGCGGCATCCCGACCACGGCGACCTACATCATCATGGTCACGGTCGCCGCCCCGGCGCTCGGGCTCCTCGGCGTCGAGCCGATCGTGGCGCATTTCTTCGTGTTCTATTACGGCGTCCTGGCCGACATTACCCCGCCGGTCGCCATCGCCGCCTATGCGGCCGCCGGAATGGCCGGGGCTGACCCGTTCAAGACCGGCAACACCGCCTTCCGGCTTGCGCTCGGCAAGGCCCTGGTGCCGTTCGTGTTCGTCTTCTCGCCCTCGATCCTGCTGGTCGCCAAGGGCTTCAACTGGCCGGACTTCGCGACCGCCTTCGCCGGCTGCGTGATCGGCATCACCTTCCTGTCCGCGGCCTTCTCGGCCTATCTCCTGGTGCCGGCACGGCTGTGGGAGCGCCTCGTGCTCGCAGTGGCGTCGTTCCTGCTGATCGCGCCCGAAATCTGGTCCTCTATCGCCGGTCTCGTCCTGGCGGGCCCGGTCATCCTGGCGCAGTTGGCGCGTAGGCGGGCAATTTAACGACGCAACCGGAAAACTTAGCTTGAATTTTCTTATGTGCGCTTGTAAGGACTCAAAATCCGTGTTACAAAGTGACAGTATTAATTATACAATTTCAGTTCAAAGATATGGTACGAGCGAGTTACATCGCTGCCTGGTAATTTTGTAGTTCGAGAATATGGAGTTAAAAATGACATGGTTGGTACGTTTCGCGACTTTATATTTTACCGCAATGTTTACATTTGCAACTCAAGCAGCCGATGATTTAAAGGTTGGATTGATCGCTCCCCTAAGTGGACCGCTTTCTATTATTGGCACCGAAGTTGTTCAAGCCAGCAAGCTGAAGATAGCTATGCTGAACGCAGGCGGTGGTATAGATGGAAGGAAAATTAGTTTAATTGAAATTGACTCGTCGTGTACACCAGGTAAAATATTGAGAAATGAATATCTTATTGCCGACCTTGACTTTGCAGTTGAATATAATTGTGGAGTGAACATTATGGCTAGTTTAGATGTTTTTCAAAGGCATAACGTTCCCCATTTGGTTTATGAGTTGTCAGAGCGTTTTGCACCCGAAATTTATTCGGGCGTCGGAATCTTTGCTAAACCGGAGTTGGTCAAATTATTTAAAGTCGAAAGAATGCTTAAAGAAAATAGCCAAGACATTACAAAGCATGCAATACTTGGGTATTCTTCGTTAGAAATTTTTGAACAAGCTATGCGCATCTCGAAATCATACAAAAGGCAAGATGTACTGAACGTTATTAAATTCAAAGAATTTCAAACTTCTGCGGGAGAAATCAAATTTAACACACATCAAAATCCTGTTTCTAGTTCATTTTTGATGGATATTTGGCAGAAGGAAGATGATTGCCCAAAATGCCCGAAAGCTGGGATGTGCCCCCAGGCGATTGCGGCAATGATCATCGAGAAAAAGGTCTGCAACAAAACCAAATGAATTCGCTTGGGAGCCATTAGATGTATGATATTTTTAGAAGAGAAAAAGCCAAGAAAGATGTAAGTAAAATCTATTTATTTGGTATTGAAGTTGGTGGCTGGGGTGCCGCGCTTGCGCTCCTTCTTTCGGTAATTGGTTTGGTATGGCAGGCATGGGGATATGTAATTGGTCCGGATGTGCGAATATATCCAATTCGTAGTTTGGAGTTTACTTGCTCCCACCAGAATGGCAGTGAATGCAAAGAGGATGCGAATCTTATAGTTGTTGTTGACCGTTTAGCACTTGCGAATTTTGGAGCTCAGGGATTTGACGCATCCGTAGACCCTGGAGAAGCTCAACTTGATTTGCTTGATGTCAAAGATCAGGTGATATTTTCAATTATCTTGACGGCTCAATATTATACTGAACGCACTCAGATAAGTATTGAACAGAAGTCAGCTTCCAAAATTTTCCTGAAGACTGGTTCTGGGGTCGATTTTGAGGTGGCTTACTATCCCCGCATGAAGATTAGCGTTGATGGCAAAGTTGACCGAAAAAACTTCATAATTTGGTCAGATTTCAAAAATTATCTTGAAAAAGGAGTAAACGGTAAGGAGGTTCAGCGGATTCGAGTAACGTTAAAGCCTTCGGCCTTGGGTCGAAATTGGTCTACACTGAAAGCGACTTGTATAGTCGTTGCGGATGAAAGGATGAGAAATTCCAATCGTGATCCTTTGATTGGTACAATACCTAGGGATTGCGCGGATTTGAACGAGTTAAAGCGTATTTAGTAAATATAAAAAGCGGGAACTGGCAAAATTTATTGTAAACTCAATTGATGCAGTTGTCTTATAAAATAATATATTTGCTATGGATTCAGTTTTGCCTGGATACATTTTAATTGAAGAATCATTGTCCAATAAACGAATCCTGCTTACAATTTATTGATGAAGTAATTCTGCTCTACCATCGGTCGCTTTGGCTATTGCCGGAAATGGCCGGGGCATCGTTGCAACCGGGTGCGGAGGTCGGCGACGAACCATTGTCCGGCCACCCCGAGCGGTCGGTCGCGCGGTTTCAGGATGTGCAGGGGCAGGGAGGCGGGGGGCGCGCCGGAGATTGCTAGCGTCGCCAGTCTTCCGGCCGCGATATGGCCTTCGACCATATGGCGCGGCATGTTGCACCAGCCGAAGCCGCCGAGCAGGAACTCCAGCCGCGTGCTCATATCGGCAAAGCGCCAGATGCGCCGGCTGATGATGCCGCCGAACCGATCGCGGGTCAGCGGCGTGCGGTCGGTCAGCACCAGTTGAACCTCGTCGAGCAGGTCGGCCGGCGCCAGCGGTCCCGGCCGCGCCGCGAGCGGATGGGACGACGCGACGACCGGCACCAACTGCACGCGGGTCAGGAATTCGGTATCGAGATCGGCGCTGTCCGGGCCTTCCCGATGCACGCCGATGGCCAGCCGCACGACGCCTTCGCGCAGACGGCTTTCCGGCCCGCCGAGCCCCTCGGTGAAGACCGTCACGGCGAGGCTTTCGTAGCGGGCGGCGACCGCCCGCAGGGTATCGGCCAATACCGCGACCGGAAAGATCGCATCGACCGCGACCGGCAGGTCCGGTTCGAGGCCTGCCGCCATGTCGGCGACGCGCGCCTTGAGGGCCCGCGCACTGTCGACCAGCCGTCGCGCATCGCCCAGGATGGCGCTGCCGACCTCGTTGAGCACCGGCGTGCGCCCAGAGCGGTCGAACACCGGCAGGCCGAGCGTCGCCTCAAGCGTCTGCACCGCCTGGCTGACCGCCGACTGCACCCGGCCGAGCCGCCGGGCGGCCCCCGAGAAACTGCCGGTCTCGGCGACGGCGATCAGGACGCGCAGCTGGTCGAGCGTGAGGTTTTCGATCATCCATCACCATTGCCGATAGATTGTGCCGGTTTAATGCCGATTGCTGCGATGCACATTGAGGCCTATTTCGGGTTCATACAAGACTTTCGAGGATGGCTCCCATGAACGCTCCCGCCCGCATCGCCGCTGCCGACCGCCTCGCCGAGGCCGATCTCGATCTTCTGTTCCGCGAGGCGCGCACCTACAACGCCTTCCAGGACCGTGCCGTCTCCGACGCATTGCTGACCGAGGCCATCGAACTGGCCAAGATGGGCCCGACCGCCGCCAACACCCTGCCGATGCGCGTTGTCTTCGTGAAGAGCGCCGAGGCCAAGGAAAAACTGAAGCCCACCTTGTCGCCCGGCAATGTCGACAAGACCATGGCGGCGCCGGTGACCGCGATCGTCGCCTATGACCGCGAGTTCTTCGAGAAGCTGCCGCGGCTGTTCCCGCATGCCGATGCCCGCTCGTGGTTTGCCGGCAATGCCGCCTTCGCCGAGAAGTCGGCCGCCCAGAGCAGCACCCTGCAGGCCGCCTATCTGATCGTCGCCCTGCGCGCGCTCGGCCTCGATACCGGCCCGATGACCGGCTTCGACGCCGACAAGGTCGACGCCGCCTTCTTCGCCGACGAGCCCTGGCATGCGACCATGCTGATCAACATCGGCTACGGCGACCGCGCGACCCTGTTCGGCCGCCTGCCGCGGCTCGAAGCCGACGAGATCGCCCGCTTCGCCTGACCAGGCCTGATCGCGATCCCGTCTCGACGGGGTATCGGCTTCCGGCCGCGGCCCGTCGCCGGTGACCACCCAGTGGGAATCGCGCTGCCGACGGCCCGCCCGATCCCACCGCGACTGCACCGGCAGGGCCCGCACCCTGCCGGTGCCTTTGTGCGTGGCGATGTCGGCCACCCGATCGCTTCCGGATCGGCTTTCCATCCATACCCGCCGCACGAGTCCTTCGCAGTCGTCCATCACGGTGTCGTGAGGGGTGAGGGGATTGGTGTTTCCTGTCTTGAACATTGTTCATTATGCGGTATGGTCTGCATATGAACAATGTTCATAACGGGAGCGAACCGATGCTCAAGACCATCATCACCCTGATGCGCGGCGAGGCGGCCGCGGCCGAGGAGGCCTTCGCGGACCGCCACGCCCTGGCGCTGCTCGACCAGCAGATCCGCGACGGCGCCGCCGCCCTCTGTGAGGCCCGCAAGGCGCTCGCCGTAGCCATCGCCGGCGACCGCGCGGAGGAGGGCGGCATCGCGGCCGCCGAGGCGCGCATCCGCGACCTGGAGGCCCGCGTCATGGCCGCGCTCGAAGTCGGCGACGATCGCCTCGCCGAGGAGGGCGCCGCCGCGATCGCCGGTCTGGAGGCCGATCGCGGCGCGGCAGTCGAGTCCCGCCGCCTCTTCGCCGCCGAGATCGGGCGACTCAAGGCCCATGTCGCCGATGCCGAGGCCCGGCTCGCCCGGCTCGACCGCGGCCGCCGCACCGCCCGCGCCGCGGAAGCGGTCCGGACCCTGCGCCGCGGCCGCATCGAGACCCCGTCGCTGCACCGCGCCACCCTGCGCGAGGCTGAGACGACGCTCGAGCGCCTGCGCAGCCGGCAGAGGCACGTCGCCGACGCCGAGGCCGCGCTCGACGGCCTGGAACGCGAGACCGGCCCGGATGCCGTCGCCGCCCGCATGGCCGCCGCCGGCCACGGCCCGCGCCCCTCGGCCACCGCGAATGACGTGATCGCCCGTCTCAGGCGGCGCATGGCCGGCGACCCGCCCGCCGGCCTCTGAACCCATCCCCGTACCGAAACTCGGCTTTGATCGAAGGAGACCGCCATGACCGCCACCGCCCATCCGCATACCTCCGCCTGGGTCAGCTTCACCTATGCGTCGACCTTCGCCGCCGCCGGCCTGGTCGCCACCGGCGTCCTGTTCCTGCCGGTCGACTGGTGGAGCAAGGGCTATCTCGGCATGGGCATCGTCACGCTCGTGCAGTCGATCGTGACGCTGACCAAGACGCTGCGCGACAATCACGAGGCCGGCCGGCTCGCCAGCCGCATCGAGGATGCCCGCACCGAGCAGATCCTGATGCGCGTCAAGGGGACCGACATGTGATGGATGAAGGGGCGGGGCGGGGGGCACCGCAATGGCCCGTGTCCCGCCCGCCCGACCTGGCGAGGCGGCGCCCGTCGGCCGGGCTACCGGGGCGGGCCGGTGCGCCGTGCTGATCGCGCGCGACCTGAGGGAAAGCGCCCCGCCGGACGCCCCGATATCCGCCCATGGAGCCGGCTTGGCCGCGCACGGCATGGCTGGTGCGAGGCCGCGGAAATCTTGCGCGCGGCGGTCGAACGCCTTAAACCCCGTCCATGCACACGAACTCTGTCCTCATCGTCGATTTCGGCTCGCAGCTGACGCAACTGATCGCCCGTCGCGTCCGCGAGGCCGGGGTCTATTCCGAGATCGTCCCCTACCAGAAGGCCGAGGCCGCACTCGCAGCCATGCGCCCGAAGGCGATCATCCTGTCCGGCGGTCCGGCCTCGACGACCGAGGACGACAGCCCGCGTGCGCCGCAGGCGGTGTTCGAGGCCGACGTACCGGTGCTCGGCATCTGCTACGGGCAGATGTGCATGGCCGAGCAGCTCGGTGGCCGGGTCGAGAGCGGCCATCACCGCGAATTCGGCCGCGCGCTGGTCGACGTGAACAAGCCCTCGGCCCTGTTCGACGGCGTCTGGGGCGCCGACGAACGGCACACTGTCTGGATGAGCCATGGCGACCGCATCGTCGCCCTGCCGCCGGGCTTCGAGGTCGCCGGCACGTCGGAGAACGCGCCCTTCGCGATCATCCAGAACGAGGCACGCAAGTTCTACGGCTTCATGTTCCACCCGGAGGTGGTGCACACCCCCGACGGCGCGAAGCTTCTGGCCAATTTCGTCCACCGCGTCGCGGGTCTTCCCGGCGACTGGACCATGGCGGCCTTCCGGCAGGACATGATCGCGCGCATCCGCGCCCAGGTCGGCTCGTCCAGGGTCATCTGCGGCCTGTCCGGCGGCGTCGATTCCGCGGTCGCGGCCGTTCTGATCCACGAAGCGATCGGCGACCAGCTGACCTGCATCTTCGTCGATCACGGCCTGATGCGCATGAACGAGGCCGAGGAGGTGGTCCGCCTGTTCCGCGGCCACTACAACATTCCGCTGGTCCATGTCGACGCCAGCGAGACCTTCCTCGGCGCGCTCGCCGGCGTCTCCGACCCCGAGCAGAAGCGCAAGATCATCGGCCGCCTGTTCATCGAGACCTTCGATGCCGAGGCCGCCAAGATCGGCGGTGCCGATTTCCTCGCCCAGGGCACGCTCTATCCGGACGTGATCGAGAGCGTCTCGGCCGTCGGCGGCCCCTCCGTGACGATCAAGTCGCACCACAATGTCGGCGGCCTGCCCGAGCGCATGAAGATGAAGCTGGTCGAGCCGCTGCGCGAACTGTTCAAGGACGAGGTCCGCGTGCTCGGCCGCGAACTCGGCCTGCCGGAGGCCTTCGTCGGTCGCCATCCCTTCCCGGGTCCGGGCCTCGCCATCCGCTGCCCGGGCGGTATTTCCAAGGACAAGCTCGACACGTTGCGCAAGGCCGACGCGATCTATCTCGACGAGATCCGCAAGGCCGGCCTCTACGACGCCATCTGGCAGGCCTTCGCGGTGCTGCTGCCGGTCCAGACCGTCGGCGTCATGGGCGACGGCCGCACCTACGAGCACGTCCTGGCGCTGCGCGCCGTCACCTCCGTCGACGGCATGACCGCCGACTTCTACCATTTCGACATGACCTTCCTGGCCCGCGCCGCCACCCGCATCATCAACGAGGTCAAAGGCGTCAACCGCGTCGTCTACGACGTAACGTCGAAGCCGCCGGGAACGATCGAGTGGGAGTGAAAGATGCAAGTTCACGGCGTTTCGCGAACGATCGCCACATCCTCATAACTGGCTGAAATAAAACAAAAAATCGGACGATCACTATCGGAGCCTATCGCCTTGAAGCGATGGGACTTGACGGTACGCGCGACGGTACGTGATTTTCGCCGTCAGCCGGATTCTTGCCCGACGGTCAGGCCGAAAACGGAAGCGCCCCATGGGAAGGCAAGCTAGTACGCTGTTTTATCACGATTATTCATGTTGATCGACGGTATTGGACTTGACGGTAAAAATGGAGGTCGAAAAGCGTTCTCGATCGTCAACGAGGCCGTCTCCATGCTTACCGAGATGGCCATCAAGAGGCTGAAACCAAAAGATAAATTATACAAGGTGGCCGACCGTGACGGTATGTACGTTTCCGTCGCCACGACAGGCCAAATCACCTTCCGGTACGACTACCGTCTGAACGGTCGCCGGGAGACGCTGACGATCGGCCGCTATGGCGCCGATGGCCTTACGCTCGCCGAAGCCCGCGAGCGTTGCATCGCCGCTCGCAAGCAGGTGGCGGAGGGGCTATCCCCCGCCCACGAGAAACAGCGCGACAAGCGACGCAAGGCCATGGAGCGCAGCTTCGGTGCGGTGAGCGCCTTATGGATCAAGGACGCGCGCATGGCGGAAAGCACCCGCTCGATGCGTAAGGCCATCCTCGATCGTGACATTCTCCCCACCTGGAAGAACCGCCTTCTGACCGAGGTGACGCCGGATGATCTGCGCCAACTCTGCGCTAAGGTGAAGGAGCGCGGCGCCCCCGCGACCGCCATCCACGCCCGCGACATCGTCAAACAGATCTTCGCCTTCGCCATCCTGCACGGCGAGAAGGTGCCGAACCCGGCTGACGAGGTCGGGCCGGCCTCGATCGCGACCTTCCAGCCGAAGGACCGCGCGCTGTCGCCGGCCGAGATCAAGATCATGCTGCAGCAGATCGAGCACGTGCCGACCCTGCCGACGATCCGTCTTGGCTTGCGCCTGATCCTGCTCACCATGGTGCGCAAGAGTGAACTGCAGGACGCCATCTGGGACGAAGTCGATTTCGAGAACGCCGTCTGGACCATTCCGAAGGAGCGCATGAAGCGGTCGAAGGCGCACAACGTCTACCTGTCGCAACAATCGCTCGACATCCTGATTGCGCTCAAGACCTGCGCCGGCAACTCGCGCTACCTGCTGCCGTCCCGCTACGACGCCGACGCCCCCATGTCGCGCGCCACCTTCAATCGCGTGACCACGGCCGTCGTGGCGCAAGCGAAGAAGGAGGGGCTGCCGCTGGAACCGTTCACGGTGCACGACCTGCGCCGGACCGGCTCGACGCTCTTGAACGAGATGGGTTTCAACAGCGACTGGATAGAGAAGTGCCTCGCCCATGAGGACGGGCGCTCATCGCGCGGCGTCTCCAACAAGGCGGAATACGAACCGCAGCGCCGGCATATGCTCCAGGAATGGGCCGACATGATCGACGCCTGGGTGAATGGAGAGAAACGCGTGCCGACGCTGTTGCCGCCCTCGATGGCGTTTATGGGCGGTCGGGGGGAAGGCTGACTGTAAGCCGGCGCGTTCTATGCCTAAGCCAAGTGGCTAGGCGGTATTCGATTTCCGTCCGGCGAAGAGTGCGGGCGGCAATTGAGAATCGGGCAAAATTCTGAGCGCCCGGCTTTTTGGCGTTTCCTCCGCCAGACTGTTACGTCCGGGATGGGGGCAGGAAGGAGACTCCGGTTTCGAACGACCCAGCCTCTGCCGAACTAGGTTGGCCGAATCTCACCGCTCGGTTTCTGCCGCCACCGATTGGCCTGCTGCCGGTTTCACGGACACCGAGTTTAGGTGTCATGATGGAATCGGAGACTTCGAATGGTACGCAGACGTTTCAGCAGAGAGTTCAAGTTGGAGGCCGTGAGGCTGGTCCGGGAGCGCGGCGTCAGCGTCGCGCAGGCGGCGCGGGATCTTGACCTGCACGAGAACCAGCTCCGCAAATGGGTCAAGGAATTTGCCTTCGATCCGGCTCAGGCGTTTCCTGGTCAAGGCCAGATGAAACCGGAACAGCTCGAGATCGAGCGACTTCGACGTGAGGTGGCCAAGCTCAAGGCGGAGCGCGACATTCTAAAAAAAGCCGCGGCCTTCTTCGCGAGGGAGTCGACATGAAGTTCGGCTTCATCGCGAAACACCGAGCGATCTGGCCGATCAAGTGGTTGTGCGAGGCGCTCGGTGTGTCGCTTTCCGGCTTTCACGCTTGGCTGACGCGTTCGCCGAGCCGTCGAGCAAGAGAGGATGAGGCCCTGTCGTCGAAGGTCCGTGCGAGTTTTCTCGACAGCGACATCATCCGCGCGCTGCGCAACGGCGCGTCCGACAGCATCAACCAGACCGGCCAGCAGATCGTGCAGCGTCAGCTCAACATTGCCCCGACGTTGACCATCCGGCCGGGCTTCCCCGTCCGCGTGATCGTCACCCGCGATCTCGTGCTTGAGCCCTACGGAGGTTGAGATGGCAAAGCTGAAACTCGGCCCGATCGCCGACGACAAGCCGGTAAAGGTCACGCTGGAGCTGCCCGCCAGCCTGCATCGGGACCTGACCGCCTATGCCGAAATCCTCGCCCGCGAGGCAGGCCAAATCGCCTCGGATCCTGTTCGCCTGATCGTGCCCATGCTGGAGCGGTTCATCGCTACTGACCGGGGGTTTTCGAAGGCGCGGCAAGTCAAGCCAGACGCGCACTGATCACACGAAGCAATCGAGGTCTGATATGCCGGCTTCACTTCAACATTTAGCGCAGCAGGATCATGGGGCGGCATCGCTACTGTGACTGCTCAATCAAAGCGCGGCAGGGCGAGACCGGGTGCAAGGGCCGAGCGATCCAGATCGGAGGCTTCGTCGCCAACCAGTTGAGGTCCGGCTACTGGAGGACATCCTCGCCACGACCGTCGGCAGGAGCAATCGGAACGCCGCCGCCAGCTCCCATCATCGTCTGGGGCCGACTCTCGACCGACCGGCTGCACCGCTAGAGATCCGTCGGATGCCCCGCCGGCACCGTTCTGATCGAATGGGGCGTTTCCAACCAGCTTCCTCTCAAATTCGTGGTGGAAGCTAGCTTTTGCAGGCGGACTCTGGCATCTTTTGCCAACCCCTAACCAGAGGCGCGGCCGATGCCCGATGAAATTCTTACGTTGCCGGAAGTGGCAGGCCTGCTGAAGGTGGCGGAGAAGACCGTCTATACGATGGCTCAACGCGCCGAGATTCCGGCGTTCAAGGTGAGGGGGCAGTGGCGGTTCAAGCGGGTTGATCTCGATGGTTGGATAGAGGCGCAGAAGGTTGTCCAGAACCCGTCGACGCCGAAAAATGACCCCAAGCCTTCGGACGATGAGGCGGCGGATCGTGGGAGTCGGGATGATCACTGACTTCCACGCAAAATACTTGGCTCACGAGCTGACAAAACGGTGCGCACCCGATAGTTCGGAACGTCTCGCGGGTGCGGTGGCCGGCGCTCAGGTCGATCTTAACCCGCATCAGGTCGACGCTGCGCTGTTTGCCTTCGCGTCGCCCCTTTCAAAGGGAGCGCTGCTCGCCGATGAAGTTGGCCTCGGGAAGACAATTGAAGCCGGATTGGTCATCTCTCAGAGATGGGCCGAGCGGAAGCGGCGTATCTTGGTCATTACGCCCTCAAACCTGCGCAAACAATGGCACCAAGAACTGAGTGAGAAATTTCTACTCCCCGGCGTGATCCTGGAGACCAAGTCTTACAACCAGTCCATTCGAGATGGATCTATTCAGCCTTTCGAAGTCAAAAATTCCATTGTGATCTGCTCTTATCAATTCGCGCGCTCCAAGGCGTCGGACGTGCAACGGGTGCCTTGGGATCTTGTCGTGATTGATGAGGCTCATCGGCTCAGGAACGTCTACAAACCTTCGAATGTCATTGCCAATACACTCAAGAACGCGCTTGCTCAGAAGAATAAGATCCTTCTGACTGCCACGCCACTCCAGAATTCGTTGCTCGAATTGTACGGTCTCGTCAGTTTCATTGACGAGCATGCCTTTGGTGACGTCAAGAGCTTCCGCGAACAGTTCGCGAATCCAGGCGACAAACGGAACTTTGAGGCGCTGAAGGAGCGCCTGAAGCCGATCTGCCACCGGACACTTCGGCGCCAGGTGACGGCATACATCCCCTATACACGTCGCCTGCCTCTGGTCGAGGAGTTTACACCCGCAGACGGTGAAGACCGCCTCTATCAACTTGTTTCCGACTATCTGCAGCGTGACAATCTGCAGGCGCTACCCTCTGGGCAGCGATCGCTGATGACGCTTGTCCTTCGCAAGCTGCTGGCGTCGTCGACATTCGCGATCGCAGGAGCCCTGAGTTCGATTTCGCAGCGTCTGCAGGCGAAGCTGGATTCGCACCCGGTCGCGAAACCTTTGGAGGATGAGCTTTCCGAGGATTTCGAAGCTCTCGATGCGACGGCCGACGAATGGCCGGAGGAGTCGGAAGACGAAGCGCTGACCGATGCCGATCGCAGAGCCATCGAGTCTGAAATTGCAGACCTCAAGTCTTTTGCCCAATTGGCGACGTCGATTGAGCATAACGCCAAGGGCAAGGCGCTCCTCAAGGCATTGGCCGTGGCGTTCGCGAAGGCGCGCGAACTTGGCGGTGCGGAGAAGGCGATCATCTTCACCGAGTCACGAAAAACGCAGGAATACCTTCAACGAATCCTCTCCAGCAGCCCCTATGCGGATGGCGTCGTCCTGTTCAATGGAACGAACACCGATCCGCTCTCGCGCGGGATCTACGTGCGCTGGATTGAGCGACACGCCGGATCGGATCGTGTCACTGGATCGAGAACCGCCGACATGAGATCCGCTCTGGTCGACTATTTCCGTGACGAAGGCCAGATCATGATTGCGACGGAGGCCGGAGCCGAGGGCATCAACCTGCAATTCTGTTCGCTCGTCGTGAACTATGACCTTCCGTGGAATCCGCAGCGAGTCGAGCAGCGGATTGGTAGGTGTCACCGGTACGGTCAGAAACACGACGTCGTCGTCGTGAACTTCATCAATCGCAAGAACGAGGCGGATCAGCGCGTCTATCAGCTTCTCTCAGAGAAGTTTCGGCTCTTCGAAGGGGTGTTCGGCGCGAGCGACGAGGTCCTGGGCGCGATCGAGTCTGGCGTAGATTTCGAGAAGAGAATTGCAAGCATTTACCAGGAGTGCCGCCAGCCCGAGCACATTCGGGCGGCCTTCGATCAATTGCAATTGGAACTGAGTCTCGAAATTGGCGCGGCCATGAGCCAGACGCGACAGAAGCTTCTCGAAAAATTCGATGACGAGGTTCGGGAGAAACTCCGTATCCGAGATGAGGATGCGAAGGTCTATCTCGATCGCTATGAGCAATGGCTGATGCGCCTGACCCGCCACGAGCTCGACGGATTGGCGACGTTTCACAACAATTCATCGTTCACTTTGCCTGAGCGGCCTGATTGGGCGAATGGTGCCACCATTCCGCCCGGGCTTTACGAGTTGCCGAGGCGATCCGGCGAGGCGCATACCTATCGTCTCAACCATCCTCTGGGCGAAGCCGTTTTGGCACGTGCGAAGGAACGTCCGCTCGTGCCGGCCGAGGTGCGTTTCGACTACGCCAATCATTCCGGCAAGATCAGCATTCTCGAACCTTACATTGGCAAGGCTGGCTGGCTGGTCGCATCCCTGATGACGGTTGAAGCGCTCGACGAAGCGGAGGATCACATCCTCCTCGCCGGCATCGCGGATGACGGCGATTTGCTCAGCAGGGAGGTCTGTGACCGCCTTCTGACAATTCATGGCACGCGCGGGCAGGATGTCACTCCCGACGGCGGGGTCATGATGCGTCTCGATCGGTCCCTGAGCGAAAGCCAGGCTCTGATCCGCAGAGGCGTGTCGGAACGGAACGCGCTGTTTTTCGAAGCCGAAGCTGACAAGCTCGATGGCTGGGCAGATGACCTCAAAGTAGGGCTGGAGCGAGAGATCAAGGAAATCGATCGGCTCATCAAGGAGGCCCGTCGTGCTGCCACGACCGCCCTGACCCTTGAAGAGAAGCTCGCGGGGCAGAAGCAGATCAAGACGCTCGAAGCGACACGCAATCAGAAGCGCCGGTCCCTCTTCGATGCGCAGGACCAGATTGACCGGCAGCGCGCCGAACTTATCGCCCAGATCGAGTCCAAGCTCGAACAGAAGGTCGATGTCGCGTCCCTTTTCACCATCCGCTGGACGTTGGATTGAATCATGCCCAATGCTGCGGAGAAAATTGCTCACATTGAAGCTGCGCTCCGGCACCGCTTCTTTCCGCTGGTGCCGGAACGCGCTCAGCGATGGACGGTTGAACAGCACGAAGTTGATCGTTGTTCACGTTCGCTCGCGGCCTATGCACTGTGCGGAATGTGCGGGATCGCGGATGCGACCGCCGCTGGCGCACTGGTCGACGGAAGTGATGATGGCGGGATCGATGCGCTTTATTTCGATCGCGCGCGGCAACGGCTCATCGTTGTCCAATCAAAGTACAAGCGCCCCAACAACGCCGATAATCCGCAGGGAACAGGCCCAAATCAGGCCGAGACACTCAAGTTCATCAATGGCACCAAGGCGCTCATGGAGCGGCGCTTCGACGGGTTCAATGCGGCGGTGAGGAACCGCTTGGACGAAATAGAGGAAGCCCTCGACACGCCGGGCGTGAAGATCTGCCTGATTCTGCCATTCCTCGGCGAGGCGTTGGACGTTCATGCGAAGGCGGATCTCGACGCTTTCGTTGCTCAATGCAACAACCTTTCCGACTGCATGAGCGCCGCCGTTGTTGGCATCACGCAGACCTATGACTGGATGGTCGCCGAGCAGGCAAACCAAGCCGTCGACGTCCGTCTCACCCTGGAGAAATGGTCGAGTGTGACCGCGCCGCGGAAGGCGGTCTATGGGCTGGTGAAAGGCCAGGACCTTGCGGCGCTCGTGACCGAGCATGGAACCGCGCTCTTCGAACGCAACATCCGGCACTATCTCGGTTCGGTCGGTGTGAATGTCGCGATTGAGGAAACGGTGCGACGGCGGCCGGAAGACTTCTTCTACCTGAACAACGGCATCACGGCTGTAACGGCTGCTATCACGCAGGCGCCAGGCTCCGCCGACCGTTGTGTCTTTGGTCTGGCGGCATTCTCCATTGTGAATGGCGCCCAGACCGCCGGCTCGATCACGACAGCATCGCTTGCGGCGGCGATCTCTGAAAACGCGAAGCTGCATATTACGATCATCGAGGTTCCGGATCCGGCCGATGATTTCGCCGTGCGCGTGACACGGGCGCGCAACTACCAGAATCAGGTGCGGGGCGTCGATTTCGCCGCGCTCGACCCCAACCAGGAGCGAATACGACAGGAACTCGCGGCAGTCGGTATTCGCTACCATTATCGACCGTCTGCGGAATCCCGGATTCGGCAGGACGATGCGTTCACGCTCGAAGAGGCGGCACTCGCGCTGGCATGCCTTGCATTCGTCGTTACGGACGGGCCGCGGAGAGGCCATCGCGGGCAGAACGCGATCGACTTCGTCGTCATTGCCAAGCGCGAGATCGGACGCATATGGGAACAGGAAGGTGCGATTTATTCCAATCTTTTCCCGGCATCGATATCCGGCATTCGGATCTGCCGGCTCGTCCGTATCTATCAGTTCATCGACCGCATTCTCGCCGGGAGCGAGCGGGCCGAGACGGCCTATGACCGCCGTATGTTTTTCCGACACGGCCGTTACTTCATCATGGCCTTCGTCGCCCATCGTCTGCCAAGGCTCATTGCGAAAGCGGCCCCCGGCCTAACCGCCGAAGAGGAGCGCGAGATATCGCAGGAGACCAATCACCTTTCGGAGGTAATCTTCGCGACCTCCCGGGCAATGCAAGTCGATCGCGGCTTTCTAGCCATCTTCCGCAATCTCACCGACGCGCAGCCGCTTGCCGAGAAGGTCCTTCTTCGACTGGCAGAGCTGGATGCCGCTCACAACCCACAGCCTCCTGCCAGCGCGGCTGCGCCGGCGCTCGCCCAAGCCGCCACGGACCAAGCATGACCAAAAAACAAAAGCTCGAACTGACCTGGGTAGGCAAAGAGAACCGGCCACGGCTGGAGCCGCGCATTCTGCTGGAAGACCCGGAGAAGTCCTATCACGCGAAGCATCGCGTGAGCGACGACGACATTTTCGACAACCGGCTGATCTTCGGCGACAACCTGCTCGCGCTGAAGGCGCTGGAGCAGGAGTTCACCGGCAAGGTGAAGTGCGTCTTCATCGACCCGCCTTACAACACGGGCAGTGCTTTCAAGCACTATGACGACGGCTTGGAGCATTCCATTTGGCTTGGTCTGATTCGTGATCGTCTCGAAATCATCAGGAGATTAATGTCCTCTGATGGATCTTTATGGATAACCATCGACGATAACGAGGTGCATTACCTAAAGATCGTCTGTGACGAAATTTTTGGTCGATTCAATTTTGTTGCAAACCTCGCTTGGCATAAGCGCGTTTCACCTGCCAACGATGCCAAATACTTCAGCGCGGATTTTGATCACGTGCTTGTCTATGCCGCAAACAAAGAAACATGGGCACCAAATCGACTCGACAGAACTGGACAGCAGCTATCGTATTACAAGAATCTCGACGAGGACCCCCGCGGGGCATGGAACTCGTCAGCCTATACATGCGCAAAGTCCGCAGAGGAGCGTCCAAATCTGTATTACCCTATTGTTAATCCGAATACAGGCCTTGAGATCTGGCCTAGCAAGACGCGTGTTTGGGCGTATGATCGGAACACTCATCAAAAAAATGTTGAGCAAAACCTAATATATTGGGGCAAAGATGGGCGAGGTACTATGCCCAGAATCAAAAAGTTCCTTGATCAGACGAAGAAGATTGTTCCACGTAGTATATGGTCGTACGAAGACGCTGGCCACAACCAAGAATCCAAGCTTGAAACTGAAAGACTTTTTCCTGGGGTGCCATTTGAGACACCAAAGCCAGAACGACTCTTGAAACGCGTTTTGGATGTGGCCACCAACCCCGGCGACCTTGTCCTCGACTCCTTCGCTGGCTCCGGCACGACTGGCGCCGTCGCCCACAAGATGGGCCGGCGCTGGATCATGGTGGAGCTGGGCGAGCACTGCCACACCCACATCATTCCGCGCCTGAAGAAGGTCATTGACGGTGAGGACAAGGGCGGCGTGACCGAGGTGACCGGCTGGCAGGGCGGCGGCGGCTTCCGCTATTTCAAGCTGGCGCCTTCGCTCCTCGAAAAGGACAAGTGGGGCCGTGAGGTCATCAGCAAGGCCTACAACGCCGAGATGCTGGCCGAGGCCTTGTGCAAGATCGAGGGCTTCACCTATGCCCCGAGCGATAGCGTCTATTGGCAGCATGGCACCTCGACGGAGCGTGACTTCATCTATGTGACGACGCAGACGCTGTCGCCGGAGCAGCTCGACGCCTTGAGCGAGGAGGTTGGCGAGGGATGCACGCTGCTCGTGCTCTGCGCGGCCTTCCGCGGCAATACGTCTGCCTGGCCCAATCTGACGGTGAAGAAGATCCCGAACCACATTCGCGAGCGCTGCGAATGGGGCCATGACGACTACAGTCTCAATGTCGAGAATCTGCCCAAGGCGCCGCCAGCCCGAGAAGCTTCGCCGCCCGCGCCGAAAACGACCGACAAGGCGTCGTCTCGTTCCGCCTCCCAGCCGGGCCTGTTCGATCTCGGGGGAGACGACCAATGAACCGTCACGTCAACGCCATCGCCGGCCGTCTCAGCTTGCGCGCCCCGCAGCGGCAATCCCTCGAAATTCTCGATCGTGTCACCGAACTGGTGCCGCCGCGAAAAGACTCCGATCTGGAGGCGGCGCTCGCGGCGATCCGAGCCGAATTTCCGAGCGTCACGGATTTCGAGCGCGACTTCCCTAGCCTGTGTTTCGCGCTGGCGACCGGCGTCGGCAAAACCCGGCTGATGGGCGCCTTCATCGCCTATCTGCACCTGGCGCACGGCCTCAACAACTTCTTCGTGCTCGCGCCTAACCTGACGATCTACAACAAGCTGATCGCCGATTTCACGCCCAACACGCCGAAATACGTCCTGAAGGGCATCGCCGAGTTCGCGATTTCGCCCCCGGTCATCACGACGGGCGACAATTTCGAGCGGCAGATCGCCAGCGGCGGCAATCTGTTCCCGGTCACCATCAACATCTTCAACATCTCCAAGATCAATTCCGAAGTGCGCGGCGGCCGCAGCCCACGCATGCGCAGTTTCCGCGAGGAAATCGGCAACAGCTATTTCGATTACCTCGCCGCCCAGAAGGACCTCGTCCTGATCATGGACGAGTCCCACCGCTACCGGGCGACTGCGGGCGTACGCGCCATCAACGAGTTGAAGCCGGTCATGGGGCTGGAGCTGACCGCGACCCCGTTTGTCGAGACGACACGCGGACCAGCGCCGTTCCAAAACGTGATCTTCGACTATCCGCTCGGCCGCGCCATGGCTGATGGCTTTGTGAAAGAGCCCGCGGTCGTCACCCGCGAGAACTTCGTCGCAACTGGCAAGTCGCCAGAGCAATTGCAGCAGATCAAACTGGAAGACGGCGTGCGCTTGCACGAAAGCGTCAAGGTCGAATTGGAGACCTATGCGCGACAGGCCGGCGAACGGATCGTCAAGCCCTTCATGCTGGTGATCGCGCGCGACACCACGCACGCCGCTGAGCTGATGACGCTGGTCAAATCCAACGCCTTCTTCGAAGGGCGCTATGCGGACAAGGTCATCCAGGTCGATTCCAGCGTGAAGGAAGAGGAGACGATCGAAAGGCTGCTGAAGGTCGAAAGCCCGGAAGAACCGACCGAGATCGTCATCCACGTCAACATGCTGAAAGAAGGCTGGGACGTCACCAACCTCTATACGATCGTGCCATTGCGCGCCGCCAATGCGCGTACGCTCATCGAACAGTCGATCGGGCGCGGCTTGCGTCTGCCCTATGGCCGGCGGACGGGTGTCACCGCCGTCGACCGGTTGAACATCGTCGCGCATGACCGCTTCCAGGAAATTGTCGACGAGGCGCGCAAACCGGATTCGGCCATCCGCCTCCAGCAGGTCGTGCTGACCGAAGGAGAGCTGCAGCAGAAGACGGTCACCGTCGAGTCCAGGCCTCAGCTCGCCGCCAAGCTTGGCCTGCGCTCCGATGCACCGGCTAACGGGGCGTCTGGTTTCGAGGAGGCGTCGGCCGAATTTACGCACGAAGAGCAACAGGTGGTTCGGATCGCCTATGATGTGATCCGCAAGATGGAGACCGAGCCATCGCGGCTGCCCAGCGTCGCACACCTACAGAAGCCCGAGGTGCAGGCAGCGGTTTTGCGCGAGGTTCAAAGCCAGTATCGGCCTGCCCAGTTGGAGCTGGATGGGATCGCCAAGCTACCCGACCTCACCGCCATCGTCGCCAAGACCGTCGACTTGGTCGTGCAGCAGACGATCGATATTCCCCGCATTCTCGTTACGCCGAAGGGCGAAGTGAAATCCGGCTTCCATCACTTCACGCTCGACCTGTCCCGCATGCGGTATGAAGTGCCGAATGAAACGCTATGGGCAGCGCATTTGCGGACGGGGCAAGTCGACCGCATCGGCCTCGGCGCCGGCAATATCGATGAGCAGCGGCTGGAGGACTATGTCGTCAGCGGCCTGATCGACTTCGACGACGTGGCCTACGACGAGCATGCCGATCTGCTCTACGATCTTGCGGCCCAGGTGGCGAACCATCTGTTGGCCACGCACCCGGAAGATGGCGTTCGCAAGATCCTGCGTCTCCACAGACAAGAGATTGCCCGCTTCGTTCATGCGCAGATGCAGAGCCACTTCTGGCAGGATACCGAGGTGGAGTACGAGATCGTCGTCACGCGCGGCTTTACCGAGCTGCGAAAGAGCGCCTATACGGCAGCGGCTGGGGAGGCGCCGCTCGATTTCCGTCAGTCCCCCGCGGACAAGGCCAACATGGCTCGATACCTGTTTGGCGGGTTCCAGAAGTGCCTATATCCCACTCAGAAATTTCAGTCGGATGCCGAGCGGAAGCTATCGGTCATTCTCGATCGGGAAGCGCAAAAGTGGTTCAAGCCGGCGCGCGGACAGTTCCAGCTATTCTATCGCAGCGGTACGGACCTTCAGGAGTATCAGCCGGACTTCGTAGCAGAAACAGATGACTGCATCTTGATGCTCGAACCCAAGGCATCAAACCAGATGACCGATCCGGACGTGTTGGCAAAGCGCGACTCCGCGCTTGAATGGTGCCGGCATGCGAGCGGTCATGCAGCGAGCTACGGCGGCAAGCCTTGGCGCTACGCTCTGATCCCGCATGACGCGATCGCGGAGAACATGACGCTCGTCGGTCTTCTACAGCAGTTCGGAGAGACAAGATGAGCATCCCAGACTACCAGTCGCTCATGCTCCCAGTTCTCCAGATTGCGGCGAAGGGGGAGACCTCCGTTCCGCTTGCGGAAGTGGAGATCGCGGCGATGTTTGCGCTCCCCCAGGAGGAGCGCGACCAGATGCTCCCGAGCGGCAAGCAGCGCGTCCTGCACAACCGGATCCACTGGGCTAAATTCTACCTGACAAAGGCGGGGTATCTGGAATCCCCCAAGCGTGGCCGGTTTGCCATCACTCCCTCGGGAACGGCTTTGCTCGCGAACCCGCCCACCAAGCTTGACACCCAACACCTGCTGTCCGTGCCGGCGTTCCGCGAGTTCTACCGGGCCGATCAACCTGAGGAGACAGTCGGCGCGACGACGCAAGGTGCAGCGCCCAGTGCGACACCCGAGGAAGTGATCGAGGCAGCGTTCAACGCCACGCAGGCCGCGCTTCGAATAGAGCTTTTGGAACGCATCCTCCAGAACGGACCGGGCTTCTTCGAGGGGCTGATTGTCGATCTTCTGGTTGCCATGGGCTACGGCGGTTCGCATCGGAATGCGGCGGCTCAACTCGGTCGAACCGGCGATGGCGGTGTCGACGGCGTTATCAACGAGGATGTTCTGGGCCTTGACCGCGTTTATGTGCAGGCCAAACGCTACACCCCCGGCACATCCGTTGGTCGTCCTGACGTTCAGGCTTTCACAGGTAGCCTAGTCGGGCTCGGTGCGACGAAGGGCGTCTTCGTCACCACCTCGATGTTTTCTCCGCAGGCAGTCGAGTTTGCCGCACGCATCCCGCAACGCGTCATCCTGATTGACGGGAAGAGGCTCACCGAACTCATGATCGAGCACGGCGTCGGCGTCCGATCGAGCCGCGTGCTGGAGTTCAAGCGTATCGACGAGGACTTCTTTGTCGAGGAATGACCGGCACGGTTGCCGCATTTCGCGGTCTTGCGTTCATGCCCAGTGCCTTCGATCTCCCTCTCTCGATGAACAAAGAGAACGCTGGCCGCCGCCGCGGCCCGGTCTCGACAAATTCTCTCTCCTGTTCGTTCAGCCACCTCGGCCGCTCACAGACGGAAAGACCACTCAACGGGCCTGTTTAGATGCCCGCGCATTCTCGACAAGGTCTGGGAAACCGCCTCAGATGCCCGCTTCAAGCTGCCTGGGATGGGTATGCGGATATTGCTCGCATCATACGCCGCAAATTTCGCGGTGATTGCCCTTGTCCATGCGGAGAAAGAAGACCATATTCACCGCGAAAGGTGCGGTGAATATGGTCTATATCCACGAGTTGGAAGATTGGCCACGGTTCAGGTGGGCGGAGGCAGTGATCAGCGGCCCGCTGGCAGCCGTTCGTCATCGCCAGGGCCGGCTGATTGGTCGCATGGAGGCGCTCGGCTTCGATCTCCGGACCGAAGCAGTTCTCGCCACTCTGACCGAGGACGTGGTCAAGTCGAGCGAGATAGAGGGTGAGAAGCTCGACAAGGAGCAGGTGCGCTTGTCGATCGCCTGGCGCCTCGGCCTGGACATCGGCGCGCTCACTCCGGTCGATCGAAACGTCGAAGGCGTGGTCGAGATGATGCTCGACGCCACGCAGAATTATGCCCGGGCGCTGACCGAGACGCGGTTGTTCGACTGGCATGCCTCACTCTTTCCGACAGGGCGAAGCGGCATGACCAGAATCGCCGTCGGCGCCTGGCGCGACGAAAGTTCTGGACCCATGCAAGTGGTCTCTGGTCCCTATGGCCGCGAGCGCGTGCATTTCGAGGCACCGAATGCGGGACGATTGCCTGAGGAGATGGCGGCCTTCCTCGCCTGGTTCGAGAGCGAAAAAAGCATCGACCCTGTGCTGAAGGCGGCCATTGCCCATCTCTGGTTTGTCACGATCCATCCCTTCGAGGATGGCAACGGACGGATCGCCCGGGCGATCGCCGACATGGCACTCGCTCGCTCCGAGGGCAGTCCGCAGCGCTTCTACAGCATGTCGGCCGAGATCCAATTGGAACGGAAGAATTACTACACCGCGCTCGAGCGCACGCAGAAGGGTGATCTGGATATCACGGAGTGGATCACTTGGTTCCTGGCCTGCCTCGATCGGGCTATTGATGGAGCCGAGGCGATTCTTGGCAAGGTTCTACACAAGGCTGGCTTCTGGGGGCGGATGGAGGGGCAGTCGTTGAGCGATCGGCAGCGTGCGATGATCAACCGACTCCTCGACGGCTTCGAGGGCAAGCTGACGTCGTCGAAATGGGCCAAGCTCACGAGGGTGTCGCCGGACACGGCCCTGCGCGACATAAACGATCTCGTGTTACGGGGGTTTTGGTCAGGGATGACGGCGGCGGGCGCAGCACGAGCTATTCGCTCGCGCCCAGCTGATTCGAATCCGAGCCCTATGGAGGCCGACATTTTGCTCCGGATTCGTGTTGCTCGCACTCCGGGGTTCCTTACGAGGATGGAGTGATGAAACCTCTGCCATCTGCGGAGTTTGCCGAGGAAACCTCACAGTGCCACCTACATTTCCGAACTACGATAATTGGTCATATATGAACGATAATCTGGATATATCATTCATATATGGAGGATTGCGTGAGCTCCCCAAAGGCGAGGACCGCCCTTAAAAGGCTTGGAAACGACGTTCGCGGCGCGCGCCTGCGCCGAGGCATCGCCGTAGCCGATCTGGCGGCGCGTGCCGGTACCTCGCCCAGCACGATCGCGCGGCTCGAAAAAGGTGATACTGGTGTTGGTATCGGTGTACTGTAAGCGCTGCCCTCAGGCCACGGCCCCGGCTTCCGCCTTGCGGAACGCCCATGGCAGCAGGTCGTCGATCCGGCTCTGTGGATGCCCAGCGACAATCCGGGTGATGACCTCAGCGAGATAAGCCTGCGGGTCGACGTCGTTGAGCTTGGCGGTCTCGACGAGCGAGGCGATAGTCGCCCAGTGCTCGCCGCCGCCGTCGGAGCCGGCGAAGAGGGCGTTCTTGCGGGTGAGCTCGATCGGTCGGATCGAGCGCTCGACGACGTTGCTGTCGATCTCGACGCGGCCGTCGTCCAGGAACCGGGTGAGCCCCGGCCAGCGCGAGAGGGCGTAGCGGATCGCTTCGGCGAGCTTGCTCTTCTGGCTGATGAGGCCGAGCTTGTCGCGCAGCCACGGCTCGAGGGCGTCGACGAGCGGGCGGGTCTTCTCCTGGCGCACGGCACGGCGCTTCTCGGCCGGACGGCCGCGGATCTCGTCCTCGATCCGGTAGAGCTCTGCGATCCGGCCGAGCGTCTCGCTGGCGATCGGTGCCGGTCCGGATTGGGCGAGTTCATAGAAGCGGCGGCGCACATGCGCCCAGCAGAAGGCCAAGCGCACGGCGTTGCGTTCGGCGAGCACCCGATAGCCCGCATAGCCGTCGACCTGCAGCGTGCCGACGAAGCCGCCGAGATGCCGGACGATGGTCTCGCCCTTGCGGTCCGGTGCGTAGAGGTAGACGACGGCGGGCGGACCCTGCCCGCCGAAGGGGCGGTCGTCGCGGGCATAGGCGAAGATCTGCCCAGTCTTGGTACGGCCCCGGCCCGGATCGAGCACCGGCGCCGTCGTCTCATCCGCGAACAGCTTGTCCGACGCCTTCAGTCTCTCAAACAGCCGCGCGTGGACGGGCTTCAGCAAGAAGGCGGCCTTGCCGACCCAGTCCGCGAGCGTCGAGCGGTCGAGGCGGATGCCCTGGCGTGCATAGATCTGCGCCTGACGGTAGAGCGGCAGGTGGTCGGCGTACTTGGACACCAGCACGTGGGCCACGGTCGCCTCGGTCGGGATGCCACCCTCGATCAGGCGCGCCGGTGCGTTCGGCGGGCGATCGCAGTGCGATCGCTTTGTCCGCCTCACCCTGGACCACGACCTCCTCGCAGGCCCGGCAGGCATACTTCGGCCGGCGGGTGACGAGCACCCGGAACTGGGCGGGGACGACGTCGAGGCGTTCGGAGACGTCCTCGCCCATGGCATGGAGCGGTCCGCGGCAGCAGGGGCAGCTCTTGTCCTCGACGTCGACCACCTGTTCGATCCGCGGCAGATGGGCGGGCAGCGCACCGCGGTTGGCGCGGCGCCGGGCGGCCCGAGCTTCCCGCCGGACCGGGTCGGCCGCCTCGTCGCCGGCGAGCCCCTCGGCCTCCACCTGCTCGGCCTCCTCCAGCGCCAGCAGCAGCTGGTCCTCGGGCAGGCTCTCGGCCTTCCTCCCGAAGCGGTGGCGCTGCAGTTCCTTGATGATCTGGCGCAGCCGCTCGTTCTCGGCGCGCTCGGCCAGGAGCATCGCCTGGAGCGCTCGGGCATCGTCGGGAAGGGTCGGGGCCGCGTCGGTCACGAGGCCGATTCAACCATATCCGTCAGCGATTTGACAGCAGAACGTGGTGCTGGTTCAGCTCGCGGTTCGGGGCTTTGCGACCGTTCGTGTCTCGTGCACCCGTCGCCAGTCCAGCCCCTCCAGGAGGGCCTGCAATTCGGCCGCCGTCAGCCGCACCACCCCGTCCGTGACCGATGGCCAACAGAACCTGCCGTCCTCCAGTCTCTTGGCGAACAGGCAGACGCCGGTGCCGTCCCACCAGACGAGCTTGACCCGGTCGGCCCGCTTGGCGCGGAACACGAAGATCGCGCCCGAGAAGGGATCGGCACCCATCGTCTCCCGCACCAGCGTGGCGAGCCCTTCGGCGCCCTTGCGGAAGTCCACCGGCTTCGTCGCGACCATCACCCGGACGGTGCCGATCGGCGTTCCCGCGACGACGAGGGTCACGACACCCCCTTCAAGGCGCCGATCACCGCCGCGACCAACGCCGGTGATGCGCCGTCGCCGATCCGCACCGTCACCCCGGCAGCCTCCACCTCGATCGCCGCTCCGGCAGGCTTCCGAGTGCGGCCGCTCTTCGGCCGGCCAGGCCTCCGGCACTTGCGCGGCTTCGCGACGGTCTCCGCCTCCGGCTCCGGCGCGACTACGGCAGGCACGAAGGCGAGCGCATCGGCCTCCGTCCGCTTGCGCGCC
Organism: Prosthecodimorpha staleyi; assembly: GCF_018729455.1. Taxonomy (NCBI): domain Bacteria; kingdom Pseudomonadati; phylum Pseudomonadota; class Alphaproteobacteria; order Hyphomicrobiales; family Ancalomicrobiaceae; genus Prosthecodimorpha; species Prosthecodimorpha staleyi. The sequence goes on along the minus strand of NZ_JAHHZF010000001.1, from coordinate 156,218 downwards.
TCCCGGCGCCAGGTGAACACCTGCTGCGGCGTCAGCCCATGCCGGCGCGCAACCTCGGACACGACCGCCCCGGGCTCCAGCGTCTCGGCCACGATCCGCGCCCGATCATCTGCCGTCCACCGCCGCCGGCTGAGCGAGCCGTTGATCACCTCGAAGCGGCGCACCTCGGCCCGCGGCTCAAGTCTAGAGCGTTTCATGTTTTGATAGAAGCATATCCAGCGTTGGCCAGGTAGTTTGCGCATTCGCGCGGTGAGATGGTTTCGACGAGTGCGCCGACGTGTCGCCAAGTCTCCTCGACGGTTCGCTTCTGGGCGACCCGCATCCAGTGCTTGATCTTGGCGAAGGCCTGCTCGATCGGGTTCAGGTCCGGCGAATAGGGTGGCAGGAACCAGAGCCTGGCGCCGGCGGCCTGTATGGCCTGGCGGATGGCAGGCGATTTGTGGCTGCCGAGGTTGTCCATCACGACGATGTCGCCTGGCCTCAGCGTCGGGACGAGTTGTTGCTCGACATAGGCGCGGAAGCAGCGGCCGTTGATCGGGCCGTTGAAGACACAGGGGGCAGTGAGGGCATCGGCGCGCAGCGCGCCGAGAAAGGTCAGCGTGCGCCAATGACCCTGGGGAGCGAAGCCCTTCAATCGCTTTCCCTTCGGCCCCCAGCCGCGGATCGGCGCCATATTGGTTTTGATCCAGGTCTCGTCGATGAAGACAAGGCGCCCGGCGTCGAGGCCCTTCTGCCACATCTGCCAGCGACGCCGACGGCGCGCGATGTCGGTCCTGGTCTGCTCAAGCGCATACATCGTTTTTTTTGAAGCGCAGGCCCTCGTGCCGCAGGAACTCCCACACGGCGTTGTGCGAGACGATGACACCTCGCGCCGCCAACTCGGCCTTCAGCCCATGCAGCGTCAGCTGTGGGTTCTGGCTGATCCGCTCGGCGATGAAGGCCCGGTGCGGCTCCAAAATCCGCCGCCGATAGCCACCCATCTTTGCCGGCGCCACCGAGCCCGTCGCCCGTTGACGCTGCGACCACTTCACCACCGACGACACAGCCACGCCGAACCGCGCCGCCACCGATCGGGTCGTCTCGCCCGCCAGAACCGCCGCCACCACACGCTCACGCAGATCGTTCGAAAGAGCTCGCGCCATCCGATGCTGGCCTCCGCCCAGCCAGCATCTTGAATCACACTCTCAACCAAACCGGAATCCTCTCCGATTCAGATTCAAGCTGAAACGCTCTAGGGCCAAGTCCAGACACAAAACGATCCTCCAACGGATCGTCAAAATCGGCCTTCAAGCGGCGGGGAGGAAGGTGGGACCGGGACAGCGCTTACGGTGTACTCGCCGGCATTCTCGTAGTTCTGGGGCTTGTCGAGCGCTTGGCCGACCTCATCGATATCCGTAAGGACGATTTGGGTCTGGCGCTCGCCTCCGAACAGTTGCCACAGCGCGGAAGGACGTATGCAGCGAAGCTGCGCAAGCAGAATGCGCGCGCGTCTGAGGCCACGGTTGGGAAAAAGGACATCGTTGACCCGGACGGTGTGACCTTCTGATGCCTGTGTCGTTCTTGGTGGGAGCTTGAAGCCCGTTAGGGGCCTTTCGGGTGAGGCCATGGCGTCAAATTCGAGGAAAGGCATGGCAGGTATCATCGCGCGATGTTTCGCAGTCAATCGCGAACTTTTGTGATCGGCTCTGGCTATTTTTCCCGCGCTTCGTATATAATGCAAGCGTATGGATCGACGCCGCACACCGCGCCACATTTATTGTGGAAAAACAATTGCGTATTAATCTGACGGTAATCGTCGAATTCTTCGTTTTACACTCATCGAAAAATCAAATACTTACCGCTCCGGTTAATCATCGAGTGGGAGTGAGAGGTTGCTCCTCTGCGTTTCGTGCCGGGAAAGAGTCTCGGCGCGACGCGGAGGAGCGAAATTCTGCGATTGAAAGCAGGTTCTCGGATTCTGTCTGCCCGGTTTTCAGTGGGGTAGGCTTTCGATCGAGGGAATCTAATTGAATGTCCTTGTTCGTAGCCAAGCATATTGTCGTTGGATTGATGATCGAGTACTCCGGTTCGCAAGAACCCGTTCCATTATGCGGAAATTTGGATTGGCGACGCGGAGAGCCTGATGTTGGTCCATATCTTCGGTATCAAGGCGTGCGACACGATGAAGAAGGCGCGCGCGTTCCTTGAGGCGCAGGGCATCGAGACTGTCTTCCACGACTACAAGGTCGAGGGCGTGACGGCGGATCGTCTTTCCGGCTGGATCGCGGCAGTCGGCTGGGAAGCGCTCCTGAACAGGTCCGGCACGACCTTCCGAAAACTGCCCGAAGCCGATCGGCAGGACTTGACCGAGGCTAAGGCCGTCGCCCTGATGCTCGCGCATCCCTCGCTGATCAGGCGGCCCGTCTTGATGAACGGAGCGGAGATCCTGGTCGGTTTCAAGCCGGAGACCTATGCGCGGCTCGTTGGGTGAGGGGCCGGCCTCGATCGAGGACCTTCGGCCTGCGGGTCATGCGCCGGGCCGGCCGGGATCGTGATCGTGTGGCGGCGGACCGCGCAGGCGCCGGCCCGGCCGACGACCTGCCTCGGCTCGCGCCTGCTTACGCGCGTCATGGTAAGCGAGAGCGGCGGTGCCGGAGGGGAGGACCGGGGCCGATCTCGACATCGCCGCCGGGCCTGCCGGAGGCCTGCATGAAGCCGTCGGCGGCACAGATTATCGAGGCATCGCAACAGGTGCCCGGCGGCCCGAATTCGCAGAAGATCCGCGCCGGTTACGCATGCCAAAGCCGCGTCGTTCACCTCTCCTGCGACGCCGCCCGAGCGGGACGCGACCTCCGAGGCGCGGCACGCACACGGGCGAGTCGACACCGTCTTTGCACCGTGCAAGGCTGAAATCCGGCCCGATAGATCGAGGGCCCAAGCGGGCGTCGGATGGTGAAAATGCGCAGACGGGCAGGCCATGCGTTTTAGAGAACTGCCCGCTTAGCGGGAACTCTGCCGGAGCGGACGGCCCGGCAATATTGACATGGTCGCGGGTCGCCGGCCGGATCCAGGGCGAGCCTGATCTCATAGACGCCGACAAGGACCATGAGCCGATGGCTGAACGTCCCGTCTTCGTGCCGACCCCGGCCGAACCGCACTGGGTGCACGAAGTTCGCTTGCCATTCAAATGGCATTCAGGCTTCTCCTCATCGCAAAAGAAGAAGAACGTCCTGGCCTTGCGCGACTCTGCAAAGCAATCCGGCATTGCGCCGGTTCTCGAGGTTTCCAGCCAATCTGACCTGGCCTTGGGTCGCGCCTTGAGTGCGTTCAATCTGAGGACGGACATCGAGGGGCTGAATACGACGGTGGAATGCGCCTTCCAGGGCAGCAAGGTCTTTGCCGGTGGCGGGCCCTATACCGACCTTTACGAGACCGACAGCCGGTCGGCCAAGACGGACGAACGGCTCCGTCGATCGGGCCGCCTCGTCCAATTCCAGCTGCAGGGAACGGACTACCCGCTCGATCCGCCGACGGTCTTCTATGACTGGCTCTATATCACGGCGCTGAGCCGATTGCCCGTGGAGAGCACCGCGCTTCTTGACTATGCCGGTTTTACGGACATCGAATTCAACCCGGAACGCTCGTTGAACTGCCAGGCGAGATCGTGCGCGCTTTTTGTCGCCCTTCGAAAGGCCGGAGCCTTCGCCCGCGCCTCTCGTCCTTCGCCGCGTTCCACGCGACCATGTCCAAGACCGAAGGTCCCGATCAGACGTAGGGTCATGTGGCACCCGGCGGTCGACCGCCTGCGAGGCCAATTTGAACCCCGCATTCCCGATGCCCACCATATTCAATTTCGAAGGCTACGACATCCGCGGTCGCCGCTAGGCGCGGCTCCGCACACCGTGAGGGTGGACGGAAAGGCCGGCTTCGTGGCTTCTGATGGGACGAAGTTGGTCTCTACGCCCCGATCCTCGGCTCGAAGCCGCCGGCCGCTCGCCGGTTCAAGCTGTGGGGCACTGACATGGTCAGGCGTAGCAAGACATTTGAAGAACTAACTTCACGCCAGACGCTGCCGCAGAGAAGCCGGCAAACACCGCACCAAACCTGTTCATCCTGGCGCTTCGTTCGACGGAGACCCTATAGGGGTCATCGTCTGGAACGCCATCCCAATAGGAGAGCATGGCGGTGGCTTGCCTGCGGACGAAAACCAGCAACCTGCGGCCAAGAAGGCAAACGCTGCGAAACCAATGTCAGACAGCAGAGAAACCATAGACCACTTCTGGGGTAGAGGCCCGACAAAGTCCTGGGGGGGTAGAATCTCAACTAAGTCTTTGAAAAATAAATATAAAAATGCCGTGGCGCGCCCTACGGGAGTCGAACCCGTCTTTGCAACGTGAAAGGCTGCCGTCCTAACCGATAGACGAAGGGCGCGTGCGGGGGTGTATAGGCGGGTTCGGCCGGTCGGACAAGACGGTTTCGGCGGACATTGTCCCTTTCATTCGATCTTTCAACAGCGGATCCGGCGCGGGCCCCGGAATTGGCTCGCCCGGGGCGCGCGCGATCCGCATCTCTCCTGTGGATGAAGGCGCACTGCCGGTGGATCAAATGGGGATTGACGAAAGAACAAAACACGAACAATATGGGGATAACGGCCGCTGGCGGCCAATTTCGGGAGGTCGACATGATGGTGTTCATGCGTGAGGTGGTATCGGCGGGCGCTCTGCTGTCCTTCATGGCGATGCTGGCGGTCTGGGCCGACGTGATCATGCGCGCCGGCTGAGCTCGGAACAAAACAGGAATAACCGAGCGCCGGGTTATCCACAAGCACCGGCTTTGCGGGGACGGCCGGGATCGATGCGTTGCCTTGGCTGGACCTTGCGCGGAAGAGTCCGGGGCGTCCCGGACCGTCCGCCATCTGATTCGGCGGTCGGAACCGGGGCGGGGGACGTCGAATCGGGTGCGCGACGGCCGGGTCCGTGCCTGGGTCTGTCCGGACCGGGCGGCTTGGCGGGGCGCGCGGGGCGGTTCGGGGTCGGGTGTGAAGTTCGGTATCGGAGCGGGCGGGTGGGCGGAGAAGTCGGGTTCATCCATGTCAGGGCCCATTCGGCCTATTCCCTGCTCGAGGGGGCGTTGCCGCTCGGCAAGCTGATCGAGGCCGCCAAGGCGGATGCGCAGCCGGCGCTCGGTCTGGTCGACACCGGCAATCTGTTCGGGGCGCTCGAATTCTCCGAGAAGGCGTCCGAGAAGGGCATCCAGCCGATCGTCGGCTGCCAGGTGGCAGTCGATTTCGGTGAACCGGTCGAACCGGGCCGCCGGACGGCCCTGAACCCGAAGCGGCCCGCACTGGTGCTGATCGCCGCCACGGCGGAAGGCTGGGCGAATCTCGTTCGCATCGTGTCGCATTCCTTTCTCGGCACGGAAGGGACCGAGGATGCGCATGTGTCCGTCGACTTCCTCGGCGGCCATGCCGGTGGGCTGATCGTCTTGTCGGGGGGGCCGGGGGGACCGATCGACCGCGCCTTTGCCGAGGGGCGGGCCGACCTTGCTCGGGCCCGCCTTGAACGGCTGGCGCATTTGTTCGGCGACCGGCTCTATGTCGAGCTGCAGCGCCACATGGTCGAGGCCGAGCAGGCGGTCGAGGCGGATCTGATCGACCTCGCCTATGACCTGCATTTGGCGCTGGTGGCGACCAACGAGCCCTTTTTCCGCAACCGCGAGGATTTCGAGGCGCATGATGCGCTGATCGCGATCTCGGAAGGCAGGGTCGTCGCGGAGGAGGACCGGCGGCGACTGACGCCGGAGCACGGGTTCAAAAGTCGTGCCGAGATGGTCGCGCTGTTCGCCGATCTGCCCGAGGCCTTGGCCAACACGATCGAGATCGCACGGCGCTGCTCCTACCGCCCGCTCAAGCGCAAGCCGATTCTGCCGCGTTTCGCCGGTGTCGGCCAGGATGCGGAAACGGCCGAGCGGGAGGAGGCGCTGGAATTGCGCGCGCAGGCCGAGGCCGGCCTGGAGCAGCGGCTCGCCATTCACGGCACCGCACCGGGCCTGTCCGTGCAGGACTACCGCGAACGGCTCGCCTTCGAACTGTCGATCATCGTCCGGATGAAGTTCCCGGGCTACTTCCTGATCGTGTCCGACTTCATCAAATGGGCCAAGGCGCAGGGCATCCCGGTCGGGCCGGGTCGCGGCTCGGGCGCAGGCTCGCTGGTCGCCTGGTCGCTGACCATCACCGATCTCGACCCGCTGCGCTTCGCGCTGCTGTTCGAACGCTTCCTCAATCCCGAACGCGTCTCGATGCCGGACTTCGACATCGACTTCTGCCAGGACCGGCGCGACGAGGTGATCCGCTACGTCCAGCAGAAATACGGCCGCGATCAGGTCGCCCAGATCATCACCTTCGGAACGCTGCAGGCGCGTGCCGTGCTGCGCGACGTCGGCCGCGTGCTGCAGATGTCCTACGGGCAGGTCGATCGGCTCGCCAAGCTGGTGCCGCAGAACCCGGCCAATCCGGTCACGCTCGCCCAGGCGGTCAGCGACGAGCCGCGCCTGCAGGAGGCGCGCGAACAGGAGGCGATCGTCGAGAAGCTGCTCGACATCGCCATGAAGCTGGAGGGGCTCTACCGGCACGCCTCGACGCATGCCGCCGGCATCGTGATCGGCGACCGGCGGCTCGACGACCTGGTGCCGCTCTACCGCGATCCGCGCTCGGACATGCCGGTCACCCAGTTCAACATGAAATGGGTCGAAAGCGCCGGACTGGTGAAGTTCGACTTCCTGGGCCTGAAGACCCTGACCGTGCTGCAGACCGCGGTGGCGCTGGTCCTGAAGGAGCACGGTCGTGCGGTCGATCTCTCGGCCCTGCCGTTCGACGATCCGAAGACCTACCAGCTCCTGGCAAAGGGCGAGACGGTCGGCGTGTTCCAGCTGGAAAGCCAGGGCATGCGCAAGGCGATCGCCGACATCAAGCCCGATCGTTTCGAGGACATCATCGCGCTGGTCGCTCTCTATCGGCCGGGTCCGATGGCCAATATCCCGGTCTATGGCGCGCGCAAGCAGGGTCTGGAGACACCGGACTATCTGCATCCGCTGCTCGAGCCGGTGCTCAAGGAGACCTACGGCATCATCGTCTACCAGGAGCAGGTGATGCAGATCGCGCAGCTTCTGTCCGGCTATTCGCTCGGCGAGGCCGACCTGCTGCGCCGCGCCATGGGCAAGAAGATCAAGGCCGAGATGGACGCCCAGCGCGCCCGCTTCGTCGACGGCGCCCTGAAGCAGGGGCTGGCGCGCGAACAGGCCGATACCATCTTCGATCTGCTGGCGAAATTCGCCGACTACGGCTTCAACAAGAGCCATGCGGCGGCCTATGCGCTGGTCGCCTATCAGACCGCCTGGATGAAGGCCAACTATCCGGTCGAGTTCCTGGCCGCGTCCATGACGCTCGACATGTCCAACACCGACAAGCTGAGCGATTTCCGCCGCGAGGCCATGCGGCTTTCGATCCCCGTCATGGCGCCGGACATCCGCCGCTCGGGCACCGCCTTCGACGCGGACAATGGCCGGATCATCTATGCGCTGGCGGCCGTCAAGGGGGTCGGCACGCAGGCGGTCGACCATCTCGTGGCCGTTCGGTCCGAGCGGCCGTTCCGCGACATCTCCGACTTCGCCCGCCGCATCGATCCGCGCCAGCTGAACAAGCGGACGCTCGAAAGCCTGGTCGCCGCCGGCGCCTTTGACGGCCTGGAGCCCGATCGCGGCCGCCTGTTTCACGGCCTCGACCAGATCGTCGGCGAGGCCAACCGGGTCCGCAAGGACAGCGAGGACGGCCATTTCGACATGTTCGCGGGGGGCGGGGCGGAGAAGCCGCTGCGGCTTCCCGAGCAGGGTTGGACGCCGGCCGAGCAGTTGCAGCGCGAGCATGCGGCGATCGGCTTCTATCTGTCGGCCCATCCGCTCGACGAATATCGCAAGGTTCTCGAAGAACAGCGGGTCCAGATGTGGGCGGAGTTTCAGGAATCGGTCAAGCGCGGCGGCAATTTCGGGCGGCTGGCCGGCACGGTGACCAGTCGCCAGGAGCGCAAGACCAAAACCGGCAACAAGATGGGCATCGTGCGGATGTCGGATCCGACCGGACAGTACGAGGCGGTGATCTTCTCGGAGGGCCTCTCCAACTACCGCGACCTGCTGGAGACCGGGCGTTCGATCATTCTCTACGCCAATGCCGAGGAGCGGGCGGAGGGCATCAGCGTGCGCATCGAGAAGGTCGAACCTCTCGAAGTCATTGCAAGCCGTTCGAAGCAGAACCTGCGAATCTTCCTGCGCGATCCGAAGCCGATCGAAAGCCTCGGCAAGCAGCTCGAGCCGCGCGGGGAGGGCGAGGTCTCCTTCGTGCTCCTGGTCGGGGCGGGCGAGCGCGAGGTCGAGGTCAAGCTGCCCGGCAAGTGGCGCGTCTCGCCGCAGGTCGCCGGCGCGCTGAAGGCGGTGCCGGGCGTGGTGCAGGTGCAGGTCGTGTAAGGCGGAGCCCGGCGCCGGTTTAGTCGGTGGGCGGCCCTCGTCGAGGGGGAGGGGCGCGTTCGGGTGTAACGGCTCCGGGTGAGGTCGGCGGGTCTGGGAGCTTGCCGAAAGGCCGTCGGGACGGACGGGCGTGCGCTCCTCGGTCGGCGTCCGTGCGACGGGCCTGGGGCGGGTCAACCGCGGAAGGCGTCCGGATCGGCCAGGTAGGCGTGTTCGTCGGGGCGGCTCAGGCGGCCCAGGATGGCGTTGCGGTGGGGAAAGCGGCCGAACCGCGCGACGATTTCGGCATGGTGGCGTGCCCAGCGCGGGGCGTCGCCGCCGAGGCCTTCGGCCAGGAAGACGGACAGGGCCTGGTCGGCCGGATCTTCGGAATGCATGAAGGGGAGGGCGAAGAAGCGGGCGAGTTCGGGCGGGAAGGCGCGGTCGAAGCGGCGTTCGATCGCCCGGTGGGCGGTCCGCCGGGCGGCCGGATCGGTCGCATAGGCGTCGGCCGTGCCGCGGAACATGTTGCGCGGCATCTGGTCGAGCAGGAGGACGAGCGCCAGCGCACCGTCGGGCGTCTCGGCCCAGCGATCAAGCCGGCCCACGCGGGCGTCCTGCCAGGCGCTCAGGAAGGCCGCGCGACAGCGGGCATCGAAGCCCGGCCCGCCACCGAACCAGAGCTCCGGTCCGGCCTCGAGCCAGAAGGCGATCACGTCGTTGGCGTTCAATGCCGTGGCGTTCGACAGGGCGGCGTTCGGCATGACATCGTGCGACATGGCGGCTCCAGAAGGGGTCCTGCGTTGCGGCGCAGGATCGTCGGAGTGGCAGGATAGCGGGCCGTTCAACGCCGACAAGTTGGCGACCGAAACGCTGCCGATCGGCGCGGCCATGGCGGTCAAGAGCCGGCCGTCGAGCCCAGGCGTCGCACGGGCGCTGGGGCGTGCGGCATCTCGGCCGGATCCGGGCGGCGGTTCCATTGGGCCTTGCCGCCGTGAAGACATAGAGGACCCGTGCCGGTCGACCCCAGGGGGCGATCGGAACGGGTCCGGACGTAGGGAGAATTCAGGCATGCGGACGAAGCCATTCGGGGCGGGCGGCGCGAGCGTCGCGGCCATCGGGCAGGGGACGTGGAAGCTCGACGGCGACGAGCGGGCGGAGGCGGTCGCGGCGCTGCGGCGCGGGCTCGACCTCGGCATGAGCCATATCGATACTGCCGAGATGTATGGCGAGGCCGAGCCGCTGGTGGCCGAGGCCATCGCGGGCCGGCGCGATGCGGTCTATCTGGTCACCAAGGTGCTGCCGCACAATGCCTCGCTCCAGGGCACCAAGGCGGCCTGCGAGCGGTCGCTGCGCCGGCTGAAGACCGACCGGCTCGACTGCTACCTGCTGCATTGGCGCGGGTCCGTGCCGCTCGCGGAGACCATCGGCGCCTTCGAGGACCTGATCGCGGCCGGCAAGATCCTGTCCTGGGGCGTCTCGAACTTCGATGTCGACGACCTCGATGAGGCGCTTTCGATCGCCGGTCCGGGCCGCATCGCCTGCAACCAGGTGCTCTATCACCTGGAGGAGCGGGCGATCGAGCATGCGGTCATCCCGTGGTGCGCCGCCAACGGCGTCGCGGTCACGGCCTATACGCCGTTCGGATCGCCCGGCTTTCCGAACGCGGCGTCGCGCGGCGGCCGTGTCCTGGCCGAGATCGCGGGCCGGCACGGCGCGACACCCCGCCAGGTGGCGCTGGCCTTCCTGACGCGCGAGCCCGCGGTCTTCGCCATCCCGAAGGCCTCGCGCCGCGCTCATGCGGAAGACAATGCCGGCGCCGGCGATCTCGTGCTGCCGCCGGACGACATTGCCCGGCTCGACGCCGCCTTCCCGCGGGGGCCGCGCGGCCGGGGGCTGCCGATGCTGTAACCCGCGGACGGCGGCCGATGCACAGCCATCCGTCGCGCAGCCGTCCGCCGGACAACCATCCGTCCGGCGGCCGAAGGGCGGTCGGCGGGAGCGGGCGACCGAGGGCGGACGGGCTTGAGCATGACCGCAGGCGGATCGGCCGCGGCCGTCAGGCGCCGCCCTCCTGCAGGATGCGGCCGTAATCCTCCATGGTGATCACGCCGCCGGACTTTGCCGCCACGTCGGCGTCGCGGGCCGGCAGCGCGTCCTGGATCGCGTCGATGCGCTTCCAGGCCGGCGACGGCGCCGTCCCGTCGGCCGCCGGCACGAAGCGCGATCGGCCGCTCCGGGCATGGGGGTGGATATAGCGCGGGCAGTTGACGAAGAGATTGGTGACCGCGATCCGCACCACCAGGTCGGCGCCCGGCCAGGTCCCGACGAGCGGATCGTCCGCCGCGATGCGTGCCTCGCCATGCAGGCGGATCCGGTGCGGGTGCTCGAAATCGATGAACAGCAGCCCGACCTTGGCGGTCGCCGCGATGTTGCCCATGGTCAGGAACATGCCGTTGCCGTCGTAGCTCGGCAGGGCGACCGTGCGCTCGTCGAGCACACGGACGAAGCCCGGGGCGCCGCCCTTGTAGGAAACGGTCGGCTGGCCGTCGGGGCCGACGGTCGAGACGAAGACCATGTCGCGGGATTCGATGAAGGCCTTTTCGTCGTCCAGGATGGTGTCGTGGACGATGGCCGCGGTCAGCCGGTCGGCCAGGCGGCGGGTGTCGAAGCGATCTTGCAGGGCGCGCTGCGCCTCGCCGTAGAATTCCGGCATCGTCGTGTCCTCCCCGGCGGTCGCGCCGCCTTGTCGTTGCCGGGCCAGTCTGGCGGTGGCCGGTCTGCGCGGCAATTGCGGCGGGCCGGGAAGACTTCCCGCCCGCGCGGCGCCGATCGTCGCAGGCGCCCGAGGCGATCGGGCTTGCGGGTACGGGGATGAGCGCGGGGGGCGGCCGGACCGTCTCCGTCCCGAGCCGGTCTCGGGGCCTCGAAAGGGTTTGCGTGACCGCGTTCGCGGGCGTGGCCGGTCGTTCGGCCAGGCGGGACCCGTCCGGGTCGGCAGCTCGTCGGCCGCCTGGACCGATTCCGGCGACCCGGGGTGCGGTCCTGCATTGTTGGGGAACCCCGGACCGCGCGTCCGCCGGGTGCCGGCGGTCGATCGTCGATGTGGGCTGGAGACGAAAAAAGGGGCGCCGTTGCGGGCGCCCCTCCATCTCGACCGATCCGTTGGGATCAGACGCTGTAGTACATCTCGTACTCGACCGGATGCGGGGTCATCTCGTAGCGCATCAGCTCTTCCCACTTGAGCTCGATGTAGCTCTCGATGAAGTCCGCATCGAACACGCCGCCGGCGGTGAGGAAGGCGTGGTCCTTCTTCAGGCTTTCGAGGGCTTCGCGCAGCGAGCCGCACACGGTCGGGATCTTCTTGAGCTCCTTCGGCGGCAGATCGTAGAGGTTCTTGTCCATCGCCTGGCCGGGATGGATCTTGTTGTTGATGCCGTCGAGGCCGGCCATCAGCAGGGCGGCGAAGGCCAGATAGGGGTTGGCGGTCGGATCGGGGAAGCGGATCTCGACGCGCTTGGCCTTCGGCGACGTGGTGTAGGGGATGCGGCAGGAGGCCGAACGGTTGCGGGCCGAGTAGGCCAGCAGAACCGGCGCTTCATAGCCCGGGACCAGACGCTTGTAGGAGTTGGTCGACGGGTTGGTGAAGGCGTTCAGCGCCTTGGCGTGCTTCAGGATGCCGCCGATATAGTAGAGGCAGGTCTCGGAAAGGTCGGCATACTGGTTGCCGGCGAATACCGGCTTGCCGCCCTTCCAGATCGACTGGTGCACGTGCATGCCCGAGCCGTTGTCGCCGAAGATCGGCTTCGGCATGAAGGTCGCGGTCTTGCCGTAGGCCTGCGCGACCTGATGGATGCAGTACTTGTAGATCTGCATCTGGTCGCCCATCAGCGTGAGCGAGTTGAACTTCATGCCCAGCTCGTGCTGAGCGGAGGCGACTTCGTGGTGATGCTTCTCGACGGTGACGCCCATCTTGGCCATCATGGCGAGCATTTCGCCGCGGATGTCCTGGCAGGAGTCGATCGGCGGAACCGGGAAGTAGCCGCCCTTGGTCTTGACGTGATGGCCGAGGTTGCCGCCGTCATAGTCGGTGTCGGTGTTGATCGGCAGTTCCGGATCGTCGACCTGGAAGCCGGTCTTGTAGGGGGAGGTCGAGTACTTCACGTCGGAGAAGATGAAGAACTCGGCTTCCGGACCGACATAGATGGTGTCGCCCACGCCGAGCGACTTCATGTAGGCTTCGGCCTTCTTGGCGATGCCGCGCGGATCGCGGTTGTAGCGCTCGCCGGTCGACGGCTCGAGAATGTCGCAGACGATCGACAGGGTGGTCTGGGCGAAGAACGGATCAATGGTGGCCGTTTCCGGATCCGGCATGAGCATCATGTCGGATTCGTTGATGGCCTTCCAGCCGGCGATCGACGAGCCGTCGAAGGCGGTGCCTTCGGCGAAGATCTCTTCATCGACCATGGTGACGTCAAAGGTCACATGCTGCCACTTGCCCCGCGGGTCAGTGAACCGGAAATCGACGTATTTCACGTCGTTTTCCTTGATGAACTTCATGACGTCCTTAGCGGTCTTCATGGGACGGTTCCCTTTCTTGACTTCTCAGGGCTGTGGCCGGGTCCTTTGACATCCGGCCGTTGGGCGGGAATTCGGCGGGGTTTTCCAGGCGGGTGACTAGATCGCGTCCAGCCCGGTCTCACCGGTACGGATGCGGACGGCCTCTTCGACATTGGAGACGAAGATCTTGCCGTCGCCGATACGTCCGGTCTGGGCGGCCTTTCGGATCGCGTCGACCGCCTTCTCGACCATCTCGTCGGGAAGCACGATCTCGACCTTCACCTTCGGCAGGAAATCCACCACGTACTCCGCGCCGCGGTAGAGTTCCGTATGGCCTTTCTGCCGGCCGAAACCCTTCGCCTCCGTGACGGTGATGCCCTGAAGGCCGACCTCCTGGAGGGCCTCCTTCACCTCGTCCAATTTGAAGGGCTTGATGATCGCCTCGATCTTCTTCATTGCCTCCGACACTCCGAAGATGTGAGAGGGACCGGTTTGAACCGGCCCCGCGCCCGTCATTAGCACGCCGCGTGCCATTGGAAACCGTGTTCCCGCGAAAGCCGGGAAATCAATGTCCCGCGGGCCACAGGTCATTTTGCAAAGCCGATACCGTTCGGGCAATCGCCAATGGAATGTGCAATTGCACAAAAAGGCGCCATTCCTGCTGCCCTCATTCCATACGACCTGCCATCTTTGTCGAAGCCGCGGGCGGGCCCTCGGGAAAACGGTCCGGAGAACGCGACAAGGCGAAAGGACAAGGCGCAACGATAGGCCGCCGCCGTGCTGCGGGCGCGACTTCGTGTCGCTGGCGGGCAACGGCCCGCGCCGGGCCGCATTGTCGGCGCGTTCGGGTCGGACGCTCGCCCGGTCCGGCAAGAACAGGGAGCAGGGCGCCATGGGCCGCCATCGGATATCGGGGATTCTCGCCGCGGCCGTCTTGCTGCTCGGTTTGGGCTCGACTGGCCGTGCCGCCGAAACGACCGGCGTGGAAATGACCATTCCGGCGGGCGCCTCCGGCCCGGCCCTGCGGGCGCACGTCTGGTCGCCGGCCGGACCCGGCCCGCATCCGGCCGTGATCGCCCTGCACGGCTGTTCGGGGCTCTATGACCGCAAGGGCCGCGTCAGCGCGCGCCACGCCGATTGGGGCGAACGCCTGTCGGCCGCCGGATATCGGGTCGTGATGCCCGACAGCTTCGGCTCGCGCGGCGCCTCCGGCAGCCAGTGTCGCACCTCCGACCGGGTCGCCCGGGCCGGGCGCGAGCGCATCGGCGATGCCATGACCGTTCTCGACCATCTCGCCGGGCGCGCGGACGTGCGCCGCGACGCCATCTTCCTGCTCGGCTGGTCGAATGGCGGCAGCACGGTCCTCAATGCGGTCGGTTCGGCCGCCCGCGCCGCCGGATCGCCTGATTTCCGGGCGGCGATCGCCTTCTATCCGGGCTGCCGGGTGCAGGCCGAGCGGGGCACCTGGAAGAGCCGCACCGATCTCCTGATCCTGATCGGCGAGGCCGACGACTGGACGCCGGCCGAGCCCTGCCGGAGGCTGGCGGCCGGCGATCCCGGCCACGTGACGCTGGTCACCTATCCGGGCGCCTATCACGATTTCGACCATCCGGATCTCAAGATCCATTCGGCGGCCGGCCTCGCCTTCACCGGCAGCGGCACCGGATCGGCCCATACCGGCACCGATCCGGCCGCGCGCCGGGATGCGATCGAGCGCGCCGGCGCCTTCCTGGCCGCGCATCGCAGGTAGCGGCCGGCCGGGCCGGGCCGGGATCGTGCCGTGACATCGTTGCTTCCAACGATGAAATCCGGTTCCATCGGCAGCCATGAACGAACTTCTGACCCCGGCCGAGATGAGCCGCGCCGACCGTCTGACGATCGATGCCGGCACGCCCGGCATCCGGCTGATGGAGCGGGCCGGCCGTGCCGTCGCGGATGCGACCGCGTTCCGGCATGTGCTCGGCACGCGCGTGCTGGTTCTGTGCGGTCCGGGCAACAATGGCGGCGACGGCTTCGTGGCGGCGCGCATCCTGGCCGAGCGCGGCTATGCCGTCCGGCTCGCCCTGCTCGGCGATCGTTCGCGTCTTTCCGGCGATGCCGCCCTGGCGGCCGCGGCCTGGCGCGGCGCGACGGAACCGCTCGACGGGGATGGAGTGGTTCCCATGCTGGCGCAGGCCGGCGTCGTCGTCGATGCGCTGTTCGGGGCCGGCCTGGCGCGGACGCTCGAGGGCGAGGCGCGCCGCGTGGTCGAGGCGGTCGACCGGTCGGGCAGGCCGGTCGTGGCGGTCGACCTGCCGTCGGGCATCGACGGTCGGACGGGCGCGGTCTGCGGCGCGGCGCTCCACGCCCAGACCACCGTCACCTTCTTCCGCCGCAAGCCGGGCCACCTACTGATGCCGGGCCGGGCCCATTGCGGCACGGTGATCACGGCCGATATCGGCATTCCGGACTGGACGCTGCGCGAGATCGGCCCGGCGCTCCGCCAGAATTGCCCGGCGCTCTGGCTCGACCGGTTGCCGGCGCCGCGGCTCGGCGATCACAAATATTCGCGCGGCCATGCGCTGGTGCTGAGCGGCCCGGCGCTGCGGACCGGGGCGGCACGGCTGTCCGCGGAGGCGGCGCTCAGGGCGGGGGCGGGACTGGTGACGCTGGTCGCCCCGGAGGCGGCTGCGGCCATCGCCGCCACGCACCTGACCGCCGTGATGATCGAGGCCTTCGCCGATGCGGCCGGCTTCGCCGCGCTTCTGGCCGATCCGCGGCGCAATGCCGTGGTGCTCGGTCCGGCCGCCGGGGTCGGGGAGGGGACGCGGGCTCTGGTCGCAGCCGCGCTCGCCGGCCGCGCCGGGCTGGTGCTCGATGCCGACGCGCTGACCAGTTTCGCCGACGCTCCCGAGACCCTGTTCGACCGCGTCCGCGGGCGACCCGCACCGGTCATCCTGACGCCGCATGAGGGCGAGTTCGCGCGGCTCTTCCCCGATCTCGCCGAACGGGCGGTCGGCGACCGGCCGAAGACCGAACGGGCCGTGGCCGCGGCGCGCCGGTCGGGCGCGATCGTCGTCCTCAAGGGCACCGATACGGTGGTGGCGGCACCCGACGGCCGGGCCGCGATCAACGACAATGCGCCGCCGGATCTGGCTACCGCCGGGTCCGGCGACGTGCTCGCCGGGATCGCGGGCGGCCTGCTGGCGCGCGGACTGCCCGGCTACGAGGCCGCCGCGGCCGCGGTCTGGCTGCATGGCGAATGCGGGCGCCGGGCCGGGCCGGGGCTGATCGCCGAGGATCTGGCAGCCGAACTGAAGCCGGTGCTGGCCGATCTCTATCGCCGCGCCGCCCTGCCGCCGGCCGAGCCCCCGCCGGTCGCGATCCGCCAGGAGGGCCCGACCCTGCCGCCGCGCCGCCTCCTGGTCGGCAGCCAAGACGAGGACGAGCCGGGCGGCACGGACTGAGACGGCGGGCTTTCGGGCCGGCCGTCTGACGGTCCGTGCGCGCGGTCGGGCAGGGTTGCGGTTGCGGCGGAACATTGCCGGTTGATGCGGCGGAGCCATCGCCTAGACTGGCGGGCTCATCCGACCGGAGGCGTCATGAACCGTCCCGTCCCCGTCCGCATCGGCCACTCGGCCTGTCCGCATGATTGCCCGTCGACCTGCGCGCTCGATGTCGAGTTGATCGACGAGCGCACCATCGGGCGCGTGCGCGGCTCCGAGGACATGGACTACACGGCCGGCGTCATCTGCGCCAAGGTCGCCCGCTATGCCGAGCGCATCCACCATCCCGACCGGCTGACCACGCCGCTCGTCCGCACCGGCCCGAAGGGCTCGGGCCAGTTCCGGACCGCCAGCTGGGACGAGGCGCTCGACCGGATCGCAGAGGCCTTCGTGGCGGCGACCGCGCAGCACGGCTCCGAGGCGGTCTGGCCCTACTATTATGCCGGCACGATGGGCCTGGTGCAGCGCGACGGCATCCACCGGCTGCGCCATGCCGGGCGCTATTCCAACCAGTTCGATACCATCTGCACCAACATGGCCTGGACCGGCTACATCGCCGGCACCGGGCGGCTCGCCGGGCCCGACCCGCGCGAGATGGCGAAGTCCGATTTCGTGGTCATCTGGGGCACCAATGCGGTCGCCACCCAGGTCAACGTGATGACCCACGCCATCCGGGCCCGCAAGGAGCGCGGCGCCAAGATCGCGGTCGTCGACGTCTACCGCAACGCGACCATGGAGCAGGCCGACATGGCGCTGCTCCTCCGCCCCGGCACCGACGGCGCGCTCGCCTGCGCGGTGATGCACGTCCTGTTCCGCGACAATCTCGCCGATCGCGCCTATCTAGCCCGGTATTCCGACGTGCCGGCCGAGTTGGAGGCCCATCTCGCCACCCGCACGCCGGAATGGGCCGCCGCCATCACGGGGCTTTCGGTCGCCGAGATCGAGGCCTTCGCGCATGCCATCGGCACCACCAAGCGCACCTTCCTGCGCCTCGGCTATGGCTTCGCCCGGCAGCGCAACGGCGTCGTCGCCATGCATGCCGCCGCCTCGATCGCCACCGTGGCGGGGCTCTGGCAATACGAAGGCGGCGGCGCCTTCCACAACAACGGCGCCATCTACCAGCTCGACAAGACGCTGATCGAGGGCGCCGACATCAAGGACCGCTCGATCCGCAATCTCGATCAGTCGCGCATCGGCGCCATCCTGACCGGCGATCCGCAGGCCCTGCGCGGCGGCCCGCCGGTCACCGCCATGCTGGTCCAGAACACCAACCCGGTGAATGTCGCCCCCGAGCAGCGCCTGGTCCGCCAGGGCTTCGCGCGCGAGGATCTGTTCGTCGCCGTCCACGAGCAGTTCATGACCGATACCGCCCGCATGGCCGACGTGGTCCTGCCGGCGACCATGTTCCTGGAGCATGACGACATCTACCGCGGCGGCGGCCACCAGTTCATCCTGCTCGGCCCGAAGCTGGTCGAGGCACCCGGCGAGGCGCGCGAGAACCACTTCGTCCATGTCGAACTGGCCCGCCGGCTCGGCTTCGAGCATCGCGGCTTCCGCATGAGCCCGCGCGAGCATATCGACTGGCTGCTCCGTCATTCCGGCTGGGGCACGCTGGCCGAACTGGAGGAGAAGCGCTTCATCGACTGCCAGCCGGCCTTCGAGCGCGCTCACTATCTCGACGGTTTCGGCCATCCGGACGGCAAGTTCCGCTTCAAGCCGGACTGGACGCGCGTCAAGGCGCCGAACGACGGGCCGATGGGGCCGTATGGCGACCTGCCGGCGCTGCCCGACCACTGGGCCGTGATCGAGGCGGCCGACGAAGCCCATCCGTTCCGCCTGGTGACGCCGCCGGCGCGCAGCTATTTGAACTCGACCTTCGCCGAGACCCCCTCGGGCCGGAAGCGCGAGGGCGCCCCGGCCGTGCTGATGCATCCCGACGACGCGGCCCGGCTCGGCCTTGCCGCCGGCGCCCGCGTCCGCCTCGGCAATCCGCGCGGCGAGGTCGTGCTCGCGCTCAAGCTCTTCGATGGCGTGCAACAGGGCGTCCTGGTGACCGAGGGCATCCAGCCCAACGCCGCCTTCGAAGGCGGGGAGGGGATCAACACCCTGACCGGCGCCGATCCGGTCGCCCCCTTCGGCGGCGCCGCCTTCCACGACAACAAGGTCTGGATTCGCGCAGCCTGAAGGCCCCGCATCGGCCATGAACCGCACCGAACGCCTCCTCGCCATGGTGCAGATGCTGCGCCGGCACCGCCACCCGGTGACGGCGGACGCCATCGCGCGCGAATTCACCGTCTCGGTGCGCACCGTCTATCGCGACGTGATCGACCTGCAGGCGACCGGCGTTCCCGTGCGCGGCGAGGCCGGCATCGGCTATGTGCTCGATCCGGGCTTCGACCTGCCGCCCCTGATGTTCACCGCCGACGAACTGGAAGCCCTGATGCTCGGCGCCCGCTTCGTGCGCGAGCGCGGCGATCCGGGCCTGGTCCGCGCCGCCGAGGACGCGACCGCGAAGATCCTCGCCGTCCTGCCCCCGGCCCTGAAGCCGGTCTTCGCGGACGCGTCGGTGTTCGCGCCGAACTATCGCGAGCCGCTGCACGACCGGATCGACCTCGCCGTCGTGCGTCGCGCCCTGCGCGCGGGGCGCAAGCTCGAGATCGCCTATCGCGATCTCCAGGACCGTCCCTCCGAGCGCATCATCTGGCCGATCGCGGTCGGCTACATGGAGGCGTCACGGATGGTCGTCGCGTGGTGCGAGTTGCGCCAGGGGTTCCGGCACTTCCGCGCCGACCGCATCGAACGGATGACCGAACTCGACCTGCGCTACCCGGCCCGGCGTTCCGTCTTGCTGAAAAGCTGGCAGGCGGAAATGGCGGCAGAAAGGTCGCGCTATGACGCTACGTCGCAGAAATCGCCGCCGGCCCCTTGAGGGATGGCGCATGCTTGGATTAGACGGAGCCGGCCTGTAGCCGATTGTGTCGGTCCGTCAGGCGATCGATCGCCGAATTCGACCTCGTCCGGCCCCGCTCATGTCATCGGCTGCGGAGACTGGCGCGGCGAAACTGTTTCCATGATGCGGCCCGCGGGGGGTGTGGCCGTTGCCGGAGTCCGTGCATGTCGTCCCGTCTCGCCGCCTGCAGCCGTTTCGCCGTCGCCGCCGTCCTGCTCCTTGCGCCCCTCGCGCCCGCGATCGCCGAGGGCATCCCCGAGAAGCCCGTCACCCGCGATCTGGTCCGCCGGTCTCTCGCCGACTACTGCATCTATGGATTGAACGGGCGCGAGGGCGTCGACAAGGGCAAGCTGGTCGATTCCTGCACCTGCGCCGCCGAGCGCTTCCTGAAGACCGTCAAGGATCCCGACATCGCCACTTTGACCGAACTGCCCGACGCCTGGATCCGCACGGTCACGGAAACGTCGGCACGCTGCCCGAAGTGAGCGGCGCGGCCTGCCGGCCACGCCCATTGCCTCCGATCCCGCCCTGCCTTGTCCGTCTCCCGATCGGGGAGACGGCGGCGGTCTGTCGTTCGCATTGAGGATCGCTGGGGCCGGGGCGGGACCGGTTTCCAGGGTTTGTCCACAACCGCGGTCGCTGTTTTCCACACGCCGTCCACAGGCGGTGGCAGCGGATCGCCGGCTCGGTCATTCGCCGCGGCGGCTGTTCCTTTTCCCCTTCGGGAAAGTCGGAAGATCGTGCTTTTCTGAAGTCCCGGGAATTTCCCTGCGGGGTGGGGCGGGACCGGTTGTCCAGAGTTTATCCACAGGCCGGATTGCAGTTGTCCTCAAGCCGTCCCCAGGGCGCGGCGTCGGAACGCCGAAGCGGCCGGCCCGGGCGGTCGGTCTCCGAACTGGCCGCCTCGCCCTGATCCGCCGGCCCTCCTCATTCTTGAGGATGGCGGGGTGGATGCGGCAGCGCTCCAATGGCCGGATCGGTCCAGAGGAGGGCATTTCCGTGATGTCAGGATTCCATCGCCGCATATTCGCGCTGGCGCTCGTCGCCGGGTCCGCTTCGGCGGCCGGGGCCGACGAGCGTCGGCAGACCACGGTCGATCTCGCCGCCGAGATCGCGGCGGGCCGGACGACGGCCGAGCAGGCGGTCGGCGCGGCGCTGCAGCGGATCGAGAAGGCGGCCCCGCTCAATGCCGTCGCCCGGCTCGATGCCGCGCGGGCGCTGGCGGCCGCCAAGGCCGTCGACAAGGCGCGAGCGGAGGGCAAGCCGCTCGGGGCGCTGGCCGGCATCCCCTTCGTGGTCAAGGACAACATCCAGATCGCCGGCCTGCCGGCGGCGGCCGGCACGCCCGCCCTCGCCGGAGTGATCTCCACCGCCAACGCACCGGTGGTGGACAGGCTCGTCGCCGCCGGAGCGATCCCGGTCGCGACCACCAACATGCACGAATTGGCCTTCGGCATTTCCGGCTACAACCCGACCTACCAGACGGGGCCCCAGGTGGGCGTGCGCGCGGCCTATGATCCGACCCGCATGGCCGGCGGCTCGTCGAGCGGCACCGGCGCGCTGGTCGGCGCCGGCGCGGTCTCGGCCGGGCTCGGCACCGACACCGGCGGCTCCGTGCGCCTGCCGGCCGCCATCAACGGCGTCGCGGGCCTGCGCCCGACCCTGCTGCGCTATGCCCAGGACGGCGTCGTGCCGATCTCGCATACCCGCGACACGGTCGGCCCGATCGCCGCCAGCGTCGCCGACCTCGAACTCATCGACCGCGTCGTGACCGGCGCACCGGCCATCGGCAAGGCCGAGCTGAAGGGCGTCCGGCTCGGCGTCGATGCGGCCATGACGGCGGGCCTCGATGCGGAGACCGACGCGGTCTTCAAGGCCGCGCTGGGGCGACTTGAGGCGGCCGGCGTCGAACTCGTCCGCGTCGATCTGAAGGATCTCGCCCCACTCAACCAGGCGGTCAGCTTTCCGGTCGCGCTCTACGAGGCCCATGACGATCTCGTCGCCTATCTCGCCCGTTACGCGCCGGGCGTGACGGTGGCGAGCGTGGCGGCGGCCATCAAGAGCCCGGACGTGAAGGGCACCTATGACGGGCTGGTCATCCCGCGCAAGCTGCCCGGCCCGAACGGGCTGGTCGACGCCAAGCCGATCTACGAGGCCGCCATCGCGACCGGCCGGCCGGCGCTGATCGCCTATTACGCCAAGGCCTTCGCGGACAAACGGCTCGACGCGCTGATCTTCCCGACCGTGCCGAAGGTCGCCCTGACGGCGGGGCCGGAGACGAGCGCGCTCGATGTCTTCCTGACCTTCATCCGCAACACCGATCCGGGCAGCAATGCCGGGCTGCCGGGGCTGACCCTGCCGATCGGACTGACGGCTTCGAGCCGGATGCCAGTCGGCCTCGAACTGGACGGCCCGGCCGGTTCCGACCGCCGCCTGCTGGCGCTCGGCCAGGCCATCGAGGCGATCTTCGGCACGCTCGCGCCGCCGAAGTGATCCGACGATCGTGATCCGGCGATCGTGATTATACGACAGGCCGGACGGCGGCCTCAGCCCTTGGACGCCGCCGTCCCGCCGCCCTCGGCCAGACCGGCCTCCGCCAGCGCGGCACCGATCGCGGCGCGGCGGGCGACGCCGAGCCGCTCCTTGAGCTGGTCGACATGGCTGCGCACGGTGGTCGGCGCGATGCCGAGCCGGCGGCCGATCTCCTTGTCGGAGGCGCCGGCAGCGACCAGCCGTGCGATCGCCTGCTGCCGGGCCGAAAGCCGGATCGCGGGCACACCGGGCGGGCTGGTGCGGTCGCGCGCCTTGGCGAGGGCGCGCGACAGGGCCGGGCGGATCAGCGTCAGCAGGTCGACCGTGTCGGTGTCGAAATCGCCGCGGCGGCTCGCCCGCCACAGGCGCAGGTCGCCGACATGGTGCTCCCCGTCGACGCAATACATGTTGACGCCATAGGAGAGGCCGTCGCGGGCCAGGAAGTCGGTGAAGAACTCGGTCCGGACGAAGTCGGCACGCGGCATGATCGCCGAGACCAGGGTCGGCGCGGCGCGCTGCTTCAAGGCCGGGGTGATCGGATCGCGATACTGGAAATACCGGTCGTAGCGGTCGAGATTGGCGTCGTCCATGCCGATCTGCAGGCGCCGGGCGAAGCGCCGGTTCGCCTCGTCCCAGACGAAGGAGGCGAAATAGTCTGACCCGGTCAGCCGCAGCAAAAGCTCGCCGACCTTGAGCCGGATCGTCCGCTCCTCGTCCTCCTCGTGCAGCAGCGAGAAGAGACGCGCCAGGTCGGCCGATTGGTCGAAGGTCAGATGCATGGCTTCCCTCCCGTCGGCAGGGCATCCGAGGCGCGGCGGCGACCGTCCGGCGCCGACCGACCCACGCCGCTAGGGCCGGCCGCCGTCACGCCGAAGCGCGCAAGCGGATGCTGTCGGGCGGCCGCATGGATCGCAATCCGACTGTAGCCCGCACGACCGGCGCGCGAAAGAGACCGGGGCTCTTGCCGGCCTCAGCAGAGTTCGCGGCTTTGAATGGCGCGAGCGGGGGCAGGAACGGAAGTTTCAATGGGGAGACTTGGGACGCGGGCTTCCGGATCGCTCGCCCGACCGGCGCTGCTGTCCCTGCGTGAAGCGCTTGTGGGACTGCTGCGTTCTTGAAAGACATGGGACGGCCCCGGGGGCACCGGGTTGTCGAATGCCGCACCAACGTCTCCATGGCCACGTTTGTGGCACCACGGGCGGTCTTCTCATCCGCAGAAATGATCATTCGTCAGCTTTCAAACGGACTGTTAGTCACTCGAAATGTCGTATTCGCAAATATCTAGTATAGTTCGAGAATCGCTCACAAACTTCAGCAATGCACCGGGAATGTGAATGTCCGGAAACTCACCGGATCGGGTCTCGACAACAATATCTAACTTAACAACCCATTCTTCTGTCAATTTCTCTATAACTTTTGCTTTATCGCCAATCATTTCCTCGAGGCATTTCCAATGATCTCTGATATCCAAGGAGTTGATAATTTCCCCCGTGTCAATTCTCCATAGATTAACCCGTGCGGGCGGCGAAGGGCGGGATTTTAGGACGATACCTGTCGGTTCCGCTTCCAAAATTTCCGACAGCATCGATGGATCTTTGTCCGATGACCCAATAGTGAAATATAAATAGACCTTAATCATTGTGAATACTGATGTCCCCGGTATTCAGGCGCCGACATATCCCTGAACGTTCCGCTTACGACAGCGGCGCGTCAAGTTTTGTCGGGCTCGCAATCGTGGAGCACAGCCTCTGCTTCCCGTCCGGCGGCTATACCGCCGGACGGCCGTTCAGTCAGTCGCTCAGACCGGGCGGACGAGGATGTGCTTCTTCTTGCCGAGAGACAACTTGACGACGCCTTCCGGGGTCAGGTCGGCCGGGGTCAGGCGGGCCTTGTCGTCGGTGACGGGCTGGTCGTTGACGCGGACGCCGCCGCCGGAGAGGAGGCGGCGGACTTCGCCGTTGGAGGCGGCGAGGCCGGCGCGGACGAAGGCGGCGAGGACGCCGATGCCGGCGGCGAGTTCGTCGGCCGGGATGTCGATCGTCGGCAGGTTGGCCGAGAGCGCGCCCTCCTCGAAGGTCTTGCGCGCCGTTTCGGCCGCCTCATGCGCCGCGGCCAGGCCGTGGACCAGCGCGGTGACCTCGGTCGCCAGCACCTTCTTGGCTTCGTTGATCTCCGCGCCGCCGAGCGCGGCGAGGCGGGCGATCTCGGCCATCGGCAGGGTCGTGTAGAGCTTCAGGAAGCGCTCGACATCGGCGTCCTCGGTGTTGCGCCAATACTGCCAGTAGTCGTAGGGCGAAAGCAGGTCGGCGTTGAGCCAGACCGCGCCGGAGGCCGTCTTGCCCATCTTGGCGCCCGACGAGGTGGTCAAGAGCGGCGAGGTCAGCGCGTAGAGCTGCACGCCGTCCATGCGGTGGCCGAGATCGATGCCGTTGACGATGTTGCCCCACTGGTCGGAGCCGCCCATCTGCAGGATGCAGCCGGTGCGCCGGTTCAGCTCGACGAAGTCGTAGCCCTGCAGGATCATGTAGTTGAATTCGAGGAAGGACAGCGACTGCTCGCGGTCGAGCCGGAGCTTGACCGAATCGAAGCTCAGCATGCGGTTGACCGAGAAGTGCCGCCCGACATCGCGCAGGAATTCCAGATAGTTGAGCTTCAACAGCCAATCGGCGTTGTTGATCATCAGCGCGTCGGTCGGGCCGGCGCCGAAGCGCAGGAACTTGGCGAAGACCTGCCGGATGCCGGTGAGGTTGTGCTCGATGTCCTCGACGGTGAGGAGCTTGCGCGCCTCGTCCTTGAAGGACGGGTCGCCGATCATGGTGGTGCCGCCGCCCATCAGCGCGATCGGGCGGTTGCCGGTCTGCTGCATCCAGTGGAGCAGCATGATCTGGATCAGCGAGCCAGCATGGAGGCTGGTCGCCGTCGCATCGAAGCCGATATAGCCCGTCACCGGTCCCTTGGCGAAAGCCGCATCCAGCCCTTCCGGATCGGAGATCTGGTGGATGAAGCCGCGTTCGGAGAGAACCCGGAGGAAGTCGGACTTGAAACCGGTCATGATGCGTGAACCCTGTGGACCTGCGGCGCGACCATGACGGGACGGCGCGGCGGAGACGGGTCCATAGCACCGAATGCGGGGGAATTCACCCGGTGAGGCCAGACGTGAACGGGCGAACGACGTGAGCGACCTGCGACTTGCCGTCGGCATGATGAGCGGCACCTCGATGGACGGGGTCGACGTGGCCGCGATCGAGACCGACGGGGTCGTGGTCGGCGATTTCGGCCCGACCCTGTTCCGGCCCTATACGGAGGCCGAGCGCCGGCTGTTGCGCGCGGCGCTGGCCGCCGGCCCGGGCCTGCGCGACCGGGTCGAGCGGCCGTCGGTCCTGGCGGAGGCCGAGCGGGTGGTGACCGAGGCGCATGCCGATGCGCTGGCGCGCTTCTTCGCCCAGGAAGGCTTCGATCGCAATTCGGTCTCGGTGGTCGGCTTCCACGGCCAGACCGTGTTCCACGATCCTTCGCGCCGGCTGACGGTGCAGATCGGCGACGGGTTGGCGCTGGCGCGGCATTGCGCGGTGCCGGTGGTCTATGATTTCCGGGCCGCCGACGTTGCGGCGGGCGGGCAGGGGGCGCCGCTGGTGCCGGTCTATCATGCGGCGCTGGCTGCGCGGGCCGGTCTCGACTGGCCGGTCGGCGTGCTCAATCTCGGCGGCGTCGGCAACCTGACCTGGATCGGCGGGGCCGGCACCGGCGCCGACGACCTGATCGCCTTCGACACCGGCCCGGCCAATGCGCTGATCGACGACTGGTGCCTGGAGAAGACCGGCCGCACGCTCGACCAGGACGGGCGCCTGGCCGCCTCGGGCCGCGTCGACACGGCGGCGCTCGATCGCCTGATGGATGATCCCTATTTCGCGGCCACCCCGCCGAAGTCGCTCGATCGCAACGCCTTTTCGCGCGAACCCGTCGCCGGATTGTCGACCGAGGACGGCGCGGCGACGCTGACCGCCTTCACGGCCGCGACCGTCGCCAAGGCGCTGGCGGTCGTGCCGCGCCGGCCGGAGACGCTGGTCGTCGCCGGTGGCGGCGCGCGCAATCCGACCCTGTTGGCGATGATCGGCCAGCGCGCGCAGGCCCGCGTCGTGGCGGCGACCGAGATCGGCTGGTCGACCGACTTCCTGGAGGCGCAGGCCTTCGCCTTCCTGGCGGTGCGCCACCTCGAGGGACTGCCGCTCAGCTATCCCGGCACGACCGGCGTGCCGCATCCCTGCCGCGGCGGTGTGCTCGCGCTCGCCTGATGGCGGTGTCCGGCCGGGACGACGCGGTCGTCCCGGCTTTTCTCGTGTCCGCGGTGGCGGGGATCAGGCGCTGGCTTCCGGCGGCAGGAAGTCGACCTCGTGCTCGGCGGAGAGGCGGATCACCTCGGCCACGTCGGTCAGGTCGTTGAGAGCGATGAACAGATCTTCCAGCTTGCCGGCCGGAGAGACCCAGAAAAGCGCACGCGCCGGCTTGTCGGACTTGTTGAAATAGCCATGCGGGATGCCGCGCGGCATGCGCACCAGGTCGCCGGCCTTGGCCTGGGTCCAGACGCCGTCGAGCTTCAGGTCGAGGACGCCTTCCTGCACCAGGATGAATTCGTCCTGGGTCGGATGGATGTGGACCGGCACGAACTGACCCGGATCGCTGTTGGTCTCGAAGGCGAAGGTCGACTCGCAGCTGGCCTTCGGGAAATAGAGCTGGCCGAGGATGTTCCACTGCGTGCCGGCATAGCCTTCGCCGCTGCGCGTGATGCCCTTTTCCAGATCGCTCATGCGGTACCCTCCTGGTGGCGGCCTCTGCGGGCCTGGTGATGGGATCATTCCGCCCGGTATTGCGGCGCCGAGGCGAGATATCGTCCGAAGGACGGCGCATCCGGGAAGGAGAAATACTCGGCGAAGGGGTTGGCGCGCGTCCGCAGCCGCGCACCGATGTCGGCCAGAAGCTCGTCGAAATGCTTGAAGTGGAACGGGGCGACGCACAAGCCCCCATATTTGCGCGCAGCCGGACGCTCCTCCCGGCGCCACTGCAGCATCGTCTCGATATCGGCGGCCATCGCCGCGGGGCTGGGCTGGCGCGCCAACTGGCCGTCGGCGAAGCGCACCAGCCATTCGGCCAGCATTTCGGAGGTCAGCACCGTGCAGAAGCTCGAATTGAAGCCGACGAAGCCGAGGTCCGGCAGGTCCGGATTGACCGCGAAACGATGCAGCCGGTAGAGCCCGTCCGGATCGATCAGCCGCGAGCGCCAGGGCTCGCCGAGGAAGGGCAGGCTGCCCTTCCAGCCGGTCGCCAGGATGACGACATCGGCGCGGAGCGTCTCACCGCCGGTCAGCCGCGGGCCCGTCTCGGCATAGCCTTCGAAGCTGCCGCGGACCGGCCGGATCGCGCCGCTGTGGAAGGCCTCGAACATGCCGGGCGTCACGATCGGGATCGAGCAGGACACGTCCTTCTCGATCGGCACGTCCGGCACCATGTCCCAGCGGCGCAAGCCCAGCTGCAGTTTGAGGAGCGTCTCCAGGCCGCGGAAATTGGCCCAGACCAGCGGCGCGGTCAGGGCCTGGACGAGCTTCTGCGCCCGAGTCCGGCCCCAGCCGTTGAACTGCATTTCCTGGGCGCGCATGTAGAGCAGCCGCTTGAAATTGATGCCGCCGACGAAATAGGGCACCCGCCAGACCGCCTCGCGGCAGACCAGCGTCACCGCCGCCGCGCCGTTGCGGGCGGCGTTGACGGCGATGTCGGTGGCCGATTTCGAGGCGCCGAGCACCACGACCCGCCGCCCGCGGATCTGGGCCGGGTCGCGATAGTCGGAGGAATGCAGCAGGCGGCCGCCGGCCGCGCGAAAAATGTCCTCGCCGCCGAAGGTCGGCATGTGTTTTTCGGAAAAGTTGCCGACCGCGACGGCGACGAAATCGAAATCCTCGGTCGTGGCGCCTTCCGGGCCGGTCACCGACAGGCGCCAGCCGGCGCGCCCGTCCGGACGACGGTCGATCGCGTCAACGCGGGTGCGGAAGTGGAACAGCGCTCCGAGGCCGTGGTGGCGCGCGTAGCCGTCCAGATAGGCTTGCACCTGCGGCCCCGTCGGCCATTCCGGATAGGCGTCCGGCATGGCCATGTCGGTGAAGCGATAGAGTTCCTTCGGCGACTGCGTCTGCACGCCCGGATAGGACTTGGCCGGGTCCCAGACCCCGCCGAAGACCTCTCCGGCCTCGAAACCCGTCACCTTGTGCCCGCGCGCCGCGAAGGCCTTGGCGGCGGCGATGCCGCTGACACCGGCGCCGATCACGGCGACATTCTTCTGCGCGACCATGAGCCCCTCCGCCCGATGAAACCGACGCAAGACCGGGACCATCCTCCGCTCCCGGCGGCGAGCCGACTGGCCCGCCCGCAAGAGCATGCCGCCGGTCGGAGCGGGGCGTTATCCGGAAAGCGAAAATTTCAAGATCAAAGCAATTCGGGTTGAAAGCCGGCTCAGCCCACGTAAACTTCCGGATATGCCGCATGGCCACGCCATGTCGTCAAGGGAGCGCCTCGGCGCCCTGCGACTGTTCCAGTCCGAGGCCCTGGACGAAGCACGCGACTTTGTGGCGCGCGCCTTCTGTCCGCATCGTCTCGATCTGGACCGTCCGGCAACCCGGCTCGACGCGATCCACAACCATGCCCCGGGCCGGGATGTGTCGCTCAACTATCTGCGCTACGGCGCGGCGGTGACGATCGAGCCGGGCGAATTGTCGAGCTTCTACCTGATCCAGATCCCGGTGGTCGGCAGCGCGGATGTCCGCAACGGCGGCCGTTCGGTGACGGTCGCGCCGGGACAGGGGACGATACTCAACCCGACGCTGCATACCCGCATGCGCTGGTCGGAGACCTGCGCGAAGCTCCTGGTGCGCATCGACCGCGCCGCGCTGACCCGCGTCGCGGAGAGCCTGACCGGGCATCATCTCTCGGCGCCGATCCTGTTCGAGCCCGAATTGCGCTTCGACCATCCGGCGACGGCGCATTTCCGCACCCTGGTGCTGGCCTGCTTCGCGGCGGCGGAAGCCGGGCAGGCCTTCACGGCCTCGCGCGACGCCACCCGGCAGCGGCTGATCGAAGAGGGGCTGATGGCGGCCTTGCTGAACGGGCAGCCGAGCATCATCGAGCACGCCATGGCGGCCGCGGGGACGCCGCCGTCGTCGCGCCAGCTGCGCCGCGCCTGCGGCTTCATCGACGCCAATCTCGCCGGCGACTTCACGATCGCCGACGTGGCGGGGGCTGCCGGCTGCTCGGTGCGCTCGCTGCAACTCGCCTTCCGCGGCCGGTTCGGGACCAGCCCGCTGCAATATTGGCGCCGGCGGCGGCTGGCGCTCGCCCGGTTCCATCTTGGCAGCGGAGCCGCGGAGGGCGGCGTCGGTGCGGTCGCCTTCGCGACCGGCCACATCCATCTCGGCCGCTTCGCCACGGACTACCGGTCGGCCTTCGGCGAGGCACCGAGCGCAACCCTGCGCCGCGCCGCGGAACTGGCCGGGCGTTCGGCTTCCTAGCGGGCGCCGGGCGGGAACGATCGTCCCCGGAGCCCACGCCCCGGCATTTCCGTGACCGACCGGTCAAGCGCAGTTGCGCTCCCGCGGCTCTCCGCCCCCGCTCGCTCCGCGCTCGCATCATGCCCTTCTCCCCCTAAGGGGGGAGAAGGTGGCCGAAGGCCGGATGAGGGGGTGTGAGGCCTTGGCATCGTTTGGCTTTTCGGTTTGGGAGGGGCGCCAGGACCGCAAGTCGCGTGAAACCTGCGGTATCGTCCCCCTCAACCGCCCTTCGGGCACCTTCTCCCCCCCTGGGGGGAGAAGGGGAAAGTTTGTCCATCCCCTGGACAAAAGGGGCGGGTTTTGATGGGGAGGCAACTCCGGAAGGTCCGGTGGGGTGCGTCTTCGGGCGCCAGGGTACCCGACTCGGGTCTGGCCCCGCGCTCCGGCGACGCTCCGTTTCGGTTGCATCGGCGATGCGGCTCGGTCAAAATCGTTGCATGACGCAGGTGTTCGTCTCCTACGCGCATGAGGACGCCAAGGCCGCCGAACAGCTCCGGACGCAGCTGGCGGACACGATTCGTCATTTCGGGCTGACTTTGTGGTGGGATGCGAAGATCCAGGCCGGACAGGGGTGGAACCCCACCATCCGGCAGGCGATCGCGGATTCCGACGTCTTCGTCCAACTGGTCTCCAGCGCCTCTCTCGCCTCGCCCTACATCACCGAGACCGAGGCGCCGGCGATCGAGCAGGCCGAGCGTGGCCGCGGCGCGCTGGTGCTGACCGTCATCCTGGAAAAATGCAGCTGGCAACGCCGCTTCGGCGCGCGGCAGGCGATGCCGTCGGATGCCAAGCGCGATCTTCGCCCGGTCCGCGACTGGCGCCCGCAACGCGACGGCTGGCACGCAGTCATCCTCGAAAGCGAGGCGGCGATTGCGGCTTGGCTGAGTAAGCCGCCGGATCCGCGCTTCAACCCTGCGCCCGGCCCGACCTTCGGGCTGACACCGGACGGCTTCGCGCCGGTCGACGATCCCCCGGCGGCGGCGGAGCGGATCGATTCACAGCAGGTGAACCTGCACGGCCAGGTGAAGCGCGCGGCCGATCGGCTCGACCGCCGCATCACCGGGCTGCAGAACACGCATCCGAGCGTCTTCGACGAATACCAGGACCTGAAGACCTTCCTCGGCGACTCGGTCGCCGGTACGGATGTCGCGGGTCTCTGGGTGGCGAAGTTCGGCCTCGAATCCCTGCATGCGCGGTTCAGCGCGACTCGTGCTGTCGGCACCATGACCGAACCGATCGAGCCGGACCTGCTCGCCGGCATCGACAAGCTGCTCGGGGTGGTCGAGATATACGGTCTCGGCTTCCAGGAGTGGCGGGCACTGAACGCCCGCAACCGAGAGCGCGAGATCGTCGATCCGGTCGCCGAGGCGGTCGCAACGCGGGCGGCGCTGGACCGGCTCGCCCAGAAGAATGCGCCTTTCGCGCCCTCCGCCCGCCCGATCCTCGCCGCCGCGTCGAGGCCACTGCCGAGCCCGGACGATCCGAACCCAGCGGCGACCACGCCGGCCCCCGAAGTGGTGGCCGCCGCGGCCGGTGTCGGTGCGAACGCCATCGGCGCGCTGGCGCGCGCGGTGGTGTCGGCCTTGCGCGAGGTTGGCACGGTCGGCAGCGGCGTTTGGGTCCTGTCGACTATAGCCGGCGATCCCAATCTCGAATGGGTAAGGCAGGCTGCTGTCTTCCTGCAGGACCACTGCGCCCCCATCGCCGACTTCGCCGCCCGCCACCAGGATATCCGCCGCCTGATCGGCGGCACAATCGACCTGCTCACCCGCAAGCCGGTGCCGAGGGCGCGCACGGTGTTTCCGGACGCTTCGGCCGTGGACGGTTCGGAGGACACGGAGGAAGGCGGCGAGTTCGACTACGAAGCCGAGGCGAGGAAGTTGATCCTGGCCGGTGAGGCTCCGCCGCCGGCATGGATTCCGCATATCCGGCACCTCGACCTATCCGGGACCGGCGTGACGGACCTGTCGCCGCTGTCCGACCTCAAGGCGCTGGAGGAACTCGATCTAGAGTTTAACGGCGCAAAGGACTTGTCGCCGCTGTCCGGGCTTACTGCGCTGAAATCGCTCAATCTCGGCACAAACGGCCTAACGGACGTTTCGCCATTGTCCGGCCTGACAGCGCTGGAGACGCTCGCTCTAGACAACACCGGCGTAACGGATGTGACGCCGCTATCCGGTCTAACGTCACTGGAGACGCTCGAAATCAGCAACACCGGCGTAACGGATATTTCGCCACTATCCGGACTCTCGGCGCTGGCGACGCTCGCTCTCTTCGGCGCCCGCGTGGCGGACGTTTCGCCGCTGTCCGGCTTGACGGCTCTGCAGACGCTCGATCTTGACAACACCGGTGTGACAGACGTGTCGCCGCTGTCCGGCCTCACGGCGCTGAGGACTCTCCGCCTCGCGTACACCAGCGTGACGGATGTGTCGCCACTGTCCGACCTGACGGCGTTAAGCGAACTCTATCTCAACAATACCGGCGTGCTGGACGTGTCGCCGCTAACCGGCCTCACTACGTTGGAAACGTTCGCTCTCGGCAACACCGGCGTGACGGATGTATCACCGCTTTCTGGCCTCACGGCGCTGAGGGAGTTCCGCCTCGCCTACACCGGCGTGACGGACGTGTCGCCGCTATCTCGCCTCACCGCGCTGGAGACGCTCTCTCTCGGCAATAGCGGCGTGACGAACGTGTCGCCGCTGTCCGGCCTTACGGCTCTGCAGAGGCTCGATCTCGAAAACACCGGCGTGACGGATGTGTCGCCGTTGTCCGGACTCACGGCACTGGAGACGCTCGATCTCGACAACACTGGCGTGACGGATGTATCGCCGCTGTCCGGCCTCACGGCGCTGAAGACGCTCTATCTCGCCAACACCGGCATGACGGATGTGTCGTCGCTATCCGGCTTGACGGCGCTGGAGGCGCTCATTCTCGGCAACACCAACGTGACGGACATGTCGCCGCTGTCCGGCCTCACAACGCTGGAAACGCTCGATCTCAGCAACTCCGGTGTGATGGACATTTCGCCGCTGTCCGGCCTCACGGCGTTGAGGGCGCTTTATCTCGGCAACACCAGCGTGACGGATGTGTCGCCGCTGTCCGGCCTCACGGCGCTGGAGAGACTGGACCTCGCCGGCACCAAGGTAACGGACGTGTCGCCGCTGGCGCGCTTGCCGGTCCTTGCGACCTTGCGCTTGGCGAGGCTCGACCTGCGCCAGTCAGCGGCGTCGCTTCCCGCCTCCGTGAAAGAACTGGATCTGCGAGAGGCGAAATGGCCGCCCGGCCGACCCTTGCCCGATGTCCCCCGGCGGATCGATCCGGATGGCACGGTGCATCGATCACAAAGTGTTGGTGCTGTTTCGCCCTGGTTCAGCGGTTGGGCAAGCGAAGCCGACGAATTCCGCCAATCCCGCGCCAATCCCCCCACCTGACATCCCCGCCGCCCCGCGCTATATCTCTGCCCGCGGCGGCTGCCGTCCATCACCGACGGTGCCCGATCCGGCGCCGGCGGCTTTCTGCTGTTTTCGCGAGGCCCTTTCCATGTCCGGCACGCAGATTTCTTCCGACGGGCTCGCGCCCGCGCGCAAGCGGGCGTTGTTCCGCGCCTGGCATCGCGGCACCAAGGAGATGGATCTCCTGCTCGGCACCTTCGCGGACGCGCATCTGGGCAGCCTGTCGGAGGCGGATTTCGACGATTTCGTCCAGCTGATGGAGGTGCCCGACACCGACCTCTTCGCCTGGATCATCGACCGCCAGGACACGCCCGGCAACTACGACACGCCGGTCTTCCGCCAGTTGAAGGCCTTCCAGACCGCGCCCGGCGGGATCGTGTTCCGCTGATCTGCTGTCCGTTGATCCGTCGGCCGCGCGCCGACCATGTGCCGCTCCCGTTAGAGCGGTCCGGTTCGAGGCCCCAGGTCCGCAACCGACCGCTGCCAATTCCCTTCCAGTCCGGACGCTCCGATGAAGCCGCTCAAGGGTCTGTTCGACCGCACCGACCACGTCACGCTGGCGAGCCTGCCGGACGGGCTGGAAGCGCTGGCCATCGGCGATCTGGCACGCGCCGCCGGCGCCAAGGACGGGCGCCCCGGCCTCGTCGCCGTGTCCCGCGACGGCAACAGGATGGCGAGCCTGGAGGCCGCGCTCGGCTTCTTCGCGCCCGACATCCAGGTGATGACCTTCCCGGCCTGGGACTGTCTGCCCTATGACCGCGTTTCGCCGACGCCGGAGATCGTCGCGCGCCGGATGGCGACGCTGTCGCGCCTCGTCCGCCCGCAGGCCACGACCAAGCCGGTCGTGCTGCTGACCACCGTCAACGCCGTCGTCCAGCGCGTGCCGGAACGCAGCATGGTGGCCGCCGAGACCTTCGCGGCCGCGCCCGGCAACCGGGTCGACATGGCGGACCTGGTTCGCTGGCTGGAGAATAACGGTTTCAACCGCACCCCGACGGTGCGCGAGACCGGCGAATATGCCGTGCGCGGCGGTATTCTCGACCTCTTCGCCCCCGGCACCGACAGCCCGGTGCGGCTCGACTTCT
Organism: Prosthecodimorpha staleyi; assembly: GCF_018729455.1. Classification (NCBI taxonomy): domain Bacteria; kingdom Pseudomonadati; phylum Pseudomonadota; class Alphaproteobacteria; order Hyphomicrobiales; family Ancalomicrobiaceae; genus Prosthecodimorpha; species Prosthecodimorpha staleyi. Next base: position 122,093 of record NZ_JAHHZF010000001.1, on the reverse strand, counting down.
TCGGCGATACGCTGGAATCGGTGCGCAAGTTCGACGCCGAGAGCCAGCGCACCACGGGCCAGCTGAAGCGGCTGGAATGGCTGCCGATGTCGGAGGTGACCATCGTCCCGGAGACGATCAGCCGCTTCCGCCGCGCCTATGTGGCCCGCTTCGGCGCCACCACCAAGGATGACGCGCTCTATGCGGCGATCTCCGAGGGGCGCCGTTATGCCGGCATGGAACACTGGCTGCCGCTGTTCCACGAGCGGCTGGAGACGCTGTTCGACTACATCGGCGACGCGACGATCGCCTTCGAGGCCCACGTCGAGGAGACGCTGACCGAGCGGCTCGGCCAGATCGAGGACCACTACCAGGCCCGGCGCGAGGCGCAGGCGACGCCGCAGGCCGGCGCCGTGCCGTACAAGCCGGTCGAGCCGGACGCGCTCTATCTGACCGCCGAGGAATGGCGCAGCCGGCTGGCGACGCGCCGGTCCGCCGCGCTGACCCCCTTCGCGGTGCCGGACGGCCCGACCCGCACCGTCGATCTCGGCGGCCGCCCGGGCCGGACCTTCCTGACCGAGCGCCAGGCCGGCGACGTGAACGTGTTCGATGCGGTCGTCGCCCATGTCGGCGAGCTGCAGAAGGCCGGCCGGCGGGTGATGATCGCCGCCTGGAGCGACGGCGCGCTCGACCGCCTGTCGCAGGTGCTCGGCGACCACGGCCTGAAGGACCTGCGGCCGGTCAAGACCTTCCCGGAACTGCTCGCGCTGCCGAAGGGCGCGGTCGGGGTCGGCGTGCTCGGCATCGAGGCCGGCGTCGAACTCGACGACGTGGCGGTGATCGGCGAGCAGGACATTCTCGGCGACCGTCTGGTCCGCCCGAAGAAGCGCCGCGCCAAGGGTTCGGACTTCCTGACCGAGGTCTCCGGGCTCTCGGAAGGCGACATCGTCGTTCATGTCGATCACGGCATCGGCCGCTTCACCGGGCTGAAGACCATCACGGCGGTCGGCGCGCCGCATGACTGCCTGGAACTGGTCTATCAGGGCGGCGACAAGCTCTATCTGCCGGTCGAGAATATCGAACTCCTGACCCGCTACGGCTCGGACGATACCGAGGTGCAGCTCGACAAGCTCGGCGGCGTCGCCTGGCAGGCGCGCAAGGCGCGCATGAAGAGCCGCATCCGCGAGATCGCCGACAGCCTGATCAAGACCGCTGCCGCGCGCCTGATGAAGCCGGCTCCGGTCCTGACCCCCGTGGAAGGCCTCTCCGACGAGTTCGCCGCCCGCTTCCCCTACGAGGAGACCGACGACCAGCTGGCCTCGATCGAGGCCGTGCACGAGGATCTGGCCGCCGGCCGGCCGATGGACCGTCTGGTCTGCGGCGACGTGGGCTTCGGCAAAACCGAAGTGGCGCTGCGCGCCGCCTTCACGGTTGCCGGCTCCGGCAAGCAGGTCGCCGTCGTGGTCCCGACGACGCTGCTCGCCCGCCAGCATTTCCGCACCTTCTCGGAGCGCTTCAAGGGCCTGCCGTTCCGCGTCGGCCAGCTCTCGCGGCTGGTTTCGGCCAAGGATGCCGACCTGACCCGCCAGGAGCTCGAAAGCGGCCACTGCGACATCGTCGTCGGCACCCACGCGATCCTCGCCAAAAGCGTCAAGTTCCGCGATCTCGGCCTGCTGATCGTCGACGAGGAGCAGCATTTCGGCGTCAAGCACAAGGAAAGGCTGAAGGAACTCAAGGCCGACGTGCATGTGCTGACGCTGACCGCGACGCCGATCCCGCGCACCCTGCAGCTGGCGCTGACCGGCGTGCGCGAACTCTCGGTCATCGCCACGCCGCCGATCGATCGGCTCGCCGTGCGCAGCTTCGTGTCGCCCTACGACCCGCTGGTCATCCGCGAGGCGCTGCTGCGCGAGCATTATCGGGGCGGCCAAAGCTTCTATGTCGTGCCGCGCGTCTCCGACCTCGCCGCCCGCGCCACGTTCCTCGCCGAGCACGTGCCGGAGGTGCGCGTCTGCACCGCCCACGGCCAGATGGCCGCCGGCGAGCTGGAAGACGTGATGAATGCCTTCTACGAGGGCAAGTACGACGTGCTGCTGTCGACGACCATCGTCGAATCCGGCCTCGACATTCCCACCGCCAACACGCTGATCATCCACCGCGCCGACATGTTCGGCCTCGCCCAGCTCTACCAGCTGCGCGGCCGCGTCGGCCGCTCGAAGCTGCGCGCCTATGCGCTGTTCACCGTGCCGGCCGACCGGCCGCTGACCCAGCAGGCCGAGCGGCGGCTGAAGGTGCTGCAATCGCTCGACAGCCTCGGCGCCGGCTTCCAGCTGGCGAGCCACGACCTCGACATCCGCGGCGCCGGCAACCTGCTCGGCGACGAGCAGTCCGGCCACATCAAGGAGGTCGGCTACGAGCTCTACCAGCAGATGCTCGAGGAGGCGGTCGCCTCGCTGAAGTCCGGCGAGCCGGATGCGGTCGCCGAGGAGCAATGGTCGCCCTCGATCACGGTCGGCACGCCGGTGCTGATCCCCGAGACCTATGTGGCCGACCTGCAATTGCGCCTTGGCCTCTACCGGCGCCTCGCCGATCTGGAGACGACCGAGCAGATCGACGCCTTCGGGGCGGAGATGATCGACCGCTTCGGCCCGCTGCCGGAGGAGGTCGAGCATCTCCTGAAGATCGTCTTCATCAAGGGCCTGTGCCGGCGCGCCCATGTCGACAAGATCGATGTCGGGCCGAAGGGCGTGGTGATCTCGTTCCGCGAGAACAAGTTCGCCAACGGCGCCGGCCTGGTGCGCTGGATCACCGAGCAGGGCTCGCTCGCCAAGATCCGGCCGGATCAGAAGATCGTGCTGTCGCGCGACTGGCCGGAGGCCGAGCAGCGCCTGAAGGGCGCCGCCGTGGTGCTGACCCAGCTCGTGCGCATCGCCGAGGGCAAGGACGTGCCCGTTCCGGCCGCCCAGAAGGGCAAGCCGGCCCCGGCCGCTGCCGCGCCTTCCGACCCGAAACGGCTCAACCTGAAGCCGACGCCGCCGCCGGCCCCGCCACCGGTCGTCCCGCGCGGCCGGTTCCCGTCGCTGAGCTCGATCGGCAAGGGCAAGCGCGGACGATAGACCGCGCCGGTGTGTCCCGGACCCGGGGCCGCGCGCACCGTACCCCCGGAATCTACGCGAGGACGGCCGGGCCGCCTCCGGTTCCGGCGGGCGCGATCCGTGATGTGAATATGTATCCAGGAGTTGTGTTCTCACCGAGGCCGGGCGAAGATGCGGGCTTAGGAGAGTGCCGCGTGACGTTGTCCCTGTTTCCGTCCGAGCGTCCGCAGCGGCGCCCCTTGGTCGATCCGGCCCCGCGCGGGCTGGCCGAAGAGACCCGGCCGCCCGACGGACAGTTCCACATCCGGCTGACCGAGCGGCAGCGCCGCAGCTGGCTGAAGCTGATCCGCACCGACAATGTCGGCCCGAACACCTTCATCCAGCTGCTCAACCGGTTCGGCTCGGCCGCCGATGCGCTCGACGCGCTGCCGGATCTGGCGCGCCGCGGCGGCGCGAGCCGCATCCGGATCCCGACCGATGCCGAGATCGACGCCGAATGGGAGGCGGCGCAGCGCGCCGGCGCGCGCTTCGTCGCGCTCGGCGAGGCGGACTATCCGGCCTATCTGCGCGCCGTGGACGGACCGCCGCCGATCCTGGCCGTCGCCGGCGACGCCGGCGTCTTCGCCCAGCCGGCCGTCGGCATCGTCGGCTCGCGCAATGCCTCGCTGGCCGGCCGCAAGATCGCCGCGCAGTTCGCGCGCGACCTCGGCGCCCGGGGCTTTGCGATCGTCTCGGGGCTGGCGCGCGGCATCGATGCCGCCGCCCACATGGCCAGCCTGGAGACCGGCACGATCGGCGTCTTCGCCGGCGGGCTCGATCGGATCTATCCGCCGGAACATGCCGATCTGGTCGCCCGCATCGTCGCGACCGGCGGTGCCATCGTCAGCGAGCTGCCGTTCGGCTGGGAACCGCGCGCGCGCGACTTTCCGCGCCGCAACCGGCTGATTTCCGGCATTTCCATGGGCTTGGTCGTGGTCGAGGCCGCACGCCGGTCCGGCTCCCTGCACACCGCCCGCTTCGCCGGCGAGCAGGGCCGCGATCTCTTCGCCGTGCCCGGCTCGCCGCTCGATCCGCGCGCGGAGGGCACCAACGACCTGATCCGCAACGGCGCAACCCTGGTCGCCTCGGCCGAGCATGTCGTCGAGGCCCTCGGCCCCCAGCTCGGTCGCGATCCGCCGCCGCCGTCCGCCTGGGAGCCGCCGGCCGGGCCGGGAGACGGGGACGGGACGGCCGGCGACGCCCCGGCCGATCTGCGCGCCGCGATCCTGGAGGCGCTTGGCCCGACGCCGGTCGCCGTCGACGAGATCATCCGCGCGACCGGTGCCCGTCCGGGCCTGGTCCAGCTCGTGCTGCTCGAATTGTCGCTCGCCGGCCGGTTGGAACGCCATGCCGGCGGCAAGGTCAGCCTCCTGATGTGACGGCCGAGCCGCTGCATCCGGATGGTGCCGTCGCGCGGGATCAGCCGCCGCGCGCCGCCAGGGCCTCGGCCTCGATCGCCAGGGCGCGGGCGAAGGCGGGGCGGGCGGTGCAGCGTTCGACATAGTCGGTGAAGGCTGGGCGCGGTTCGACGATCTTGAACAGGAGGCCGAAGCGCAGGCCGGACCCGATCGACACATCGGCCGCCGAGAAGGTCTCGCCCAGAAGCCAGGGGCCGCCGCTGCCGGTGATGCCGGCCTCGATCACGTCGAAGACGCGCTCGGCGCTGCCCCAGCCGGCCGAGGTCGGGTTCATCTCCAGCTTGGTGAAGATCTGCACATAGGCCGCCTCGATCGACGAGCCGGCGAAGAACAGCCAGCGCAGATAGTCGCCGCGGGTCGCATGGTCGGCCGCCGGGGCGAGTCCGGGCGCGGCATAGCGGTCGGCCAGATAGGCGATGATCGCTCCGGTTTCGGCCACCTTGACCGGCCCATCGGTCAGCGCCGGCACCTTCATCATCGGATTGATCGCCCGGAAGGCCGGGTCGGACTGGCGGCCCGAACGGATGTCGACCAGCTCGCGCCGATAGGGGATGCCCAGTTCCTCGAGCAGCCACAGGATCGAAAGCGAGCGCGTCTGCGGCGCCCAATACAGCGTGACCATTTCCCGAACTCCCGGTTCACAAGTGCCATTGACCTATCGCGCGACGACAAAGGGGAGTGCCGACGATTGCGGCATTAGAACATAACGAGAACATTCTTGCCTGTCCAGTCGGTGGGCGCGGCTCACTCGTCCTCGGTAGCCCAGCCGCGCGCGGGCCGGTTGAGGCGGTCGAGCGCGCCTTGCAGGATGAAGGCGGCGGCGAGCTTGTCGACCACGTCGGCCCGGCGCGCCCGGCTGGCGTCGGCCTCGATCAGGGTGCGGGTGACGGCCGCCGTCGACAGGCGCTCGTCCCAATAGCTGATCGGCAGGGTGGTCAGCGGGGCGAGGTTGCGCACGAAGGCGCGCGTCGACTGCACGCGCGGACCCTCGCTGCCGTCCATGTTGAGCGGCAGGCCGATGACCAGGCCGCCGACGGCATGTTTGGCGCAGATCGCGATCAGCGCCTGGGCATCGGCGGTGAACTTGGTGCGCCGGATGGTCTCCAGCGGGGTGGCGATGCGCCGGCCCGGATCGGACAGGGCGAGCCCGATGGTCTTGGTGCCGAGATCGATCCCGATCAGCCGTGCGCCGGGTTTCAGCCCGCCGGTCAGGTCTTCGAGGGCGACGGCATGATCCTGGGCCAAGGGCGGGCACTCGCGGTTCGATCAAGAGGGGACGCGGGTCCATCCCGTCGACCGAAGCACTAGACCAATTCCTGCATCCAAGCGAGCCGGTGCCAGGTCTTCCCGCACCAGGAAGACCGGCGTCCGGTCAGACCGGTTTGGCGTCGGGATCGCCGCTCTCGGCCAGTTCCCGGCGCAGGGTCTGCAGCAGCCGGTCGGCCGCGTCGCGGTCGGTCGCCGCCAGCGACTGGACCTGCTCGCGGATCTGGGTTTCGACCGCCTCGCCGTGGCGCGCCTTCACGGCATCGACCCGTGCCGCCAGCGTCCGCAGCCGAACGATCTTCTCCTTGGCGTCGGCATCCGCGTCGAGGGCGTCCGCCATCGGTCCCGCCAGCGCCAGAACCGCCTCGGTGACGATGCCGAGCTGCTTGCCGAAGCTCGCCACCTCGCTCTGCACGTCGCGCTCGATGGTGGCATTGCCCTGGTAGTTGACGGTGATCTGGGTGCCCCAGTTGGTTGCCGGGGCGATCGTCTGGAAGTTTCCGGGCAGCCAGAAGGACGGTGCGGCAAAGGAACCGAAGCTGGTCATCGCTGGCCTCGCGGGCGGGTTGGGGCCGGATTCGATCGAGAGGTGGCGCGGAACCGCGGGCAGCGTCCGGCCTGCCACCGATGCCAGCATCGGCTACTCGCCCCGCAACGGCAAGTCGAGCCGGACCCGTACGGACCGACAGCATCGCGACCGCATGGACGGCCGCCCCTGCGGCGCTATAGTGACGCCAGACTGTTGAGCGGCAGCAACGGGCGGACCGCCATCGCCGCCGGGGGACCCGCATGAAGATCACGTGGTACGGACATTCCTGCTTCCGCCTCGAAATCCCGGCCGACACCGACAAGGGCAAGGTCGAAATCCTGATCGACCCGTTCCTCACCGGCAATCCGAAGGCGACCATCACGCCGGAAGAGGCTGCGGTCGGGCTCGACCATATCGTCATCAGCCATGGCCATGACGACCATATCGGCGACCTCATCCCGATCGCGAAGGCCTCCGGAGCGGCCGTGACCGCCAATTGGGAGATCGCCATGTGGGCCAATGCCCACGGCGTGGAGACGATCAACCCGATGAATTCCGGCGGCACGGTCGATCTCGGCGCCTTCGCGGTCAGCCTGACGCCGGCGCATCATTCCTCCGCCAAGTCGAACGGCGACGGCACCTTCGCCTATCTCGGCAACCCGCACGGCGTGGTGATTGCGCCGAAGATCGGCCCGACGCTCTATTATGCCGGCGATACGGACATCTTTTCCGACATGGCTCTGATCGCCGAACTGTACGAACCGACCATCGGCATCCTGCCGATCGGCGACCGTTTCACCATGGGGGCGCGCTCGGCGGCATTGGCCGCGCGGCGGTTCTTTGCCTTCACGGACGTGATTCCCTGCCACTACATGACCTTCGGGCTGCTCGACCAGACGCCCGATGCCTTCGTGGCGGCCATGCACGGCTCCGGCGTCCGCATCCATACCCCCGCGCCCGGCGGCAGCGTCGAGATCGGCTGAAGCGGCGCAGGACCGGCGCAGGGCGGCGGCGTTGCGCCGGCGCGCCGGCCGGTGCTAGAAGGCTCGCCATCCTCCATCCGTCGGAAGCCGCGCCCATGTCCGTCGATCTCGACACCGTCCGCCGTGTCGCCCATCTCGCCCGCATCGCCGTGGACGAGGCCGAAGTCGCCAAGCTGCAGGGCGAGATCAATTCCATCCTGGGCTTCGTCGAACAACTCGGCGAGGTCGACGTCTCGGCCGTCGAGCCGATGACCTCGGTCACCCCGATGGTGATGAAGATGCGCGAGGATGCCGTGACCGACGGCGGCTATCCGGAGCGGATCGTCGCCAATGCGCCGATGACGGAGGACCACTATTTCGTTGTCCCGAAGGTGGTCGAATAATCCGCCGCCGCGCCGCCCGCCCGTTACCGCCCTCCCGGATGCCCCGACCGTGACCGATCTGACCCGCCTGTCCATCGCCGAAGCGCGCGACCAGCTGAAGGCCAAGGCCTTCACGGCGACCGAGCTGACCGAGGCCTATCTTGCCGCCATGGAGAAGGGCCGCAGCCTCGGCGCCTATGTGCTGGAGACGCCCGAGAAGGCGCGCGCCATGGCCAAGGCGTCCGATGCGCGGCTGGCCCAGGGCGAGGGCAGGGCGCTCGAGGGCATCCCGCTCGGCGTCAAGGATCTGTTCTGCACCGAGGGCGTCCGCACCACCGCCTGCTCGCGCATCCTGGGCAATTTCGTGCCCTCCTACGAATCGACCGTCACCGCCAATCTGTGGGCCGACGGCGCCGTCATGCTCGGCAAGCTGAACAACGACGAATTCGCCATGGGCTCGTCCAACGAGACCTCCGCCTTCGGCCCGGTCACCAACCCGTGGCGGCGCCAGGGCGACAATCGCGCGCTCGTGCCGGGCGGCTCCTCCGGCGGCTCGGCGACCGCTGTCTCGGCCTGGCTCTGCGCCGGGGCGACCGGCACGGATACGGGCGGCTCGATCCGCCAGCCGGCGGCCTTCACCGGCATCGTCGGCATCAAGCCGACCTATGGCCGCTGCTCGCGCTGGGGCATCGTCGCCTTCGCCTCCTCGCTCGACCAGGCCGGCCCCTTCGCCCGCACGGTGCGCGATACCGCGATCCTCCTGAAGAGCTTCGCCTCGGTCGACCCGAAGGATACGACCTCGGCCGACCGGCCTGTGCCGGACTACGAGGCGGCGGTCGGCCGCTCGGTCAAGGGTATGGTCATCGGCATCCCGAAGGAGTACCGCGTCGACGGCATGCCGGCAGAGATCGAGGCCCTGTGGAGCCAGGGCATCGCGTGGCTGAAGGCCGCCGGCGCCGAGATCCGCGAGATCTCGCTGCCGCACACCAAGTACGCCCTGCCGGCCTACTACATCGTCGCGCCCGCCGAGGCCTCCTCGAACCTCGCCCGCTACGACGGCATCCGCTACGGCCTGCGCGTGCCCGGCAACGACATCGTGGACACCTACGAGAAGTCGCGCGCGGCCGGCTTTGGCGCCGAGGTGCGCCGGCGCATCATGATCGGCACCTATGTGCTCTCGGCCGGCTACTACGACGCCTATTACGTCCGCGCCCAGAAGGTCCGCACGCTGATCAAGCGCGACTTCGAACTGGCCTTCGAGGCCGGCGTCGACGCGGTGCTGACGCCCGCGACCCCGTCGGCGGCCTTCGGCATCGGCGAGAAGTCGGGCGGCGACCCGGTCGAGATGTATCTGAACGACATCTTCACCGTGACGGTCAACATGGCCGGCCTGCCCGGCATCGCCGTCCCGGCCGGGCTCGATGCCCAGGGTCTGCCGCTCGGCCTGCAGCTGATCGGCCGGCCCTTCGACGAGGAAACCCTGTTCCAGGTCGCCCAGGTGATCGAGGACGCGGCCGGGCACTTCTCGCCGACGGCGTGGTGGGGATGACCCGGCCCCGGCGCCACCTGACCGCACTGCTGCGCCGCGCGCAGGCGCGTGGCATCGCGGCTGCGATCGCCGGGCTTGGCTTCGTGGTGGCGGTCGGTGCCGGTCCAAGTGCCGCGCAGGCGGTTCGGACCTTCTCGGCTGCCGACCTCATGAAGGGCACGAAGGTTTCGCGCGAAGCCTGTGCGAAGCTTGAGACATCGGTCTTCGTCGAAGCGGAAGGCGACGCCGTCTGCATCCGCTACTACATCGCCGGCGACGCGCGCGGGAAGCGGGCCGCGGTGTTCTTTCCGGGCGACAGCATCGGCGCCGATGCCAAGGGCAAGATCGCGCCGGATCCGGGCTACCTGACCCAGGCGCCAGAATATGTCCAGGCCGCCGTCGGGGTCTGGTCGCAGCGCCTCGGCGTGCCGTTCGTCTTCTTCGGCCGGCCGGGCCTGCACGGCTCCTCAGGCTGGCACGGCGACCGCCGCACGCGGCGCGAGGTGGCGCTGACGCGGCTCGCGCTCGACGCCATCAAGACCCGCGAGGGGCTAGCCGGCTATCACGTCGCCGGCATGTCGGGCGGCGGCATCCTGGCGGCGGCGGCGCTCGCCAGCCGCGACGATGTCGGCTGCGCCGCGATCGCTTCGGCACCGCTCGATTTCCGCGCCTTCGCCAAGACTTTCGCGATCCCGCTGCGCATCGACGGCCCGCGTGCCCATTACGACCTGATGCCCGAAGCCGCCACGGTCGCCGGCCGCAAGGGCGCCCGCATCCTGTTCCTGACCTCACCGAAGGATCGCGCGGTGCCGCCGGCAACGCAGCAGCCCTTCGTGGACGCGGTCAAGGCGGCCGGTGGGCGATATCTCCACCTGATGACCGACGGGCGCGGACCGGACCGGCACGCCCTGACGGAGAAGTCGCTGTTCAGCCTGGCGATGTGCATCGCAGGCGCCCCGGATGGGGAGATCGCGGTCCGCTACGGCAACACCGGTCCCGACGATCTGCCGCCGCCCTGAGCGGCGGCCCGGACAGGCGGAGGCGCGGACAGGCGGCGGCCGCCGGATTGTGGGATATATTTAGGAAATATAGAGATCGATTGTTTCCGGATGTCTATTTCCCTGGATCGAGGAAGATGAAATAAAGGCCGCGATCGGCATGACCTGCCTGATCGTGCCCCTTATCAGGTGAACCGACACCTCGTATGATACCGTGCTATGTCATCAATTTGAGGTCGAGGGTCGATCGGGCCGAGCGCATCGGTCGTGTATTCGGGGGTCTCGGCATCGCGTTCCGGCGCATCGATGCAATTCCGGTCACAGAGGTCAGTGACGAGTTGTCCCGGACCTGGGTACCGCCCGGACGGGATCGGCCGTTGGCGGTGGCCCATGTCGCCTGTTTCCTCAGTCACATGCGGGCCTGGCAGGCGATCGCGGACGGGTCGGATCGCTATGGAGCGGTCTTCGAGGACGACGTCATACTGGCGCCGGACATCGCTGCCTTCCTCGGCGTCGAGGACTGGATTCCGGCGGGCGCCGATGTCGTGAAGCTTGAAACCAAGGAAACACCCGAGGCACGGATCGACCGTCGCGCCTCGGGCGCGCTCGGCCGACACAAGGTGCACCGCCTGCGCGGGAAGCATCTCGGCGCGGCCGGCTATGTCCTGTCGCGCGAGATGGCTCTCCGTCTGCTGCAGCGCGACCTGCCGAAATATCCGGTCGATCGCGTCCTGTTCCACGAGACCGAGGGCTTGCTGTCGCACTGGAACATCCATCAGGTCGTGCCTGGCCTGTGTATCCAGGGGTCTGTTCTGGCGCGGATCGAGGGGCGCCCGCCGGAGCGCGAATTCGTGAGCGACATCGCCGCTTTGAGCCGCGACGAACGGGTCGGGCCGAAGCCCGCGCGCCCGCGGCATCTGCGCCGCCGCGGCCGCGGACTGCTCAAAGCGCAGATGGTGTTGGCGCGGCTCGGCCATCAATTCGGCCTTCTGCTCCGAGGCCAGAAAGGCGGCGCCATCCCGTTCCGGGACTGATCCGTCTCCGGCGATCGCCGGCGAGGGATCGGGCCGATCTGACGGGCTTCGTTGTTTCGTTGCCTGCAAAACTGCATGCGTCGATGGCGCACGCCGCTTCGAACAGTTACTTGCTGACCAAACGGAATTCTGCGGAACCGTGGTCTGGAGTCTCCATGCCGATCCATGCCTATGTCTTGAACCTGAAGCGCCGCCCGGATCGCGCCGACAGGATGAGTCAAATTCTGGAGCGTCAGGGGATACCGTTCGAGCTCGTGCCGGCATTGGACTATACCGACCCGGAGGTGATGGCGGAGGTGGAACGGCGCCGCGCGATTCCGGGCGGAATCCAGAATCGGGGCGCCATTGCCTGCACCATGTCCCACGAGGTGATCTGGCAACGGATTGCCGACAGCCATGCGCAGCATGCGGTCGTTTTCGAGGACGACATCGTCGTCGCCGACGATCTGGCGGCCACGCTCGCTGATCCGGCGCTCGTCCCGGCCGATGCCGACATCGTCAAGCTGGAGACCTATCTGAAGGCGCGCACGCGCTACGACCGGTCGGCAACGACGGTCGTCGGGCGCTACGGGGTGCACCGGCTGCGCGCGCACAGCATGGGTGCCGCGGCCTATCTGATCACCCGGAAGGCTGCGGTCGCGCTTCTGGCCCGACCTCTTCCGGCACGGGTCATCGACTGGATTCTGTTCGACGAGATCGAGGGCCTCCTGAATGAGCTGACCGTGTACCAGATGGTACCGGCACCGGTCGCGCAGGGGTCGGTCCTGATCCAGAAGCGGGACTGGCCGTCGGATCCGATCTATGCCAGCGATATCAAGCCGGTCATGGCGGAAACCGACAGGACCCTGTACAGGCCGCGACCGCCCTTCACGGTCCCCGATGACCGCAAGCTCCTGCTGACCCGTCGCTTCGGACTGTCCAGGCGGCTCCAGTCGATCGAGCGGTCCATGCGCACGCAAGCCTTTCGGGCTCTCTGGCGGCTTCGCGGCCAGTCCATGGGGGCCGTCCCGTTCGCGCTCGACGGCCAGGAACCGAAGGGCGCGTCCGACCGCACGCCGTGAGCCGGGCGCGCCCGCAAATCCGCCGGCCATCGTCCTCCCCTTGATCCGGGGGGCGCGAGGCAGTACCCACGGAGCACAGCGCCCGGTGACGCGGCGCGAGCGAATTGTCCGGGGCCTTTCATGAACGCTGTCGTCCGTACCGCCAAGCCGTCCCAGCTCATCCGTGGAGCGACCGGGGACTGGGAAGTCGTGATCGGCCTCGAAGTCCACGCCCAGGTCAATTCCGAGGCCAAGCTCTTTTCCGGGGCCTCGACCACCTTCGGCAACGATCCGAACGCCAATGTCAGCCTGGTCGACGCGGCCATGCCGGGCATGCTGCCGGTGATCAATGTCGAATGCGTCCGTCAGGCGGTGCGCACCGGGCTCGGCCTCAAGGCCGCCATCAACCGGCGCTCGATCTTCGACCGGAAGAACTATTTCTACCCGGACCTGCCGCAGGGCTACCAGATCTCGCAGTACAAGAACCCGATCGTCGGCGAAGGCCGCATCCTGATCGACATGCCGGACGGCGAGACCATCGAGGTCGGCGTCGAGCGGCTGCATCTGGAACAGGATGCCGGCAAGTCGATCCACGACCAGTCGCCGGTCTATTCCTTCGTCGACCTGAACCGCTCCGGCGTGGCGCTGATGGAGATCGTGTCGAAGCCCGACCTGCGCTCCTCGGAGGAAGCCAAGGCCTATGTGTCGAAGCTGCGCACCATCCTGCGCTATCTCGGCACCTGTGACGGCGACATGGAGAAGGGCAACCTGCGCGCCGACGTGAACGTCTCGGTGCACAAGCCCGGTACCCCCTTCGGCACGCGCTGCGAGATCAAGAACGTCAACTCGATCCGCTTCATCGGCCAGGCGATCGAATATGAGGCCCGCCGCCAGATCGGCATCGTCGAGGACGGCGGCACGATCGTCCAGGAGACGCGGCTGTTCGACCCCGGCAAGGGCGAGACGCGATCGATGCGCTCGAAGGAAGAGGCGCACGACTACCGCTATTTCCCCGATCCGGACCTGCTGCCGCTCGAATTCACCCAGGACTTCGTCGACGCGCTCGCCGCCCATCTGCCCGAACTGCCCGACGAGAAGAAGGCCCGCTTCGTGCGCGACTACGGCGTCACGCCCTACGACGCGATGGTGCTGACGCTGGAACGCGCCTCGGCCGACTATTTCGAGGCGGTCGCCAAGGGCCGCGACGCCAAGGCGGCGGCCAACTGGGTGATCAACGAACTGTTCGGCCGCCTGAACAAGGAAGGCAAGGGCATCGAGGCGAGCCCGGTCTCCGCCGACCAGCTCGGCGCGATCGTCGACCTGATCGGCGACGGCACCATCTCGGGCAAGATCGCCAAGGACCTGTTCGAGATCGTCTGGGCCGAGGGTGGCGACCCGCGCACCATCGTCGAGACCCGCGGCCTGAAGCAGGTGACCGATACCGGCGCCATCGAGGCGGCCTGCGACGCGGTCATCGCGGCCAATCCGGACAAGGTCCAGCAGGCCAAGGCCAAGCCGACCATGATCGGCTGGTTCGTCGGCCAGGTCATGAAGCAGACCGGCGGCAAGGCCAACCCGCAGGCGGTCAACGACATGCTGAAGGGCAAGCTCGGCATCGAGTGACCGACAACCGCTTCATCGAGCCTTCCTCCTGCATGAACGAAATCGGCCGTCGCCCTGAAGCGACGGCCGATTGATTCTGCGACGAAAAGCCGGACCGGATCCGCGAACCGGCATGGAGATCTATGCCGGGCCGGGGTCCGGGTCGATGGTCACATGAACAGCCGCTCGCCCTTGATGTCCTTGTAGAGATGGGCGACCTCGGCCGCATAGCCGTTGTAGAGCTGGGTCGGGACGCTTTCGCCGGTCGACAGCACGCGCTCGTGCGCCTGGCTCCAGCGCGGATGAGAAACCTCCGGGTTCACATTGGCCCAGAAGCCGTATTCGGTGTCCTGCAGCTGTTCCCAGAAGGTCTTCGGCCGCTCGGCCGTGAACGAGAAGCGCACGATCGATTTGACCGACTTGAAGCCGTATTTCCACGGCACGGCGAGACGCAGCGGCGCGCCATGCTGGTTGGGCAGCGGCTTGCCATAGGCGCCGACCGCGATGAAGGCGAGATCGTTGGTCGCCTCGGCCAGCGTCAGACCCTCGGTATAGGGCCAGGGATAGCCGGGCGAGCGCTGGTAGGGCGACTGGCTCGGATCCATGAAGGTCTGCATCTTCAGATATTTGGCGCCCGAGGTCGGCTTGGCGAGCTTGACCAGTTCGGCCAGCGCGAAGCCGGTCCACGGAATGGTCATCGACCAGGCCTCGACGCAACGCAACCGATAGAGCCGCTCCTCGAGCGGCATCTTCTGGACCAGTTCGGTGAAGTCGAGCGTGATCGGCGCCTCGACAAGGCCGTCGATGGTCACCTGCCAGGGGCGCGTCTTCAGCCGCCTGGCCGCACCGGCGACCGATTTCGAGGTGCCGAATTCGTAGAAATTGTTGTAGCTCGCATTGTCGGCCTCCGGCGTCAGCGGCCGATCGAGTTTGAAGGCCTCGTTGCGCTTGGCCGGCAGGAGCTTCACCAGCGGATCGTCGTCCGCCCGCGCCGGGCGCGCCATCAGGGCGGCGCCGGCGGCGAGACCGCCGAAACCCGCCAGCACCGCGCGCCGGTCCCAGAACAGGGCCTCCGGCGTCGCCGCACTCTCCGCCACCTGCCAGCGCCTGCGCTTCACGATGTTCATGTCCGTCACTCCCCTTACCCCGTCCGATACGCTCCAATCTGGCGGATCGTTACGGCTGGGCAAGCCGGGCAGGGGTCAAGCCATCGTGAGCGGGGCGCGCCGGGCCGTGCAGACGCGAAAAGGGCCGGCGTGGCGGCCGGCCCTCTCGTCTGGCGATGGCTCAGCCGGAGACTATGCCGCCCGGGCGGCCTTTTGCCGTTCCAGCACCTTGGCGGCAAGATGGCCGGACAGTTCGGCGAGATGTTCGAACCGGGCGCGGAAGGTGCCGACGCCGGCAGTGGCCGAGCGCAGTTCCACGATCAGGTGCTGCATCTCGGCCTGCGGGATCAGCGCCTGGACCGTGTCCCATCCGGCCCAGTCGGTGCGGGCATCGAAGCCGAGCAGCTGACCGCGCCGTCCGGTGACGATCTGGTTGATCCGGGCCGTCGCGTCGGACGGGCAGGCGATCTCGACCCTCAGAATCGGTTCCAGCAGGACCGGCTGGCAGTTCGGCAGGCCCTCGCGCATGCCGATCTGGGCGGCGGTCTTGAAGGCCATGTCGGAGCTGTCGACCGTGTGGTAGGAGCCGTCGACCAGCCGTACCGCGATATCCACGACCGGGAAGCCGAGCGCGCCGGCCTTGAGGCAGTCGGCGACGCCCTCCTCGACGGCCGGGATATAGTTGCGCGGCACCCCGCCGCCGGTGATCGCCTCGGTGAAGACGAAGCCGGACCCGCGCGGCAGCGGCGCGATCTCCAGCGCCACGTCGCCGAACTGGCCGTGACCGCCGGACTGCTTCTTGTGCCGGCCGCGCACGCTGGTCTTGCCGCGGATCGTTTCGCGATACGGCACCGAGATCGGTCTGAACTCGACCGTGACGCCGAACTTGGCTGTCAGGCGCTCGAAGGCGACGCGCAGGTGCATTTCGCCCTGACCCTCGACCAGCGTCTCGCCGGTTTCGGCATCGTGGCTGATGCGGATCGACGGGTCCTCCTCGGCGATCCGGGTCAGGGCCGCGTTCAGCTTGACCTCATCCTTGCGGTCGGTCGGGACCACGGCGGTGCCCATGACCGGCTCCGGCGGTGTCAGGGTGGCGAGCCGGGGCGTGCCGGTCTTGACGGTCGTCAGCGTGTCGCCGGTATGGGCGACCTCGACCTTGGCGAGGCCGACCGTCTCGCCGGCAAAGGCTTCGCCGCGCTTGGTCGTCTCCCGGCCCTGGATGCGGTAGATGCCGGAAATCCGGTCGCCGGCGCCGGTCGGATCGTAGAGCGTCGCTCCCTCGGCGAGCTTGCCGGCGAGCACGCGCGCGATCGACATCTTGCCGCCGTGCTGGGTGTGCAGCGTCTTCATGACCTGCACCACGGCCTCGCCCGGGCCGGCATTGAGGCCGAGCCGGTCGGCGGTGGCGGCGACCGATGGGGCGTCGTGCCGGATCGCCTTGAGCAGCCGCGTGACGCCGTTGCCGCGTTCGGCCGAGCCGATGAAGACCGGGCAGATCAGACCCTCGCGGGTCTCCCGGCGCAGGTCCTCGAAGATCTCGTCGCGCGGCGGCTCGATGTCGGAGAGCAGCTCCTCCATCAGGTGGTCGTCGTAGTCGGCCAGCTTCTCCAGCATCTGGTAGCGCGCCTCGACCTCCAGGGCCCGGTCGGCATCCGGGATCGGGACAATCTCGCTCTCGGCATGCTCACGGAAGACATGGGCGCGTTCGAGCGCGAGATCGATCGTGCCGATCGCGATGCCCTCCTTCCAGATCGGAATCTGGCGCAGCACCATCGGGACCGTCGAAGCGGTCTGCATCAGTTCCAGCGTTTCGCGCAGGCTCTGGTCGGCCTTGTCGATCTTGTTGAGGAACAGGACGTGGGGAACGCCGCGCGTCTCCAGGAGTTTCAACGTCAGTTGCAGCGCGGGAATTTTCTTCGCGTCGGCCTCGCAGACCACCACCGCCATGTCGACGCCGGGCAGCACCGCTTCACCCTCGAACAGGAACTCGACGGAGCCCGGGCAGTCGAGGATCGTGAAGCGCTCGCCCAGGAATTCGCAGTCCGCGACGTTCAACTCGACGCCCATGCGGTGCGCGCGCGCCTCCGGCGCGGCGTCGCCGAGGCTGGTGCCATCCGCCACGCGACCGGCCTTCTGGATTGCCCCCGTGCGCTCAAGGATCGCTTCGAGCAGGGATGTCTTGCCGCTCGCGAAGGGACCGACCAGTGCCACGCAGCGGGGGCCGGCTTGTCTGCCACGTCCCGCATTGCCTCCGATACCTGTCGAACCGTCTGCCATGATTGCCTCCCGTTCTTGGTATGTTCACACCAGCCCGTCCCCGCGGATCAGGGAAGAGCCGCGGGGATGGCACCGGGTCGAGGCGGAGGCGACCGCCTCTGGCCGCCATGGTCGCGCGATGTCTGCCCGCTGGCAAGGGTCGCCGCGCGGCCGGAGCCTCGGTAGCAATCCGGAGCCGGTTCACCGAGCCGTGCGCCCGAGCCCATGCGGGATGTCCCCCCGCGCGGTCCGGATTGTGCTAGGATCGTCGCGTTCGCAATGGACCAGGAGGGGCTCGGCGCCCGCGTTCACGGCATGATCGGTTTGGAACTTCTGTTCTTTTTCGCCCTGACGCTCGTGAACGGGTTCTTCGCGATGTCGGAAATGGCCCTCGTGTCGGCGCGCAGGGCGCGCCTCGGGCCACTCGCCGAATCAGGCGATCTGCGCGCCCAGCGCGCCATGGAACTCGGCGAGAACCCGACCCGGTTCCTGTCTTCGGTTCAGATCGGCATCACGGTCACCGGCCTTCTCGCCGGCGCGGCGTCCGGTGCGGCGCTGGCCAACCGCTTCGCCGAGTTCCTGATCTTTGCCGCACCGGGCATTCAGGCCTGGGCCGACGAGATCGCCTTTGCGGTCGTGATCGTGTTCATGACCTTCGTCACGCTGATCTTCGGCGAGTTGGTCCCGAAGCGGATCGCGATCGCCGCACCCGAGCCGATCGCCCTTTGGGTGGCGGGTCCGATTTCGGTCGTCAGCCGCATCGCCTCGCCCTTCGTCGGACTGCTTTCGATCGCCTCGAATGCCGTGCTGACCCTGTTCGGCGTGCGCGAATCGACCGGCGGCGAGGTGACCGAGGACGAGGTGATGCATGTGCTGGCGGAGGGTGTGCAGGCCGGCGTGCTCGACCCCGAGGAGCGCGAGATCCTCGAGGGTGTGATGCGCGTCGCCGACCGTCCGGTTCGGGCGATCATGACGCCGCGCCCCGATCTCTATTGGATCGACCCGAACGACCCGCCCGAGCAGATGCGGCGCGAGATCGCCGAATGCCCCTATTCCCTGGTGGTCGTTGCCACCGGTTCGATCGATGAGCCGACCGGCGTCGTCTACAAGAAGGACCTGCTCGCGGATGCCCTTGCCGGTCGCCCGGTCGACATCGCCGGCGCCTTGCGCGAGCCGATCGTGGTGCCGGAAAACGCCCAGGTTCTGAAGCTCCTGGAGACCTTCCGCGGCACGCCGACCCATTGCGCCTTCGTGGTCGACGAATATGGCAGCCTGCAGGGGCTGATCACCCTGACCGACATCATCGAAGGCATCGCCGGCGACCTCGCCGATGTCGACGCCCCCGGGGGCGGTCCGGTGCGCCGCGACGACGGCTCCTGGCTGCTCGACGGCGACACCGCCATCTCGGACCTGGAACGGCTGGTCGATCTGCCCGAACTGGAGCATGGCAGCTACCACACGCTCGGCGGCCTGATGCTGTCGGTGCTGAACCGCATCCCGACCGCGGGCGAGAAGGCCGCGATCGGCGATTTCGTGTTCGAGGTCATGGACATGGACGGCCGGCGCATCGACAAGGTGCTGATCTCGCCGCGCCCGACCGGCCGCGCCGTTCCGGAAGAGGATGTCGCCTGAGGATGTCGCCCTGACGGGCGGAGCGCGGTTCCGGCCGGCCTCACGGCCGTTGGCGGGCGGCCAGCTATTGCCGGGACCGTCCCTCGCGGGTCAGCCGACGGCATTCGGGCCGACCGCATTCGGGCCGATCACGTTCGGGCCGATCGCGGTCTCGGCAGGATCTTCGTTTCCCGCGATGGTAGCTTTCCCCCATCGCGACGCCGTCTTCATCCGGCATCGATCAAACAGAATTGCCTTCCCGGCGATGGTCGGCAATGCCGTCTGCGATCAGCACGCCCTGGCATTCTTGTCGGTGCAGCAGGGCGGCGGCGCGTCGCGACCGGCATCGCCGGGCGTGCAGGTCGGCTCGTCGGGCTTCTTCTTCTTCTTGACCAGCTGGCCGCCGGAGATGGCCTGCGCGACGGCACCGCCGGTCTGGGTCGACCAGGTGTCCGGATCGTCCTCGCGATGGCGGCGCATCAGCGACTTCTGCTGGCCGAAATAGACCTTCACGCCGCCGAGGCCGGCCGCATAGCCGTGCTCGCCGACGCGGCCTTCCGCGAACAGCGCGACATTGCCCCAGCCGGTCGAAGCCGGCAGCTGGTATTCGACGCCGCCGCGGCCCTGGTTGCCGGCGAAATCGTTGCGCCAGCCGGCATAGACGCGCAGGTCGTCGGTCGCATAGAGCGAGGCGACCGCATCGATGAAGCCGCGCGTCTTGACCATGTTGCCGTATTCGACACCGGCGATCGCCGACAGGCTGACCCGGTCGAGATAGAGCTCGCCTTCGGCGGCGACGCGGCCGAGGTTGAAGTCGCCCTTCGGCGCCTTGGTGGTGTAGCCGTCGGCATAGACGCCGAGCAGGGCGAAGGAGGGATTGCGCCAGAACAGGTGCCCGCCGACCGCGCCGCCGAATTCGCCGCGCGCCGTCTCGCCGGCCACGTCGAGCTGGGCGCCGAAGCTGTGGCCGATCGGCATCGCGACCGAGCCGGCCAGCCGGCCGAAGGCATGATCGCGGAAGGTCTTGTCGCCCCACTCGTAGCCGCCGGCGCCCTCGATCTTGCCGTTCAGGCCCGAGACCGCATCCAGCGCCTGCTGGGTCACCACGGGCACCGCCGGAGTGACCGGAACCAGAGGACGGGACAGGTCGGCCGCATTGGCGGCAGAGGCCGCCGTCAGGACCACCGCACCAGCCAACATCGTCGCGCGCATCAGGTTGCCATCCTCGGATTCTGTTTTTTGAAGGTATTGAACCTTGCATGGGGCCGGACAAAGCAAAAGCGCGGCCACCGGGGCCGCGCTCGCATTCCAATCTCTGTTGCCCAAGGGCCACGCATGCCGGTGCCCAACCGGTCTGGCGCCCTCTCGATCAGCAGCGCGTGCTCCTGGCATCGCAGCAGGGGGTGCGGGTGTCGCACGGCGGCGGCGGTTCCGGCTTGTCCTTCTTCTTCTTGACCAGCTGGCCGCCGGAGATCGCCTGCGCGACGGCGCCGCCGGACTGGGTCGACCAGGTGTCCGGATCATCCTCGCGATGGCGCCGCATCAGCGACTTCTGCTGGCCGAAATAGACCTTCACGCCGCCGAGGCCGGCCGCATAGCCGTGCTCGCCGACGCGGCCTTCCGCGAACAGCGCGACATTGCCCCAGCCGGTCGAGGCCGGCAGCTGGTACTCGACGCCGCCGCGGCCCTGATTGCCGGCGAAGTCGTTGCGCCAGCCGGCATAGACGCGCAGGTCGTCGGTCGCGTAGAGCGAGGCGACCGCATCGATGAAGCCGCGCGTCTTGATCATGTTGCCGTATTCGACACCGGCGATCGCCGACAGGCTGACCCGGTCGAGATAGAGCTCACCTTCGGCGGCGACGCGGCCGAGGTTGAAGTCACCCTTCGGCGCCTTGGTGGTGTAGCCGTCGGCATAGACGCCGAGCAGGGCGAAGGACGGGTTGCGCCAGAACAGGTGCCCGCCGACCGCGCCGCCGAATTCGCCGCGCGCCGTCTCGCCGGCCACATCGAGCTGGGCGCCGAAGCTGTGGCCGATCGGCATCGCGACCGAGCCGGCCAGCCGGCCGAAGGCATGATCGCGGAAGGTCTTGTCGCCCCACTCGTAGCCGCCGACGCCCTCGATCTTGCCGTTCAGACCCGAGACCGCATCCAGCGCCTGCTGGGTCACCACCGGAACCGCCGGAGTGACCGCCACCAGCGGACGGGAAAGGTCGGCCGCCGAGGCGGCAGAGGCCAATCCCATGAAAAGCGTACCGATCAGAAGCCTTCGAACCATCATTGCGCCACCCCGGACTCGCATTGTTTCTTAACCCAATCGTTTACATGCCGGGCGCTGCGCCGGAAGTGCGGTCAGGCGCCGTCGCATGCAATTCGCGCCCGCTGTTGCCCATCGGGCACGTTCCGCGCCGACGGCAATCCGGTGCCGGCTGCGCTCAGCCCAGGTGCGCTCGCTGCGCGGCAAGACACCGAAAAGCCGGCCCGGGCTCCCCCATGACCGGCTTCCGACAATGCAGCGACGAGGGGTCGCGTATCCAACAGGATCAAATCACTCGGGTTTGCAAGGCCTTTCCGCGCGCTCACAGGTCGGCTGGTTGTTCTTCTTCTTCTTGTTGAAGGTCCCGCCGGAAACCGCCTGGCTCGCTGCGGCATGGTTCTCGTTCGACCAGATCTCCGGGTCGTCCTCGCGATGGCGGCGCCACAGCGACTTCGACTCGCCGAAATAGACCCGCACGCCGCCGAGCACCGAGGCGTAGCCGTGTTCGCCGATACGGCCTTCGCCGAACAGCGCGAAATTGCCCCAGCCGGAGCTCGGCGGCAGCTGGTATTCGACGCCGGCGCGGCCCTGGTTGCCCGCAAAGCTGTTCGAGTAGCCGGCATAGAGCCGCAGGTCGTCCTGGACGTACCAGGAGGCCAGCGCGTCGACGAAGGCGCGCGACTTGATCCGGTCGCCGCTCTCGACGCCGGCGATGCCGGACAGGCGGAAGCGGTCGAAGTAGTATTCGCCTTCGACGCCGAGCCGGGCCACGTTCAGGCTGCCGCGCGGCACCTGCGTCGTGAAGCCGTCGGCATAGATGCCGAGCAGGCCGATCGACGGGTTGCGCCAGAAGGCATGGCCGCCGAGCGTGCCGACCCAATCGCCGCGCGTCGCCGCCGCCGAGGCATCGATCTGGACGCCGAATTCCGGGCCGATCGGGAAGGCGATGGCACCCGCGATCTTGCCGAGCGCGTGGTTGGAGAACTTGTCGCCCCACTCATAGCCGCCCGCGATGTCGAACTTGGCGTTGACGGTGGAGACGGCACTGTAGTTGGCCGGCAGGATGACCGGCGCCGCCGGGACCACATAGGGCGCCGGCGCGGTCAGATCGGCGGCGGCAGCGGGACCGGCCACAGCTGCCATTGCAGCGGCAGCGCAACTCGCCATGACGGCGTTTCGGACAACGAAGCCAACCATAAGCACCCCCACAGACGGGCCTGACCCCGACAGATCGCTAACCTGGAATTTTTGTCCCGGATCGGCAATCGGATTCCCCAGGGGCGGCAAGGCTCGCCGCCGGAATCCCGGATGGCGTGGCTTTCGGGAGACTCATATGCCGAAAACGGCAGAACCGCCGCGGCGGCCAAGCCAGCGCGGCGGTTCCGATGACTTTCAGGCTTCGGGCGAACCGCTCAGCGGGTCGCGGTCAGGGTCAGCCCGGCGATGCCGGCCGCGATGTTGGCACCGGTCTGCGCCTGGACGCTGATCGGATTGAGGATGATCGAGTTGCCGAAGCCGCCGATCAGCGCGTTGGCGCCGACGCCGACGCCGACGGTCGCCTCCGCGGAGGCACCGACATAGCCGCCGGCCAGCGCGCCGTGCGGCACCGCGGCCGGAGCCAGCACCGCCCAGGCGATGCCGGTAAAGTTGACGGCGCCGATATCGATGCCGAGGCGGGTGATCTCGCCCGCATAGGTCTCGCGCTTGTTGCTCGCCGCCGAGACATAGGTGCAGGCGAGCGTGCGGTGCGAGCCGACGATGAAGCCGGTGCCGCCGACCACCTGGCAGTTCAGCACGCCGAGCCGGATCGGGCCGTCGGCGACCGCCGGGGCGACGGCGAGGGGGGCGGCCGCAAGGGCGACGGCGAGGAGGGCGGTACGAATGGTCATGGCGTGATCCCGTGCGGTGGAACGGTCTGGCAGGTCGTGGCCGGCGTGATTCGGCCGGCCGCTCCATGGTTGGATCAGATCGTTAAGGCGACGCTGCAAGCGCTGTCAACGCTGCAACAGTCCGTAGCTGGAATGCCTCAGGGCGGTTTCGATCCGGGGAAACGGTCAACGCAATTCATTCTGCGTCCGGCAACACGCCTTCAATGGCGTTATGAGAAAACTCCGTGAAGCATTTGTGATATCGAAGAAATATCCTACGATCGGTGCTCCACTCCGTATTACGGCCCGTCCCGATCCGGCGGCGTCGCTCCTGCGGCGGGCCGCATCGACGCCCCGCCGACGACCGGTCTGCCGGGTGATGCCACCCGGCACCGGCTATCCGGTCTCGGTCCGCGATCAGCCGAAGCGCGCTTCCATGGCGCGGCGGACGCGCACGGCCTCGCTGCCGGCGTCGACCGTCACGTCGGCCCAGGTGACGATGGCGCCTGCCGGCACGTCGCGGACCAGCGGTACGCGGTGAGCGAGACCGATCGGAAGGGCGCCTTCCGCGAGCGATCGGGCGGCGGGAATGCATTTGCCCCAGACGGTCCAGCCGCCTTCGCCGTCGAGCGTCTCGCCGGCCTTCAGGTCGCGCTTGGCGACCGCCACCGCGTCGCCGGCGAAGGTCCGCGTCGAGCCGGTCGCCTCGCCGCGCAGGGCCGCGTTGAGCACGGAGATGCCGAGTTCCAGTCCGATCAGGTGATAGGGCTTGTACATCGCGGCGTAGCGGCCGCTGGCATCGGTCTTCAGGCCATATTGCCGGAAGCAGGCGGCGGCATAGTCCGACAGCGCCTCCAGTATGACGTAGACGCCCCAGCGCAGATCGCGGAACACCGGGCGACCGTCGCGCTCCAGCGACGAGACCACCTCGACCATGCCGGTCGTCTCCAGGACACCACCGGCTACCTTCGGGCGCAGGATATGCGGCAGGTCGTCGACGCCGCAGGGCGGGAACAGCAGGCCGTCGGAGGGCGGCGTCAGCTCGCAGGCATTGGCGATCGCGGCCATCTCGATGGCCGACTTGGTGCCGTCCATGAAGGAATTGAACATTTGCGGGTTCATGCCCGCCGCCGCCGCCTCGGCCGGCGTCAGTCCGTAATGGGTCCAGACGTCGTCCGGCGTCACCTGGTGGTAGGCCGGCAGATATTTGGTGCCCTTACCCGCGCAGGCGACGCGGAAGCCGGCCGCGCGCGCCCAGTCGACCATCTCGGAGGTCAGCGCCGGCTGGTCGCCATAGGCCATCGAATAGACCACGCCGGCGGAGCGCGCCGCGGCGGCGAGTTCGGCCCCGGCCAGGACGTCGGCCTCGACATTGACCATCACGACATGCTTGCCGGCGCGGATCGCCGCCAGCGCATGACGGATGCCGGCCGCCGGATGCCCGGTCGCCTCGATCACCACCTCCACGTCGTCGCGCGCCGCCAGTGCCGCGCCGTCATCCAGGAAGGCGGTGGCGCCGATGCGCTGGTCGTCCCAGCCGACGGTCCGGCAGGCCTGGCGGGCGCGGTCGGGGGCGAGATCGGCAATGGCGGCGATCTCCAGGCCGGGCGTGGTCGGCACCTGGGCCAGGAACATCGAGCCGAACTTGCCGGCGCCGATCAGGCCGGCGCGGACCGGCCGGCCGGCATCGCGGCGGGCGGCGAGAAGAGACATCAGGTTCATGGGACGGGCGTTTCCGGGTGTTGTTGTTTGCAGGCGCGATGGTACCGGCGGCACGGCGCCTTGTCCCATGTGCTGACGCGGCAGCTCGGTTGCACCGCGAGCCGGGATGGTCCGCCATGCGGTCCGCGCCGAAGTCCACGGCTGGTCATCGCCGGCCGATACGCCTATCTGCAGCCATGAAGCGATCGGGGCGGCCGAACGGGGCGCCGCGATCGTCCGGATCGCGCGGCTCCGACGGGCAGGGCGGTCGACGGCAGGACAGGTGGCGAGGGGTGCGGGTCATGACTGCGAAGATCGTCCTTGTCGTTCTCGTCATCCTGGCGGCGTCGGCCATCGCGGCCGTCGGTCTCTGGCGCTGGGTCGGCAGCGGCGAGCTGTCCGGCCACGGTTGGCTGGCCTTGGGGCTCGGCATCGTCTTCTCCATGGCGATCGGCATCGGGCTGATGGCGCTGGTCTTCGTGTCGAGCCGGCGCGGCTACGACGATCCGGATTCCTCGGTCTGACGCGGAATGACGGCCTTGCGCCGGCCGCGCAGCTCGCGCTTTGCCAGCGCTTCGGATCTGCGGTAGGTGTCTCGTCGCTGCACAGCGTGCCGCCGTAAGCGTTACCGTCAAGCAACGCATCGCCAGACCCGGGTTTCCGGGGTCGTGACGGTGCGTCTCACGCCCGCGGCACGGTCCTCGTCCGGGTCAGTCCTTTCGAGGCTTTCATGACTTCGTTCGAGTTGCCCCGCCGTTCCCGGCGCCTTCCGGCCCGCTACAATGCCCTGGCCCTGCCGCTGGTCCTGTCCATCATGATGACCTTCGTCGTGTCGGGGATTTCGACCGTCAAGGCACTCGGCTTCGTGCCGGGTTTCCTGTCCGCCTGGATGTCGGCCTGGGGCGTCTCCTGGCTGGTCGCCTTCCCGACGCTCCTGGTGGTCATGCCGCTGGTCCGTCGCATCGTGGCCATGGCGGTCGAGCCGCCCGGCCGGTAAGTCGGGCCGGCCCCGGCGGGCTGTTGGCGGGCTGTTCCTGCCCGGGGCCGCCCTGCGCAGGCGCGTCCTGCTCGGGAAGGGGCTTGTTCCCGAAGGGCGGTGCGATTAGGGTCCCGCCGCCTTTCGCACCCGCGAAATCCCCATCCGGAGCATTGCCATGGGCTTCCTCGCCGACTCGCTCAGCCGCATCAAGCCGTCCGCCACGATCGCCGCGACCAACAAGGCGCGCGAACTGAAAGCGGCCGGCCGCGACGTGATCGGCCTCGGCGCCGGCGAGCCGGACTTCGACACGCCCGACAACATCAAGGAAGCCGCCATCAAGGCGATCCGCGACGGGCTGACCAAGTATACCGCCGTCGACGGCATCCCGGAGCTGAAGCAGGCGATCGTCGCCAAGTTCAAGCGCGAGAACGGGCTCGACTACAAGCCGAGCCAGGTCTCCGTCGGCACCGGCGGCAAGCAGGTGCTCTACAACGCGCTGCTCGCGACCATCAATCCGGGCGACGAGGTGATCATCCCGGCGCCCTATTGGGTCAGCTATCCCGACATCGTGATGCTCGGCGGCGGCGAACCCGTCTTCGTCGGCACCACGATCGAGACCGGCTTCAAGGTCACGGCCGAGGCGCTGGAGCGCGCCATCACGCCGAAGACCAAGTGGTTCATCTTCAACTCGCCGTCGAACCCGTCGGGCGCGGCCTATACGCATGCCGAGCTCAAGGCCCTGACCGACGTGCTGGTGCGCCACCCGCATGTCTGGATCCTGACCGACGACATGTACGAGCATCTGGTCTACGACGAATTCACCTTCGCGACCCCGGCGCAGGTGGAGCCGGCGCTCTACGAGCGCACGCTGACCATGAACGGCGTCTCCAAGGCCTATTGCATGACCGGCTGGCGCATCGGCTACGGCGCCGGTCCGGAAAAGCTGATCAAGGCGATGGCGACGCTGCAGTCGCAGTCGACCTCGAACCCGTCCTCGATCTCGCAATATGCGGCCGTCGAGGCGCTGAACGGGCCGCAGGACTTCATCCCGCGCAACAACGCCGTCTTCAAGCAGCGCCGCGACCTGATCGTCTCGATGCTGAACCAGTCGCGCGGGCTGACCTGCCCGACGCCGGAAGGCGCCTTCTACGTCTATCCGTCCTGCGCCGGCACGATCGGCCGCACCGCGCCCTCCGGCAAGGTGATCGGCTCCGACGAGGATTTCGTGACCGAGCTCCTGGAGGCGGAAGGTGTCGCGGTGGTGCAGGGCTCAGCCTTCGGCCTGGCGCCGCATTTCCGCATCTCCTACGCGACCGCCACCGACCAGCTCGAGGAAGCCGGCCGCCGCATCCAGCGCTTCTGCGGCAACCTGCGCTGAGGCGGTCGGCTCCGGCCGTTCAGACTTGCTTCATCGCGCCGAAGTCAAGCTCGCGCGCGATGAAGAGGGCGATCGGAAGGAGTTCGGCATGACACGGCATCGGGCCATTGCAGTCCTGCTGTTTGCTATCGGCCATGCCGGCTCGGCCCAGGCCGACGGCGCCACGCCCGGCGTGGTCGCGGGCGGCAGTCCGGATGTGACCGTCAACGGACGGCCGGCAGCGCAGACCGGCACCACGGCGACCGGGGGCGGCGTGATCGTCGGCGGCTCGCCCAATGTCTTCATCAACGGCAAGCCGGCTGCACTCGCGGGCAGCGGGACCGATTGCGGTGGCGTGGTCGTCGGCGGCAGCGCCAACGTGCTGGTCAACGGCAAGCCGCTCGCCTCGGCGGGGTCTGCCGCGACGGGCTGTCCGGGGCGGTAGCGGCGCCGGCCGGGGCAGGGAACTGCGGGGGAGGGCCGGCGGGGGCGGATCAGTCCCGGCCCCGGAGGTTCGGGCGCCACGGGCCGCTTCGACGGGCCGCTGGACAATCCCGCCGCTCTCACGCCCTGACGCGGACGTAGCTGCCCGGCGCATCCTCGATCGGCTTCAGCTTGCGGCCGCCCGGCTTGCGCGCCTTGACGGTCTCGGGGGCGAGGCCCGAAACCCATGTCTGCCAATGGCCCCACCAGGTGCCGGGCGTCTCGGTCGCCTTGGCGATCCAGTCCTCCAGCGTGCCCTTGACCTTGCCACCGGTCCAGAACTGGTATTTCGGCTTCGCGGCCGGATTGACCACGCCGGCGATGTGGCCGGAGCCGGCCAGGACATATTCGACCGGGCCGCCGAAATATTTCGATCCCTCGAATACCGAGCGCGCCGGGGCGATATGGTCCTCGCGGGCGGCGAGATTGTAGACCGGGATGCGGACCTTCTTCAGATCCAGCGTCTCGCCGGCCATGACCATCTCGCCCTTGGTCAGCCGGTTCTCCAGATAGCAGTTGCGCAGGTAGTAGCTGTGGTTCGCCGCCGGCATGCGGGTCGAATCGGAGTTCCAGAACAGGAGATCGAACGGGAAGGGCTCCTTGCCCTTCATGTAGTTGTTGATGAAATAGGGCCAGATCAGGTCGTTCGAGCGCAGCATGTTGAAGGCCGAGGCCATCTTCTTGCCTTCGAGATAGCCCTTTTCCTTCATGCGTTCTTCGAGGATGCGAATCTGATCCTCGTCGACGAAAACCTTGAGATCGCCCGCATAGGTAAAGTCGACCTGGGTGGTGAAGAAGGTCGCGCTCTTGATCCGGTCGTCGCCGATCGCCGCGCAATAGGCGAGGGTGACCGCCAGCAGGGTGCCGCCGACGCAATAGCCGATGGTGTTGGCCTGCCGCTCGCCGGTCGCCTTCTCGATCACGTCGAGCGCCGTCAGGATGCCCTCCTTCATATAGTGCTCGAAGGACTTGTCGGCCTGGCGGGCATCCGGATTGACCCAGGAGATGACAAAGACCGTGTGGCCTTCGCCGACCGCCCAGCGGATGAAGCTCTTCTCCGGGTTGAGATCGAGAATGTAGAACTTGTTGATCCAGGGCGGCACGATCAAGAGCGGCCGCTTCAGGACCTTCTCGGTCGTCGGCTCGTATTGCAGGATCTGACAGACGTCGTTCTGGAAGATCACCTTGCCGGGCGTGGTGGCGAGATTCTCGCCGACCTTGAAGCGTCCTTCGCTCGCCTGCCGGATCTTGAGATCGCCGCCACCGGCGACGATGTCCTCGGCCATCATGCGGATGCCGCGGACCAGATTCTCGCCCGACGACTGCATCGTCTCGCGCAGCAGTTCCGGGTTGGTCAGCAGGAAATTGGTCGGCGCCAGCGCCGAGGTGATCTGGCGCATGAAGAATTCCGCCTTGTGGCGGATATGCGGCTCCAGCCCCTCGGCCTCCTCGACCATGTCCTCGGCCCAGCGCGAGGTGGTCAGGTACATCTGCTTGAGGAAGTCGAAGAACTGGTTCTCGCGCCAGTCGGGGTCCTGGAAGCGCTTGTCGCGCGGATCGGGCTCCACGGCCGGCGCGATATCCTCGCCGGCCATCCGCTTCAGCGAGCGGTCCCAGATGTCCATGTAGCCGGTCACCAGCCGGCGCTGCGCCTCCATGGCGCGCTGCGGGTCGGACAGCCAGTATTCGCCGACATGGGCGAGCGTCTTGAAGACATGGGCGAGTTCGTCGGCCAGCTCGTCCTTGGCCTGACCTTCCTCGCGCGGCTTCAGATAGGCGGCCGCAGCGCGGCCGGCCTGTTCGACGACCCGGGCCAGGTTCTGCGCGAAGGCCTCCGGATTCTTGACGATGTATCTGAGCAGCGGGCTCTCGGATTCGCCTTCCGCGGCCATGGACGTTCCCTCAAGATCTCGTCACCGTTGCGAAGCCTTCGCCTCCGATCGGACCCCGCTTGCGGCTTCTCTTCGGCCGCGATCCGGGGGGAGGCGAGGACCCATGACTTGACTTTCTATGTGGCAGGTCGGGCCGCCGCCGACAACAGCGACTTCCGTTG
Source organism: Prosthecodimorpha staleyi (assembly GCF_018729455.1). Classification (NCBI taxonomy): domain Bacteria; kingdom Pseudomonadati; phylum Pseudomonadota; class Alphaproteobacteria; order Hyphomicrobiales; family Ancalomicrobiaceae; genus Prosthecodimorpha; species Prosthecodimorpha staleyi. The sequence goes on along the minus strand of NZ_JAHHZF010000001.1, from coordinate 92,552 downwards.
TGTCGCGCACAAACTTCACGCCCGAATCGGCCGCCGTCCCGGGGGCCTTGCGGCGCAAGGTCCCGGGTGTCGCGCGGGCGGAGATCTGGTAAAAGCGCCGACCGGCCTGTATGGCTGTCACGATTCCGCCGCGGAGCGGGTCGATTTCGGAACAACGGGAGAAGGGCGCCGGCGATTGTCGCCGGATGGCCGCGGTCACATCGAAAAGGACGTTCGCCATGGACGAGTTCCACAAGATCCGACGGCTGCCGCCGTACGTGTTCGAGCAGGTCAACCGTCTCAAGGCACAGGCGCGAGCGAACGGCGCAGACATCATCGATCTCGGCATGGGCAATCCCGACCTGCCGACCCCGCGCTTCATCGAAGAGAAGCTGATCGAGACGATCGGCAAGCCGCGCACCAACCGCTATTCCGCGTCCAAGGGCATCGCCGGCCTGCGCCGCGCCCAGGCGGCCTATTACGACCGCCGCTTCGGCGTGAAGCTCAACCCGGACACCCAGATCGTCGCGACGCTCGGCTCGAAGGAAGGCTTCGTCAACATGGCGCAGGCGATCACCGCGCCGGGCGACGTGATTCTGGCGCCCAATCCGAGCTACCCGATCCACGCCTTCGGCTTCCTGATGGTCGGCGGCGTGATCCGCTCGGTGCCCTGTGAGCCCGGCCCGGCCTTCTTCGAGGCGCTGGAGCGGGCGGTCGTGCATTCGATCCCGAAGCCGCTCGCGGTCGTGCTGTGCTATCCGTCGAACCCGACCGCGATGACCGCCGATCTCGATTTCTATCGGGACTGCGTCGCCTTCGCCAAGCGGCACGGCATCTTCCTGCTGTCCGATCTCGCCTATTCGGAGATCTATTTCGACAACGATCCGCCGCCCTCGATCCTGCAGGTGCCGGGCGCGACCGAGGTGGCGGTGGAATTCACCTCGATGTCGAAATCCTTCTCGATGCCGGGCTGGCGCATCGGCTTCGCGGTCGGCAACGAGCGGCTGATCGCGGCGCTCGCGCGGGTGAAGAGCTATCTCGACTACGGCGCCTATACGCCGATCCAGGTCGCCGCCGCCGCGGCGCTGAATTCGGGCGACGCGGCCATCGAGGAGATCCGCGAGACCTACAAGAAGCGCCGCGACGTGATGGTCGAGAGCTTCGGCAAGGCCGGCTGGGACATTCCCGCGCCGCGCGCCTCGATGTTCGCCTGGGTGCCGATCCCGGAGAAGTTCCGCAAGCTGGGCAGCCTGGAATTCTCCAAGCTCCTGGTCGAGAAGGCCGACATCGCGGTCGCGCCGGGCATCGGCTTCGGCGAGCATGGCGACGAATATGTCCGCATCGCGCTGGTCGAGAACGAGCAGCGCATCCGCCAGGCCGCCCGCAACGTGCGCCGCTTCTTCGACGGCGCCGACAAGATCCTGCACAACGTCATCCCGATGGCGGCCCATCGCTGAGACGGCCGGACGACGCCGTCCGCGCGTCGGAGAGGGCGCGGACGGCGGCTCGTCGTCAGCCGGGATTCCAATGGCTGGGTCCCATCGTCCGTGCCGCGGCGCCGACGGGAACAGAGAGGTCGAACCGATGGATGCAGCGCGCGAAGCTCTGAACACCCTGCTCGGATCCTTCATCGGCTTCGCCGAACAGATGCTCGAGCAGCACGGCGAGTTCTATCCCTATGCCGGGGCCATGAAGCCCTCCGGCGAGGTGGTCAGCATCGGCCACCAGGACGGCGACGCGCAGCCGCCCCGGATCGAAGCGCTCGAAAGCCTGCGCGGCTTCCTCGCCACCGAAGCCGGGGCCGGCCGCATCGTCGCCACCGCCCTGTTCTACGACTGCCGCGTCAGCGTGCCGGACTCCGATGCGATCTCCGACGCCATCGCGGTCGAGCTCGATCATGCGTCGGGCTCGTCGCTGGTCTGCTATCTGCCCTATCGGCTGGCGGACGGGACCCTGGAGACCGGGGATATCTTCGCCAATGAAGGTGCGAATGCCGTATTCGGCATCAGCTAGGGCGGAAACGAACCCGACCTGCAAGGCGCGCGGGCCGGATCGGCGCGCGCGTCACCCACAATGATCAACCGGGCATCTGGAAATGCGGCCGTCCAGGCCGTATGAGCTTCCGGTGTTCGCCACCCGCGGAACGGGATATCCCCATGCAGCCCAGCCTCCGTCTCGGCCTCGCCGGCCTCGGCACCGTCGGGGCGTCCGTCGTGCGCCTCCTGAACAAACATTCCAAGGACCTCGCGGTCCGGTGCGGCCGGCCGATCGTGCTGCGCGGCGTCTCGGCGCGCGATCGGACCCGCGACCGCGGCATCGACATCGGCAACGTCAACTGGTTCCAGGATCCGGTGAAGCTCGCCATGGATCCGGGCATCGACGTGTTCGTTGAACTGATGGGCGGGGCCTCCGGGCCAGCCGAAGATGCGGTGCGCGCCGCTCTCGAAACCGGCAAGCATGTCGTCACCGCCAACAAGGCGCTGCTCGCCCGGCACGGCAACGATCTCGCCCGGCTGGCCGAACGCAAGGGCGTCAGCCTCAATTTCGAGGCGGCGGTCGCCGGCGGCATCCCGGTCATCAAGACGCTGCGCGAGGCGCTCGCGGGCAATTCGGTCAGCCGCGTCGCCGGCATCCTCAACGGCACCTGCAACTATATCCTGACCCGGATGGAAGCGGAGGACATGTCCTTCGCCGACTGCCTGAAGGAGGCCCAGCGGCTCGGCTACGCGGAGGCCGATCCGACCTTCGATGTCGGCGGTTTCGACGCCGCCCACAAGCTGGCCCTGCTGACCAGCCTCGCCTTCGGCTCCGAGATCGACGTCGATTCGATCTATATCGAGGGCATCGAGCGGATCACGCTGGCCGATATCGAGGCCGCCGACGAGCTCGGCTACCGGCTGAAGCTGCTCGGCATCGCCGAGCGCACCGAGAGCGGCATCGAGCAGCGCGTCCACCCGACCATGGTGCCGAAGGCCTCCGCCATCGCCCGCATCGACGGCGTTCTGAACGCGGTCGCGATCGACGGCGACTTCGTCGGCCGCCTGATGCTGGTCGGCCCGGGCGCCGGCGGCGACGCGACCGCCTCCTCGGTGGTCGGCGACATCGCCGACATCGCACGCGGCACCGCGCTCGCCATGATGGGGCGGCCGTCCGAACATCTCGAACCCTACCGGCCCGCCGGCGTGCGCGCCCACAAGGGCGGCTACTATGTCCGGCTGTCGGTCTTCGACCGGCCCGGCGCCCTGGCGGCGATCGCCAGCCGCATGGCCGAAAAGGGGATTTCGCTGGAATCGATCGTCCAGCGGCGGCGCGCCCCGCATGCCGCCGTCGTCGGCACCCAGGCACCGGCGGAGCCGCAATCGATCATCATGATCACTTACGAAACGACCGAGGCCGCGGTAAGAGAAGCGCTCGATCTGATCCGCAACGACGGCCACGTCGCGGACGCGCCGCAATTCATCCGCATCGAGGCGCTCTGAAAGCGTCCGCCGGCAGGCCGCCGGATCTGCACTCGGGGGAACTTCCGAAGCCATGAGCACGCAAAGCCACCGCCATCACGGCCACACCATCGACGATGACCGGCTCGACCGCGTCCTGTCGCTCGAACTCGCGCGCGTGACCGAGCGCGCTGCGGTGGCGGCGGCGCGCCTGCGCGGTCGCGGCGACGAGAAGGCCGCCGACCAGGCCGCGGTCAATGCCATGCGGGCGGAGCTCAACAACCTCTCGATCGACGGCACCGTGGTGATCGGCGAGGGCGAGCGCGACGAGGCGCCGATGCTCTATATCGGCGAGAAGGTCGGCAACGGGAAGGGACCGAAGGTCGACATCGCCCTCGATCCGCTCGAAGGCACCACCATCTGCGCCAAGAACCTGCCCAACTCGATCGCCGTGATCGCGCTCGCCCATGAAGGCGCGCTGCTCTACGCGCCCGATGTCTACATGGACAAGATCGCCATCGGCCCGGGCTACCCCAAGGGCCTGATCGATCTCGACGCGCCGCCCGCCGAGAATATCCAGGCGCTCGCCAACGCCAAGATGGTGCCGATCTCCGAGGTCACCGCCTGCATACTCGACCGCCCGCGCCATGCCCGGCTGATCGAGGAGGTGCGCGCCACCGGCTGCGCCATCCGGCTGATCGGCGACGGCGACGTGGCCGGCGTGATCCACACCACCGAGCCGGCCGATACCGGCATCGACATCTATCTCGGCTCCGGCGGCGCCCCGGAAGGCGTGCTCGCCGCGGCGGCGCTGCGCTGCACGGGCGGCCAGATGCAGGGCCGGCTGATCCTCGACAGCCGCGAGAAGGTCGAGCGCGCCGCCAAGATGGGCATCACCGACCCGCGCCGGAAATATTCCCACGAGGACATGGCCCGCGGCGACGTGCTGTTCGCCGCGACCGGCGTCACCGACGGCAACATGCTCCAGGGCGTCAAATTCGGCCGCAACCGCATCGTGACTCACACGATCGTCATGCGCTCCTCGTCCAAGACCGTCCGCTGGATCCGCGCCGCCCACACCGACCCGGAGAAGTTCGATCCGGAGTGAGCTGGGGGCTCGGCAGGACCTGACCGCAATGACGGCGGGGCGATCGCGATGCGGTCGCCCCGTTTTGCATTCCGGTGTCATTGTGGGAGGGGCCGCGCGCCGGGTTCGTCGCGACGAAGACCCGTCGGCGAGGCGTGCGAAAGGTGCCCTTGGGCTGATGGCCTTGCGGGGCTTCAGTCGCGCTGTCGGGGTGAAGGATCTCCCGACTGGTCGCAGCCCGCGAGGAGATCCACCGTCTTTTGGGCTTGCTGCGACTACTCGCCCGCCGGGACCACGGTCGGGCGGATGTCGGCGGCGTCGCGCAGGCGTTCGAGATGGGTCAGCAGGACCGGGTCGGTCAGGACCGCCATCCGCTCCTTCGGGGTCAGCCAGCGCAGGGCCTCCTCGACCGAGACCGCTTCGCGGATCTTGGCCTCCGCCATGACCGGATCCAGTTCCGGCTTGCCGCGCTCGCGCAGCGGCGGCGGCAGCAGCAGATGCTCGTGCAGTTCGCGCATGCGCCGGTCGGACACGACCAGCGTCAGGCCGTCCTCGACCTCCGGCAGTTCGGCGACCGCCTCGGCCTCCCGGGCGGCCGCTGCCGAGATCACCGCCGGGGTCTCTGTCTCCTCGGGGATCAACAGCAGGCGGGCACGGCGCAAGGTCAGGCCGAGTTCCATCGAACCGCTGGCCCAGGAGATCGGAACCGCCAGCACGAGGCCGACCAGGGTGGGCGCCATCCAGGCCAGAATGGCCGGCGAGATCGCATAGGCGGCAAGGCCCATCACCAGCCCGATGGCGATATGCTGCCAGTGGTGGCGGAACACTTCGGAGACCGCGATGCCGCCGTCGTCGCGACGCTGGGTCTTCCAGCCGGAATCGCGCCCCGACAGGATCTCGATCACGTGCCGGCTCTGGATCAGCATCATCACCGGCGCGACCATGGCCGAGAGCAGCGTCTCGACGAACAGACTGCCGACGATGGCGAGGCCGCCGCCGGCCTTGCGCCGGATTTCCGGGCGCATCAGCGTCTCGATCGTGCCGAGCACCTTGGGCAGCATCAGAACGCCCATGGTGATGATGAAGAGCTGCAGCGCGCGCTCGGAATCGAAGCGCGGCCAGGCCGGGAACAGCGAGAAGTCCTTGGAGAAATATTCTGGCCGGATGAAGCGTGCCTGCAGGGCGAGGGCGAGGCCGGTCAGAAGCAGCATCAGCCAGATCGGTGAGGCCAGATAGCTCATGATGCCGGTCGCGAAATGGATGCGCGACGGCCAGGCGATGCCGCGGGCGACGACCAGCGGCGTGTGCTGGATGTTGCCCTGCGCCCAGCGCCGGTCGCGCGAGGCCACGTCGAGCAGCGACGGCGGACTTTCCTCGTAGGAGCCGCCGAGCCAGGTGACCATGTAGACCGCCCAGCCGGACCGCCGGATCAGCGCCGCCTCGACGAAATCATGGCTCATGACATGGCCGCCGAACGGCTTGCGGCCCTTGAGATCCGGCAGGCCGCAGGCCTCCGCGAAGGCGCGGGTGCGGATGATGGCGTTGTGGCCCCAGTAGTTGCCGTCGCGCCCGGTCCAGGTGGCGAGGCCGCGGGCGATCAGGGGACCATAGATGCGGCCGGCGAACTGCTGCAGGCGGGCGAACAGCGTGTTGCGGTTCACGATCAGCGGCAGGGTCTGGATGATGCCCGCGCGCGGGTCGTCCTCCATCATCTGCGCCAGCGTGGCGATGGTCTCGCCTTCCATCAGGCTGTCGGCGTCGAGCACCAGCATGTGGTCGTAGCGACCGCCCCAGCGGGTGACGAAATCGCCGACATTGCCGGCCTTGCGCGCGGTGTTCTTGTGCCGCCGCCGGTACCAGACCTGCATCACGCCGGCCAGCCGGTGGCGCAGGCGCATGAAGGCGACCTCCTCCTCGATCCAGGCGGTCGAATCGGTGGTGTCGGACAGGATGAAGATTTCGAAATGGGCGCCCTGGCCGGTCGCGGCGACCGAATGCGCCATCGCCTCCAGCGCCGAGACGGTGCGGGCCGGGCTCTCGTTATAGACCGGCATGACCAGCGCGGTGCGCGACTTGAGCGGCCGCGGCACGGGGCGCGGCGTGCGCCGCTCCACGATGCCGGCGATGAAGCCGACCACGCCGCTCGCCGCCGACAGGGCGATCCACGAGAAGGTGACGCCGAACAGCACGACCAGCGGCCATTCCAGGCCGACGATGCCGCCGGCCTTGACGACGCCGACCATCTCGCCGATGCCGAAGGCCGACAGCGCGATGGCGCCGCCGAAAACCGCGACGCGGGCGAGCAGCGTGCGGGCGTCCGTACGCCGGTCAACCACGGTCGGCCGCGGCCCGTCCCAGCGCCAGAAGGATTGCACCGGCATCGGGATGCGGCTTTCCGGCGGGACCGAGGGAATGAAGCCGCCGAGGCTGCCGATCTCGCCGGTGGCGGAAGGGCCGGCAGGAAGCGGCGGCTCCGCAAGATCAAATCCGGTCTCGGCGGCAAGGCTGTCGGTCACGTCGATCGTATCCGTGGTCGGGGTCAGGCGGTCCAGCGGTAGAGCCAGGTTTCGCTGACGGGTTTGGAACCGTCGTTGAGAAGCACGCGCAATTCCACCAGCGGGGCATTGCGCGGATCGAGTTCGAACAGGACTCGATAACCGCCCCGGACGGGATTCGGTTTCAAGACGAGATTGACGATCCGCCCGGCCGAGGAGGTCGCTTCGGCCTTGACGGCTCCGGCCGGCGGCATCTTGCCCTCGAAGTCGATCAGGAAGCGGCGGAAAGCCGGATTCGAGCCCTGGCCCGACCGGGTCGCGGCCACGCTGCCGAGCTCCCCGGCCGGCGGCGAGTTGCGGCCGTAGTGGAGCCGGTAGGCGGCCGAGAACTCCTGCTTGGCGGGCAGCTTCTGCTTCGGCCGCCAGTAGCAGATGATGTTCTCGTGGATCTCGCTCTCGGATGGCACCTCGAGCAGCTGCACCGCGCCGGCACCCCAGTCGCCGATCGATTCGACCCAGCAGGACGGCTTCAGATCGTAGCGCGCCTCCAGATCCTCGAACTCGCCGAACTCCTGCCGGCGCTGGACCAGCCCGAAGGCGCGCGGGCTCTGGTCGACGAAGGCGGAGATCTGCAGGTTGCGCGGGTTGGCGAGCGGACGGAACAGGTGCTCGCCGAGGCCGGTCACGATGGCCAAGCCGTCGGAGCCGTGGACCGCGGGGCGCAGGTCGTCGAACCGGGTCCGGCTGGTGCCGTCATAGAGGAACATCGAAGTCAGCGCGCCGATGCCGACATGGTCGAGATCGACGCGCGGGAACAGCGTCAGTTCCACGTCCAGTACCGTCTCGTCGCCGGGCCGCAGGGTGAAGCGGTAGACGCCGGTGCAGGATTTCGAATCGAGGAAGGCGTGGATGACGACCGAGTTGGCGTTGGGCTCGGGCCGCTCGATCCAGAAGCGCTCGAAGAAGGCGAACTCCTCGCCGCGCTCGTCGCCGGTATTGATGGCCAGGCCGCGCGCCGAGACGCCGTAGATCTGGCCGCGGGCGAGCGCGCGGAAGAAGGTCGCGCCCTGGAACATGGCGAACTCTTCCCAGCGATCGGAATTCAGCGGACGCCGAACCTTGAGGCCCGAGAAGGACAGATCGACCTTGTCGTCGGGCGGCTTGACGCTCTGCCCGTAGTCGAACATCTCGCGGTCGAACAGGATTTCGCGCGCCTGGCCCTCGTCGACGACGAAGATGTCGACCGGCTGCTTATAGATGAAGCCGGTATGCAGGAGGCTGACCTGGAAGCCGCGATTCTCGCCGCGCCACAGGAAGCGGTTCAGCTTGAAGCGGATGTCGCGATACTGCTCGTAGGTCAGGTTGGCGAAGCGCTCGGGCAGATCGAACTTCGGTTCCTGATAGGCCTCGCCGGCGCGCTTGCGTGCCTCGTCGAGCAGCATCGCGCGCGAGAACGGCATCGGGTCGCCGGGCGCGGCTTTGGCCTCGCCGATCAGACCGGCGAGCATCCCCGCGAAGCCGATCGCGCTGCCCACGGCGAGCGATTGGCTGAGAAAGCGACGGCGGGCCGGGTCCGGCAGCGAAAGGGCCTCGACCGGGCGGTCGGGGGAGGCGAGGTCGGAAGGATGCATCGGCCTGCGTCTGGTAGGGCCACCGATGTCTCAAGTTTGCGGCGGCGCCGGATGCGAAATCCGGTGGCGCTGGACTGGAGAGCCCGGAGCGGAGAAATCCCCTCGACCATAGCCGAAGAGTTCACGTTTTTCAAAAGCATGCTGATCCGACCGAACGATGGCGGAAGCGGGATCGCATCGCGGCGGAACGCTGTCGCGACCGGAGCCGACCGATGGGCATCGATGCCCGAAACGGCCGCCCCGGTCGCGACAGGACCGTCACTTGACCGTCGCCGCCGCCTTCTCGACGAAGCGCGGGTCGAAGGTCTTCTTCAGGTCGATCTTGGCATCCTTGAAGGCGGCCGGCTCGACCTGCTTCAGGAAGTCGAGCATGCCGGCGGCCGCCTTGTCGGTGACGGTGCCGGTGCGCGAATAGGTCGGCAGGCTGGCCGCGACGGCCTTGATGTAGAGCGCCTTGTCGCCGAGCCAGTATTCCTCCGGCACCGCTGCGGCGACATCCTCGGGCGTCGCCTTCTCCAGCCATTTCAGCGCCTTGTAGAGCGCATTGGTGAGCGCCTGGGTGGTCGCCGGATTGGCCTTCACGAAATCGGCCTTGAGGTAGAGGGTGGCGGCCGGGTTGGTCGAACCGTAGACCGCGATCGTACCGGCCTCGGTCCGGGTATCGACCAGGATGTTGACGATGCCGTCGGCCTCGAGCTTGGAAATGACCGGATCGAGATGGGAGATGGCGTCGACATTGCCGCGCTGCACCGCGGCCACCGCCGAGGCGCCGCCGCCGACGCCGACGATGGCGACCGAATCGGCCGGCACGCCGGCCTTGGCGAGCAGGTAGAGCGCCGTCAGGTGGGTCGAGGAGCCGGGCGCCGTGACGCCGAGCTTCATGCCCTTCAGATCGGCCACCGACTTGATCGGCTTGTCCTTGGCGGCGGCCAGCACGATGCCGGGGAAGCGGCCGAGTTCGAGGACGGCGACCACGTCCTGGCTCTTCTCCTGCATGCGAATCGTATGCTCGTAGGCGCCCGTCACGGCATCGACCGAACCGCCGATCAGCGCCTGCAGCGATTTCGCGCCGCCGCCGAAATCGTTGATGGTCACGTCGAGACCCTGCTCCTTGAAGAAGCCCTTCCGCTCGGCAATGGTCAGCGGCAGATAGTAGAGCAGCGGCTTGCCGCCGACGCCGAGTTCGAGCTTCGCCTTTTCTGGCGCCTGGGCGGCGGCCGGCGCGGCGAGGCCGGCGAGAAGCCCGAGGGCGGCCAGACCGGCCTTGAGAAATTTGTTCATGTCTTATGGTCCTCCCGGAACGGATGTTTGTTGATGCGGCCCGGTCTCAGGCCTGGGCGGCGGCGCTTTGCGGGCGCCAGTGGAGCAGCCGGTTCTCGACCAGCGTGACGACCCAGTCGACCACCAGCACGAAGCCGGCCAGCACGACCATGCCGGCAAAGACCCCCGTCGTGTCGAAGACGCCCTCGGCCTGATGGATCAGGTAGCCGAGCCCGGCCGAGGCACCGAGATATTCGCCGACCACGGCGCCAACCAGCGCGAAGCCGACGGAGGTGTGCAGCGACGAGAACATCCAGGACAGCGCCGACGGCCAGTAGACGTGGCGGAACAGCTGGCGCTCGTTCATGCCCATCATGCGCGCATTGGCCAGCACGACCGGGCTGACCTCCTTGACGCCCTGATAGACGTTGAAGAACACGATGAAGAAGACCAGCGTCACGCCGAGCGCCACCTTGGACCAGATGCCGAGGCCGAGCCAGAGCATGAAGATCGGCGCCAGCACGACGCGGGGCAGCGCGTTGACCATCTTCAGATAGGGGTCGAACACCGCCGCGGCGAGCGGCTTGCGGGCGAACCAGAAGCCTATGGCGATGCCGCCCGCCGCCCCGATCGCGAAGGCCAGGACGGTTTCGAGCAGCGTTACATAGAGATGGCCCCAGATCTTGCCACTCGCGAACATCTGTACGACCCGGCTGGCCACATCGAGCGGGGTCGAGAAGAAGAATTTCGGCAGCAGCGTGTAGCCGAAGATCGGAATGGTGGCGCCGACATGCCAGATCAGGAGCAGAACGACGCCGACCAGGATCTGCAGCGACAGGAGACCCGCCCGGCTCATGCTTCCTCCCCGTAGGTCTTGATCACCTCGGCCCGGAGCTGCCCCCAGATGGCCTTGTGGATGTCGTGGAAACGCGGATGAGTGCGGATGTCGGCCGCATCGCGCGGGCGGGCGAGGTCGATGCGATGGTCGCCGATGATGCGCGCCTCCGGGCCGGCCGACATGATCAGCACCCGGTCGGACAGCGCGATCGCCTCTTCGAGATCGTGCGTCACGAACAGGACCGCCTTGCGGTCGCCGGCCCAGAGGTCGAGCAGCAGGCTGCCCATGATCTGCCGCGTCTGGGCGTCGAGAGGGCCGAAGGGCTCGTCCATCAGCAGGATCTTCGGCTGGCGGATCAGCACCTGGGCGAGGCCGACACGCTTCCGCTGTCCGCCGGAAAGCTGGTGCGGATGGCGATCGAGGAAGCGGGCGAGCCCGACGCGCCCGAGCCAGTCGCGCGCCGCGCCGAGCGCATCCTCCCGACCGACGCCCTTGATCTCCAGCGCGATGGCGACGTTGTCGAGGGCCGTCTTCCAGGGCATGACGGCGTCCTGCTGGAAGAGATAGCCGGCCTCCGCATTCAGCCCCGCCAACGGCTGGCCGAACACCTCCACCTTGCCGGCAGCCGGCTTCAGGAGACCCGCCACGGCATTGAGCAGGGTCGACTTGCCGCAACCCGTCGGCCCGACGATGGCGACGAATTCGCCGTCGGCTACCGCGAGCGAGGTCGGCGCCACGGCCTTGTAGGGCGGGCGACCCTTGATGCGGAATTCGATGGCGATATCGGTCAGACGGACCGCGCTTGCCGTCGAGCCTTGCGCCGGCTTCAGCGGGATCACGGTCGCCATGCTGTCCTCCCCCTCGAACCGGCTGCCCGGTCGCATCGCCCGATCCCGCGTCCGTTCCCTCGCACCGGTCGGTGCCCTCGGGCTCGGCGCCGGGTTCTCGCAGTGCCGCCGATGCGGCGACCCTCCCGCCGCCGGCTCCATGTTTATGCGATGTTCGACCCGGCCAGAAGCCCCGAAAACGCGGCCCGCCGCATGCGTTGCGGACGCGCCGGTGCCGGGCACGGCCCCGGCAGCCGTCGGAGAGGCGCGGTCAGAACAGGCCGGCGCCGATATTGATCGTCAGTGCCAGGATCGTGGTGTTGAACAGGAAGGCGAGGACGCAGTGCAGCAGTCCGATCCGGCGCATCCGGTTGGACGTCATGGCGATGTCGGCGGTCTGGCCGGAGGTTCCGATGACGAAGGAGAAATACATGAAGTCCCAGTAGTCCGGATCGCCGCCGCCGGGAATGTCGAGGCCAGGATTGCGACAATCGAGATACTGCAGGAAATACTCGTTGGCGTAGTGCAGTGCGAACGTCGTGTGGATGAACAGCCAGGCGGTGATGATCGTGTAGCCCGCGGCGAGAATGTGCAGGCCGCGATAGGCCGGCCCGATATCCTTCACGGTGGCGAGTTCCACGACGATCGCGGCAAGACTGGCGACCGCGGCCAGGATCGACAGGAACAGGGCCGCGACGGCGCCGTCGTCCTGCAGCCGGGCGCGGATGCGCATGCGGTCCGGTGTCGCCTTGAGCATCATCGACCAGGCGAGCCCGAGGTAGAGCGTCGTCGCCACGTCCCAGGCGATGATCAGGCAGGTGGTCAGCCGCAACGTGCTGAGAAGGACGAGCGCGGCGACCAGGACGAGCCCGACCAGCGCGGACGCCAGAAGCCGCGGACGAAGTCGGAAATGGCGAACGAAGCGGGCGTGGATCAGTCTTTTCGCTGTCGCCACGGCTTTCGGTGTCGTCACGGATCAAGCCCGCCTTCGAAAAAAGCCACGGCCCGAAGCCACCGTCCGGGCCTCCCGGCGAGACGCGGTCTGCGCCCGCCGACGGGCGACTTTACGACATTAGCCCGGCGGGCGAAGCCGAATCACGGACTTTCCGGCCGCTGGTCGAGCTTTTGCTGATTGCGTACGAGCTTGTGCAGCGTCACCACGAAGGCCTGATACTCGTCTTCGTCGATGCCCTCGAAAAGGTCCGAGAAGTGCCCGTACATGGTCGGCCAGAAGCGCTGAAAGGTCGCGCTGCCCTCGTCGGTCAGCATGACCTCGCGCACGCGCAGATCGTCCTCGCGGGTGCGGCGGCGAATGAGGCCCTGATCCTCGAGCGAATCGAGCGTGCGGCTCATGGTCGACTGCTCGATCACGGTGAACAGCGACAATTCGTTGATGGTCAGCCCGGGCGCGATCGACAGCACCGCAAGCGTGCGCATCTTCGCGGTGGTCAGGTCGTAGTCCTTGAGGGCTTCCTGGAGATCGACGTTCCAGCGTGCCATCACCCGGTTCAAGAGATAGGGCGCGAACTGGTTGAGGCCGATCTCGCCCATGGTCGGGATCGTCTCGGTCCCGGCGCGGCTGCGGATGGCGCTGCCGAACCGGCCGCGGGTGATGCTGCGGGCTGCGGAGGACTCGTCGGTCACGGTCGCGAACCTCGGAAGGGACGGCGGCCCGCCGATCCGGCGGAAAACCGGACGGGCGGGCCGATGGCGATGGATCAGCGCGTATCCCGGAGACGCCGCGGCTGCAAGCCCCGGCGTCGGACATGCCTACTTGATCAGCTTCCAGGCGCCCTTCTCGAGCTTGACCAGGACGCGCGAACGCTCGTCCGTGCCGTAGCGCTCATCGGGCTTGAAGTTGTAGACGGCGTGGGTGCCGACCAGTTCCTTGGTGCTGACGATCGCATCGCGCAACGCGACGCGATATTCGGGCGTGCCGGGCTGGGCGGTCTTCAGCGCGCGCTTGGCGGCATCGACGAAGATCAGCCAGCCGTCGAACGAATAGGCCGAGAAGGCATTCGGGGTCGCGGTCGGCACGGCCTTGGCGAGCGCGGCCTTGTATTCGGCGCCGACCTTCTTGATCGGATTGTCGTCCGGCAGCTGCTCGGAGACCACGACCGGGCCGGTCGGGGCGATCAGGCCTTCGACCGAGGCCGCGCCGACGCGGACGAAATCGGGGTTGATCAGGGCGTGGGTGCCGTAGATCGGGCCCTTATAGCCGCGCTCGGCGAGCGCGAGATAGGGCAGGGCGCCCGGCGTGCCCGAGCCGCCGGTGATGACGGCGTCCGGCCGCGAGGCGACGACCTTGAGGGCCTGCGCGGTCACCGATGTATCGGCGCGCGCATAGCGCTCGTTGGTGGTCACCTTGATGCCGGCGGGTTCGGCCGTCGCGGTCAGCGCGTTGTAGACGAGGTCGCCCCAGGCGTCGGAAAAGCCGATGAAGCCGACCGACTTGATGCCCGACTTCTTCATCTCCGCCACGACGGCCGAGACCATCAGCGGCGCGGGCTGCGGCACGGTGACCATCCAGGCGCCGTCCGAGCCAGGCAGGTTGGCATTGGCGATGACGATGATCGGCGTCTTGGTCTCGCGCGAGACCGCCGCCATGGCGAGCGAACCGGGCGCGCCGGCCGTGCCGATCAGCACGTCGACCTTGTCCTCTTCGATCAGCTTGCGCGCATTCTTCGCGGCGGTCGAAGGATCGGAGGCGTCGTCGAGCGCGATCAGGGTGATCTTGTTGCCGTCGATCTCGGAGACATGGGCGTAGCCGGCCTTGATGCCGTGATCGTACGGGATGCCGATCGAGGAGACCGGGCCGGACAGCGAGGTGACGAAGCCGATCTTGATGTCGGCGGCTTCGGCCGCCGAAACCGAGGCGGCCAGCGCGGCCGCGCCGGTCATCACGCAGCCGGTCAGGGCAAAGAGGAATTTCCGCATCGGGACCTCCAACTTGCAGGCCGCTTGTCATCGGGCGGAACGGTTCGCGGCGGGGACAAGGCCGGTTCGGACCGGCCTCGGGGATCGCTCGAACTTGCCTCTTGCCTGCCCGACAATTTCATACATAAAATATTTAAGGCTGCAATAGTCGATCGCCCGAGGCGCCCGCGCTGCGGGCTGTCCCCGAGCGCGGCCGACCCGGGAAATGTCGGACATATCGCGATTTCTCTGCGATCTTCGCCGTCGATCCCGCGCCCCGTCGGCGTCCGGAGGGACCGTGTCGTGAACCGTCTCGTTCCATGCATTCGCAAAGATCGATGCCGGCGCACATCCGGCGGGCGGTCGTTCGCGATCCCCCGGCCCGCATCCTACGGGAGGTCGGCGCCATGACGCCAGACATCGCCCTGATCCTGACCGTCGACGGCCTCGCCAACGGCGCGATCTATCTCCTGGCCGGGCTCGGCCTGGTGCTGATCTTCTCCGTCACCCGGGTGGTCTTCGTGCCGTTCGGCGACATCGCCGCCTTCACGGCACTGACGCTCGCCGCGTTCCAGATGCAGCGCGTGCCCGGCACGATCGGGCTGGTCGCGGTTCTGGCCGCCGTCGCCTCGCTGATGGAGCTCGGCGCCGCGATCAGGCGGCGCTCGGCTGACGGGCTGGCTCAACGCATCGCCGGCTACGGCCTCCTGCCCTTGATCCCCTGCGCCCTGGCCTGGCTGATCGCCGCACGGGACGTTCCGGAGATCGTGCGCATCCCCGTCGCGCTCGGGCTGGCGCTGCCGATGGGGCCGCTGCTCGACCGGATCGCCTTCCGGCCGATCGCCGACGCCTCCGTCCTGGTGCTGCTGATCGTCGCCATCGCGCTGCACTTCGCGATCGCCGGGCTCGGCCTCCTGTTCTTCGGACCGGAGGGTTTCCGCACGACGGCGCTGGTCGACGGCATCTTCGAGCTGCCGGGCGGGCTGGTGATCACCGGCCAGCTGATCCTGATGATGGCTTCGGCGGTGCTGCTGGCGGTCTTGTTTTTCCTGTTCTTCGAGCGCTCGCTGATCGGCAAGGCGCTCCGGGCAACTGCCGTCAACCGCACCGGCGCGCGCCTCGTCGGCATCCGACCGGAGCGGACCGGCGTCACCGCCTATCTGATCGCCTCGGCGCTGGCCGGCATCTCCGGCATCCTGATCGGGCCGAGCACGACGATCTACTACGACTCGGGCTTTCTGATCGGCCTCAAGGCCTTCGTCGGCGCGATCATCGGCGGCCTCGTCTCCTATCCGGTGACCGCGCTCGGCGCGCTGTTCGTCGGCGTCATGGAGAGCTTCGCCTCCTTCTTCTCCAGCGCCATGAAGGAGGTGGTGGTGTTCAGCCTGCTGATCCCCGTGCTCCTGTGGCGCTCGCTGGCGCTCGCCCATGGCGGCGACGAGGAACATGAGGAGCTCGACGGATGAATGCCGCCCTGCGCCCGTTCGGCATCCTGCTCGCCGCCGGTCTGCTCGCCGCCGCCCCAGCCGTGCTGTCGACCTTCGCGGTCACGCTGATGAACTATATCGGCATCGGCGCGCTGGTCGCGGTCGGGCTGGTGCTGTTGACCGGCATCGGCGGGCTGACCTCCTTCGGCCAGGCCGCCTTCGTCGGCGTCGCCGCCTATTCGACCGCCTGGGCGACCACGGCCGGCGGCGTCTCGCCCTGGCTCGGTCTGCCCTTCGCGCTCTTCACGACCGGCCTCGCTGCCCTCCTGATCGGCGCCGTCACGCTGCGGCTCGGCGGCCATTTCCTGCCGCTCTCGACCATCGCCTGGGGCATCTCGATCTTCTATCTGTTCGGTAATTTCGAAGCGCTGGGCAGCCATACCGGGCTCTCCGGGATTCCGCCGGTCAGCATCGGCGCGATCGCGCTGATCGACAGCCGCGCCGTCTACTGGCTGATCTGGGCCGCGGTCGGGGCCGGCGCGCTGTTCGGCGCCAACCTGCTCGACAGCCGGCAAGGCCGGGCCGTGCGCGCCTTGCGCGGCGGCCCCGTCCTGATGGCCAGCGTCGGCATCGATCCGTTCCGGACCCGGCTGGTGATCTTCCTGATCGCCGCCCTCTATGCCGGGCTCGCCGGCTGGCTCTACGCCCATATGAGCCGCTTCGTCAGCCCGGCGCCGTTCGAGATTAAGCCGTCGATCGAATATCTCCTGATGGCGCTGGTCGGCGGCGCCTCGCATATCGTCGGCGCGCTGGTCGGGGCGGGGCTGGTGACCCTGCTCAAGAACTGGCTGCAGGACGTGCTGCCGCATGTCACCAGCAACGCCGCGCAATACGAGCAGATCGCCTTCGCGGTGATCCTGATCGTGATCATGCACCATGCCCGCGGCGGCCTGGTGCCGATGCTGACGCGCTTCCTGCCCCGCGTCCGCCGGTCCGCTCCGGTCGGGGCCGATCCGCTGCCGCGCCGAACGCTGCCCGAGCGCGGCCAGACCGTGCTCCGCGTCGATCAGGCGGTCCGGCGCTTCGGCGGCCTCGTCGCCGTCGACAAGGTCTCGTTCGAGCTCAGGGCCGGCGAGATCCTGGGGCTGATCGGCCCGAACGGCGCCGGCAAGAGCACCATGTTCAACCTCCTGACCGGCGCCCTGCGTGCCTCTTCCGGCCGGATCGAATTTCTCGGCCAGGACATCACGCGCATGCCGCAACGCCGGATCGCCGCTCTCGGCGTCGCCCGCACCTTCCAGCACGTCAAGCTGCGCCCGGCCATGACGCTGGTCGAGAATGTCATGCTCGGCGCCCACCTGCGCACCGGGGCCGGCTGGCTGTCCGGCGGTCTGCGGCTCGACCGCGCCGAGGAGGCCCGTGCCCGCGCCGATGCCTATGCGCAACTCGCCCGCGTCGGGCTTGCCGACAAGGCCGAGGATCTCGCCGGCAACCTGCCGCTCGGCCAGCAGCGCATCCTCGAAGTCGCCCGCGCGCTCGCCGCCGATCCGGTCATGATCGTGCTCGACGAACCCGCCGCGGGTCTGCGCCGCAAGGAGAAGGAGGCGCTGGCTGCGCTGCTCTCCGATCTGCGCCGCGAGGGCCTCGCCATCCTGGTCGTGGAGCACGACATGGACTTCGTCATGGGCCTGGTCGACCGGCTGGTCGTGATGGTCTTCGGCGCCCGCATCGCCGAGGGCGAGCCGGCCGCGATCCGTCGCAATCCGGATGTCCAGGCCGCCTATCTCGGAGGTGTGGCATGAGCGCCATGCTGGAGGTCGCCGACCTGCATGTCGGCTACGGCAAGGTCGAGGCGGTGCGCGGCGTGTCGCTGACGCTCGACAAGGGCCGCATCGTGACCGTGATCGGGCCGAACGGGGCCGGCAAGACGACCCTGCTCGGCGCCGCCATGGGCCTGCTGCCGTCGCGCGGCGTGCTGCGCTTCGAGGGCGCCGACCTGCACGAACTCGGCGTCGAGGATCGCGTCGAGCGCGGTTTCTGCCTGGTGCCGGAGCGGCGCGAACTGTTCGGCGAGATGACGGTCGGCGACAACCTGATCCTCGGCGCCTATTCGCGCCGCAAGGACGGCGCCTTCGTGAAGTCCGCGCTCGACGGCGTCTTCGACCGCTTCCCGCGCCTCGCGGAGCGACGGCGCCAGCGGGCCGACACGCTCTCGGGCGGCGAGCGGCAGATGCTCGCCATCGGCCGGGCGCTGATGGCCGGGCCGCGGCTGCTCCTGCTCGACGAACCGAGCCTCGGCCTCGCGCCGCTGATCGTGCGCGACATCCTGCGCATCGTCGCCACCCTGCGCGATGCCGGCGTCTCGATCCTGCTGGTCGAACAGAATGCCCGGGCGGCGCTGGAGACGGCGGATTACGGCTACGTCCTGGAGACCGGCGAGATCGCGCTGCACGGCGCGGCGTCGGACCTGCTCAACGATCCTCGTGTCATGGCGACCTATCTGGGCGGAGCCACCGAATGAGCGGAACCCGCGAGAGCCGGGGCTATCAGGGCGTGGCCGTCGCCGTGCCGGTGACGGTGCCCTATGTGCGCTATTCGATCCGCTCGGCGCACTGGTTCCTCGGCCGGGCGCTGCGGCTCCTGTGCGAGGGCGCCGGCATCACCAAGGACGCCATCGACGGGCTGTGTGTGGCGAGCTTCTCGCTCGCCCCCGACACCGCCGTCGGCCTCGCCCAGCATTTGGGCGTCAGCCCGCGCTGGCTCGACCATATCCCGATGGGCGGGGCGGCCGGCATCGTCTCGCTGCGCCGGGCGGCGCGCGCTGTCGAGGCGGGGGACGCCGAGATCGTCGCCTGCCTGTCCGGCGACACCAACCATGTCGACAGCTTCCGGCAGAACACGTCGAGCTTCAGCCGCTTCGCGGTCGACGCGGTCTACCCTTATGCGGCCGGCGGGCCGAACATGAGCTTCGCCTTCCTGACCCAGTACTACATGCGCACATACGGCGCCGAGCCGGCCGATTTCGGCCGCCTGTGCGTGGCGCAGCGCGCGAATGCGCTGAAGAACCCGCTCGCCCTGTTCAAGAAGCCGCTGACGCTCGACGACTATCTCGCCTCTCGCCCGATCGCCGACCCGATCCGCCTGTTCGATTGCGTCATGCCCTGCGCCGGCGCCGAGGCCTTCCTGGTCATGAGCGAGGACCGGGCGCGGAGCCTCGGCCTGCCCTATGCCCGGGCCCTGTCGGCGGTCGAGCGCCACAACGCCTTCCCGTCCGATCCGATCCAGATCCGCGGCGGCTGGGTCTTGGAGCGCGACCGGCTCTACGGCCGCGCCGGCCTCGGCCCGGAAGAGATCGACCTCGTCGAGGTCTATGACGACTATCCGGTGATCAGCCTGATGCAGATCGAGGATCTCGGTTTCTGCGCCAAGGGCGAGGGGCCGGCCTTCGTCCGCGCCCACGGCTTCGAGGTCGAGGGCTCGTTTCCGCTGAACACCTCCGGCGGCCAGCTCTCGGTCGGCCAGGCCGGCGCGGCGGGCGGCTCGCTCGGGCTCGTCGAGGCGGTCCGGCAGTTGACCGGCCGCCCGCTCGGCGCACAGGTCCCCAACGCCCGCCACGCGCTCGTCTCCGGCTTCGGCATGATCAATTTCGACCGCGGCCTGTGCACTGGCGCCGCCATCCTGGCCGCGGCCTGAGGGGAGGGCATCATGGTCATCCCGCACCGCATTCCCGGTGGGTCTTCAGGCGGCACAGATCTTTTCGGGGGTTCTGCCCGCATCTCACAACGCATTCCCGGCCGCGGCGCAGCGGAGAGCCGGGACCCACTCGCCTCGCAGCGGGCGATCGGGACCGAGTGGAAACCGCAGGTCCCCTGCCGGCCGCACAGCGAGTGGGTCCCGGATCGGCGGCGTTTGCGCGCCTTGTCCGGGAATGCGCCGCGGGATCGCGGATGGATGGCCGGCACCGAGCGTTTCGGAGGTTCTGCCCCCATCTCGCATCGCATTCCCGGGCGCAGCGCAGCGGAGAGCCGGGACCCACGCGCCTCGCAGCGGGCGATCGGGACAGAGAGCAAGCCGCTGATCCCCTCCGGGCCGCGGATCGAGTGGGTCCCGGATCGGCGGCGCTCACGCGCCTTGTCCGGGAATGCGCCGCTGGATGGTGGATGGGTCGGGGGCATCGAGCTTTTCGCGGGTTCTGCCCGCATCTCACAACGCATTCCCGGCCGCAGCGTAGCGGAGAGCCGGGACCCACTCGCCTCGCAGCGGGCGATCGGGATCGAGTTGGAACCCCGGATCCCCACCAGGCCGCTGCGCCATTGGGTCCCGGATCGGCGGCGCTTGCGCGCCTTGTCCGGGAATGCGCCGCGGGATGGTGGATGGGTTGGGGGCATCGAGCTTTTCGCGGGTTCTGCCCGCATCTCACAACGCATTCCCGGCCGAAGCGCAGCGGAGAGCCGGGACCTACTCTCATCGCAGCGGGCGATCGGGACCGAGTGGAAACCGCAAATCCCCTGCCGGCCGCAGAGCGAGTGGGTCCCGGATCGGCGGCGCTCGCGCGCCTTGTCCGGGAATGCGCCGCGGGATCGCGGATGGATGGCCGGCACCGAGCGTTTCGTGGGTTCAGCCCCGATCTCGCACCGCATTCCCGGCCGCAGCGTAGCGGAGAGCCGGGACCCACTCGCCTCGACGCGGGCGATCGGGACCGGGAGGAAACCGCAAATCCCCTGCCGGCCGCAGAGCGAGTGGGTCCCGGATCGGCGGCGCTTGCGCGCCCTGTCCGGGAATGCGCCGGGGGATGGTGGATGTGTCGGCGAAGCGCTGCGAAGCGGCCGGTCCGGGGGCATCCCAAGCCACGCGGGCTGTCTCCCAATGTTCCAACGGCAGGGCGGATGACCATGGCCAAGATCACGCGTCCCAAGCGCAAGAATCCGATCCTGCGCAGCCGCGTGCCGACCCTGCCGCCGGATCGGCGCAGCCGGACGGCGCTCGGGCTGGTCCGTGCCGCCGCGCTCGGCCGGTTCGAACTGCAGCATTGCCTGGAATGCGGCGCGGTGCAGTATCCGCCGCGCGACGCTTGCGCGGCCTGCCTGTCCGACCGGCTCGAATGGCGCGAGACCGACCCGAACGGCGACCTGCTCGCCGATACGGTCGTGCACCATTCGCAGGAGCTCTATTTCCGGGAGCGCGCGCCCTGGCGCACCGGGCTGGTCCGGCTCGATGCGGGCGCGACCGTGGTCGTCCACCTGCCGGACGACGCCCCGCGCGCACCGGCCCGCGTCACGCTGTCGGCCATGCTCGACCGGGCCGGCCAGGCCGTGCTGGTCGCCCGCGCTGGCGGGACCGGCACGCCGGCCGACGATCCGAAGCTGCGCGAGCTGACCGCCGACCCGCGCTTCCGCAAATGCCTCGTCACCGACGCCAAGTCGCCGGTCGGCCAGGCTGTGGTCAAGGCGCTGGTCGAGGCCGGGGCCGACATCGTCTGGGCCGGCCAGTGCGAGCCCTGGAAGGATCCGCCCGGCTGGGCGGCGACGCGCGCGCTGCCGGGCGTCACGGAGGTGCCGCTCGACGTGACCGACAGCCGCTCGGTCGATGAACTGGCTGGCGAGATCGGCTTCAAGGTCGACATCGTCGTCAACACCGCCGGCTACCACCGCATCCACTCGCTGTTCGGCCGCGCCGGCGTGGAGACCGCGCAGGCGGAGATGGAGGTCAACGCCTTCGGGCTGTTGCGTCTCGCCAAGGCCTTCGGCCCGGTGATGCGCGCGCGCGGCGCCGACGGACAGTCGAGCGCGGTTGCCTGGGTCAATCTCCTGTCCATCTACGCGATCGCCAATTTTCCCGAGGAGGCGACCTATTCGGCCTCGATGGCGGCCGGGCTCTCCTATGCCCAGGCGCTCAGGGCAGAACTGCGCCGCGGCGGCGTGCGCGTCGTCAACGTGTTCCCCGGTCCGATCGACGACGAATGGAACCAGCAGATCCTGCCGCCGAAGCTCGCCCCGGCCGCGGTCGCCAACGCCATCCTGGGGGCGCTGCGCGGCTCGGTCGAGGATGTCTATCCCGGTGACGTGGCGCAGGAATGGCTCGCACGCCTGCGCGACAACCCCAAGGCGCTCGAACGGGAACTCGGCCGATGACCGCCGTCCTGACTGACCTCCTCGCCGCGCTCGGCACCGGCGCCCTGCGTATCGTCGACCTGACCCATACGCTGGCGCCGGATTTCCCCAACATCACGCTGCCGCCGGAAGTCGGCCAAAGCCGGCCGTTCCGGATGGAGGAGGTTTCCCGCTACGACGAGCGCGGCGGCGCCTGGTACTGGAACAATCTCTCCTTCGGCGAGCATACCGGCACGCATTTCGATGCGCCGGTACATTGGGTCTCCGGCCGCGACCGGCCGAACGGCTCCTGCGACACGATCCCGGTCGGCGACTTCATCGCCCCGGCCTGCGTGATCGACTGCGTCGCCGACTCCGCCCGCGACGCCGACTTCCTGCTCACCCGCGGCTTCCTGGAGGCCTGGGAAGCCGAGCATGGCCGCATCCCGGCGGGAAGCTGGGTGCTGATGCGCACCGACTGGTCGAAGAAGACCGATCCAGTCGCCTACCAGAATTTCGACGCGATCGGCCAGCACACGCCCGGCCCCGACCCGGACTGCGTGCGCTTCCTGGTCGAGGAGCGCGACGTGATCGGCTTCGGCACCGAGACGATCGGCACCGATGCCGGCCAGGCGGCGCATTTCCTGCCGCCTTATCCGTGCCACTACTACATGCACGGCGCCGGCAAATACGGCCTGCAATGCCTCGCCAACCTCGACCTGCTGCCGCCGACCGGGGCGGTGCTGATCGCCGCGCCGCTGAAGATCCTGCAGGGCAGCGGTAGCCCGCTGCGCGTGCTCGCCCTGGTGCCCACCGCCGGACAGCGCGCATGAGCGCCCGCCTGATCCTGCCGCCGGCGGCCCGCACGCTGCCGCGGATGCTGCTCGCCGCCGCCGACCGGGCACCCGACCGGCCGCTCTTCGCCGTCGGCGAGACCCGCTGGAGCGTCGCGCAGGCCGTTGCGGCGGTCTCGGGCCGCGCCGGAGCGCTCGCCGCCGCCGGCATTCAGCGCGGCGACCGGGTCGCGGTCCTGTCGGCGAGCCGGGCAGAGCTGATGGAGCTGGTGCTCGCCTGCGGCTGGCTCGGGGCGATCGCGGTGCCGATCAACACCGCCGCGATGGGGCCGCAGATCGGCTACTATCTGCGCAATGCCGGTGCCGCGCTTCTGGTCGCCGAGGCCGAATTCCTGGCCCGGCTCGATCATGCCGGCCCCGAACCGCTGCCGATGCTTACCATCTGGTGCCTCGGCGAGCCGCCGGCCGGGTCCATCGCCGGCGTGCCGGTCGAGCCCTGGCCGGAGCGCGCCGACCCCGTCGCCGCCGCCGATCTCGGCCCCGGCGACAGCTTCGCCATCCTCTATACTTCCGGCACGACCGGCCCCTCCAAGGGCGTCATGTGCCCGCACGCGCAATATTACTGGTGGGGCCACAACACCGCCGACCTGCTCGAGATCGGCCCCGACGACGGGCTCGCCACCACGCTGCCGCTGTTCCACATCAACGCGCTCAACACCTTCGCCCAGGCGCTGGTCACCGGCGCGCGCATGCATCTGGAGCCGCGCTTCTCCGCCTCCGGCTTCTGGCCGGCCATGGTGGCGGCCGGCGCGACGCGGGTCTACCTGCTCGGCGCCATGGTGCCGATCCTGATGTCGCGCCCGGAGACGCCGGAGGAACGCGCCCACGGCGTCACGGTCGGCCTCGGCCCGGGCGTGCCGGCGGCCATGATCGAGGCCTTCCGCGTACGCACCGGCGTGCGCCTCCTCGAAGGTTATGGCTCGACCGAGACCAATTTCGTTATCGGCGCCCCGGCTTCCGGCCAGAAGCCGGGCAGCATCGGCCGCGTCCGCCCCGGCTTCGAGGCGCGCGTGGTCGACGGCGAGGACAATGCCCTGCCGGACGGCACGCCCGGCGAACTGGTGCTGCGCGCCGACGCACCCTTCGCCTTCGCGACGGGCTATTTCGGCATGCCGGAGAAGACCGTGGAGGCGTGGCGGAACCTCTGGTTCCACACCGGCGACCGCGTCATCCGCGACGAGGACGGCCATTTCCGCTTCGTCGACCGGCTGAAGGATTCCATCCGCCGGCGCGGCGAGAACATCTCCTCGCACGAGGTCGAGCAGGTGCTGCTGTCGCATCCGGCGATCGAGACCGCGGCGGTCTTCCCCGTCGGCTCCGATCTGGCCGAGGACGAGGTGATGGCCGCGATCGTGCCCAAGGCGGGAGCAAGCCTGACGCCGGCCGATCTGGTCGCCTTCTGCGGCCCGCGCCTGCCGCGCTTTGCCGTGCCGCGCTATATCGACATCGTCGCCGACCTGCCGCGCACCGAGAACGGCAAGGTGCAGAAGTTCAAGCTGCGCGAACGCGGCGTCGGGCCCGGCACCTGGGACCGCGAGCGCGTCGCGGCACAATCCTCCGGAGCGTCCGCCTCCGCGAACACCGGCGCTCAGCCCGGATCCGGCGCATGAGCGGCCCGGCGGCTGGGCAGGGGAGCAGCGACGAGGCTCGTTCCGGCGGTCCGTTGTCCGGGCGCACGGCCTTCGTCACCGGTGCGGCGCAAGGCCTTGGCCTCGCCATCGCCCACGGTCTCGCCGAGGCCGGCGCCGCCGTCGCGCTGGCCGACATTTCACCGGCCGTCATCGCGGCCGCCGAGGGGCTGGTGGCCGCCGGACACGAGACGATCGGCGCCGTTCTCGACGTGACCGACGAGGACGCCTTCCGGGTTTGCTTCGATCGGGCGGTCGCCCGCTTCGGGGCCATCGACGTGATGGTCAACAATGCCGCGGTCACGGCGACCGGGACGATCTGGGACGTGGCCGCGGCAGACTGGGACCGGGTCCTGGCCGTCAACCTGCGCGGCTGTCTCAACGGCTGCCGGCTGGCCGGCGCCCATATGCGGGCGCGCGGCTTCGGCCGGATCGTCAATCTCGGCTCCTATGCCGGCCACCGCGTCAGCCCCGCGACCGGCCCGCACTATGCCGTCTCCAAGGCCGGCATCGAGCAATTGACCCGCATCTTCGCCCTCGATCTCGCCCCCGCCGGCGTCACCGTCAACTGCGTCGCCCCCTCGGCCATCGACGGCCCCGCCGCCGCCGCGCTGCCGCCCGAGCGGCTCGCCGCGATCCGAGCCCGCATCCCGGTCGGCCGCCTTGGGCGCGACGCGGAAGTCGCCGCCCTGATCGTCCACCTCGCCTCCGACGCCGCCGGCTACACCACCGGCCAGGTCATCGACCTCGACGGGGGCAGGGGCCTCGCCTGAAGGTCCGGTGGGCCTGACGGTCGGGACGAATGGTCGACACATCTGAAGGCGCGCTTGGGTTCAGTTCACCGGCTTTACCGCCGCGCGCCCCCGTCTGTCTGTCTTTCGCACTGCCCTCGCGACCTCCCCTTCGCCCCCTGAAGGGGGGAGAAGGTGCCCGAAGGGCGGATGAGGGGGACGGTCTCGCGGTCAATAAGATCGATCGACGACCGGACTGCGGGTCTCGCGCCTGTTGCAGCATCGCCCCCCTCATCCCGCCTTCGGCGACCTTCTCCCCCCTCAGGGGGAGAAGGGGAAGGGGCCGCGGGATCGGACTGGGCTGTTTCTGTGATCCAACAGCAGGTTACCGGACCTGCAGATGGATTGTCGACCGTGCCGCCCGGATGAATGGTTGACAGTGCTGCAAGGCCGCCTGGGTCTGGCGCGCCGCTGTTCCCGCCTCGCGATCCCCCGGCAGTCCGCCCCTCACGCCGACTTCGCGACATTCCCTTTTCCCGCCTGATGGGAAAAGTTGGGAATAGCCGGTTGATGGATTGTGCATAAGTGCCCGCGACTCTCCGGCTTCTTCGCCTTCCTCCCGGGGCCGAGAAGAAGAAACAGACCGGAACCGGCGGGAGATGGCGACCGATTGCGCGGTGCGGCTGGGACGATCGATCGCCCCGATACCGGCCCGCCGGGACGCGTCCGGCCTGTAGCCGGCGCAGGAGGCAGGCGGTTGCCGGTGGCCGTCGCCCTTTGACATTACTTCAGCCTTGAAATATGGTTTTGCAAGGAACGTGGAGTCCCATCATGGCGGAACGATCCTTTGCCCGGGAAGTCGAGGACCTGAAGCTCGCCGATGGCGAGGTGTTCCGGGGCGAGGGCATCCTCGCCATCACCAAGGCGCTTCTGCAATGCGGCGTCGGCTATGTGGCCGGCTATCAGGGCTCGCCGATCTCGCACCTGATGGACGTGCTCGCCGATGCCGAGCCGATCCTGTCCGAACTCGGCGTGCATTTTGAATCGAGCGCCAGCGAGGCCGCCGCCGCCGCGACGCTGTCGGCCTCGGTGATGTATCCGATCCGCGGCGCCGTCACCTGGAAGTCGACCGTCGGCACCAACGTCGCCTCCGACGCGCTGGCCAATCTCGCCTCCGGCGGCGTGACAGGCGGCGCGCTGATCATCGTCGGCGAGGATTACGGCGAAGGCTCCTCGATCATGCAGGAGCGCAGCCACGCCTTCGCGATGAAGTCGCAGATGTGGCTGCTCGATCCGCGCCCGAACCTGCCGTCCATCGTCAAGGCGGTCGAGGACGGCTTCGCGCTGTCGGAAGCGACCAATACGCCGGTCATGCTCGAAGTGCGCATCCGCTGCTGCCACGTCACCGGCAGCTTCGTCGCCAAGGACAACCGACGCCCGGCCTATTCGCTGGCCCAGGCGCTCGAAAACCCGGTCCGCGACACCAGCCGCATCGTGCTGCCGCCCGCCTCCTTCCAGCACGAGAAGGAGAAGGTCGAGAAGCGCTGGCCGGCGGCCATCGAATATATTCGAACGCATAGGCTGAACGAGACCTTCGGCGACGACGGCCGTGCCGAGATCGGCATCGTCATGCAGGGCGGCATGTATAACGGCGTCATCCGCGCGCTGACCCGGCTCGGCCTGGCCGATGTCTGGGGCAATACGCGCGTGCCGCTGCATGTGCTCAACGTCACCTATCCGCTGGTCGACGACGAACTCGTCGCCTTCTGCCGCGGCAAGCGGGCCGTGCTGATGGTGGAGGAGGGCGCCCCGGAATATCTCGAGCAGGCGCTCGCCCACATCCTGCGCAAGGCCGACTGCCCGACCCGTCTGGAGGGCAAGGGCATCTTTCCGATCGCCGGCGAACTGACCGCGACCGTGATGCTCGACGCCATGACGGCCTTCGTCGAGCGCCACGCGCCGGACCTCCTCGGCAACCGGCCGCCGGTGCCGGATGCCCGGCCGATCCTGGCCGACCCGAAGGTCAAGGCGCTCGCCGACGTGGTGCCGCCGCGCCCGGCCGGCTTCTGCACCGGCTGCCCGGAACGGCCGATCTTCGCCGCCATGAAGCTGGTCGAGAAGGAACTGGGGCCGCACCATGTCGCGGCCGACATCGGCTGCCACCTGTTCTCGATCCTGCCGCCCTTCAATATCGGCGCGACCACGATGGGCTACGGCCTCGGCCCGGCCTCGGCCTCCGCCTTCAACGTGCCGGCGTCAAAACGCTCGATCGCCGTGATGGGCGACGGCGGCTTCTGGCACAACGGGCTGTCCTCGGGTGTCGGCAACGCCGTCTTCAACAAGCAGGACGGCGTCATTCTGATCGTCGACAACCACTATTCGGCCGCGACCGGCGGGCAGGACATCCTGTCGTCGCGCGCCTTCAACCGGTTGCGCGCGACCAACAATTCGATCGTTGCGGCCGTCAAGGGCATCGGCGCCCACTGGGTGCGTCAGATCGATCGCACCTACGATGTCGCCCGCCTGCGCGATACGCTGCGCGAGGCGCTGACCACGGACGAGAAGGGGCCGAAAATCATCGTCGCCTCGTCCGAATGCATGCTGAACAAGCAGCGCCGGATCAAGCCGCTGGTCTCCGCCGCCGTGAAGCGCGGCGAGCGGGTGGTGCGCGAGCGGTTCGGCGTCGACGAGGATGTCTGTACCGGCGACCATGCCTGCATCCGGCTGTCCGGCTGTCCGTCGCTGTCGGTCAAGCATACCGACGATCCCCTGAAGGAGGATCCGGTCGCGGCGATCGACAACAGCTGCGTCGGTTGCGGCAATTGCGGCGAGGTCTCGGAAGCCGCAGTGCTGTGTCCGTCCTTCTATCGTGCCGACATCGTCCAGAACCCGACAGGCTGGGACCGCTTCCTGGCCCGGATCCGCTCGGCCGCCATCGGCTTCCTGCAGCGCCGCCACGCTGCGCGCCGCATCGCCTTCCCGGCCTGACGACGATGCCGGCTCCTTCCGCCCAGACACCGCACTTCGGCCCCGCAAGCCGGTCAAGCGTATCCGCGCGCCCCCGGCTGTCCGCCCCGCACACTCCGCTCTCGCGCCATCCCCTTCTCCCCCTGAGGGGGGAGAAGGTGGCCGAAGGCCGGATGAGGGGGGGTGAGGCCGCAGCATCGCGTGGCCTTTCGGTTCAGCCGGGGTGTCAGGACCGCGGGACATCGGCAGACCGCGGTATCGTCCCCCTCATCCGCCCTTCGGGCCCCTTCTCCCCCCCTGGGGGGAGAAGGGGAAGGGACGTGGGTTTCGAGGGGGGGATGGGGCCTGAAGGCCCAGAGCAAGAGGTATCGGGGCGCCTGAGTTTCTGCCGCAGGTCTCGCTCCGCGCGCCCCCGGCTGTCCGCCCCGCACGCTCCGCTCTCGCGCCATCCCCTTCTCCCCCTGAGGGGGGAGAAGGTGGCCGAAGGCCGGATGAGGGGGTGTGAGGCCGCAGCATCGTTCGGCTTTTCGGTTCAGCCGGGGTTTCAGGACGGCGGGACATCGGCAGACCGCGGTATCGCCCCCCTCATCCGCCCTTCGGGCACCTTCTCCCCCCCTGGGGGGAGAAGGGGAAGGGTTGCGGGTTTCGAGGGCGGATGGCGGGACGGCAGGAGGGACCGATGAGCGTGCTTGAGACGACGAGTCCGGACGGGCGGGGCGGTATCCGGCGCGAGGATCGGCCGTTGGCGGTGGCGATCCTGGCCATGGGCGGGCAGGGCGGCGGGGTGCTGGCCGACTGGATCGTGGCTCTGGCGGAAGGGTCCGGCTGGGTCGCGCAGACCACCTCCGTGCCGGGGGTCGCCCAGCGCACCGGCGCGACGATCTATTATGTCGAGATGATCCGCGCCCGGGACGATGCCAGCCCGGTCCTGTCGCTGATGCCGGCGGCCGGCGATGTCGATGTGGTGCTGGCGGCGGAATGGATGGAAGGCGGACGCGCCATCCTGCGCGGCCTGGTCACGCCCGACCGGACCACCCTGATCGCCTCGACACACCGGTCCTTTGCGGTGGTCGAGAAGGAACGGCCGGGCGACGGCATCGGCGATGCGACGGCGGTTGCGGAAGCGGCCGGCATCGCCACGAAACGCACCATTGCCTTCGACATGGCCGCGCTCGCCGAGGCCAGCGGCTCGGTCGTCTCGGCGAGCCTGTTCGGCGCACTGGCCGGTTCCGGGGCGCTGCCGTTCTCGCGCGAGGCCTTCGAGGGCGCGATCCGCGCCGGCGGCGTCGGGGTCGAGGCGAGCCTGCGCGCCTTCGCGGCCGGCTTCGATCGCGCCGTCAAGGCCGGCAAACCCGACCTGCCGCCCAAGGGACCCGACAAGGCGCTGCCCGAACCGCCCGAACGGGTCGGCCAGCCGGCGCTCGATGCGCTGCTCGTGCGCATCCGGTCGGAGGTACCGCCGGCGGCCCGCGCCATGGCCTATGCGGGCGTGCGCCGGCTGACCGATTGGCAGGATGCGGCCTATGCGGACGCCTATCTGTCCCGGCTGAAGGCCTTCCTGGCCGACATCCCGGCGGCGACGACGCTCGGCTTCGGCGACGCCATCGCGGTCGAGGCGGCGCGCCAGATCGCCGTCGCCATGGCCTATGACGACATGTACCGGGTGGCGGACCTGAAGATCCGCGCGACCCGCTCCGAGCGCGTCCGCCGCGAGGTCGCCGCCCGCGCCGACCAGATCGTGCTGACGACCGAGTTCATGCATCCGCGCATGGAAGAGGTCTGTTCCGCCCTGCCGGCGCGGCTCGGCGCCTGGATCGAAAGCCGCTCCGGCCTGTTCCGGGCGCTCGACCGGATCGTCAACCGCGGCCGCCGCGTGCGCACCGGCACGATCCTCGGCTTCCTGCAGCTCTATGCAGTTGCATCTTTCAAGCGGTTCCGTCTTGGTGCACTGCGGCATGGCCGCGAGATGGCCCATATGGAGGCCTGGCTGGCGCTGGCCGCGCAGCATCTCGCCACCGATCCGGCCCTGGCGCTGGAGGTGCTGAAGTGCCGGCGCCTCGTGAAGGGCTATTCGGACACCCATGCCCGCGGCCTGTCCAAATATGACCGCGTCGCCGCCATGGTGCCGCGGCTCATCGGCCGGGCCGATGCGGCCGACTGGGTGCGGCGGTTGCGCCAGGCGGCGCTGCTCGACGAAGCCGGGACCGCGCTCGACGGCGCCGTGAAGACGATCGAGGCCATGCTGGCGGAGGCCGCGACCTGATGGAGACCCTGTCCCTCACCGTCATCGAGACGCGCAATGCCGCCCCGCGGGTGCGCGACATCCGTCTCGCCCGGCCCGACGGCGGCCCGCTGCCGAGCTGGCAGGCCGGCGCGCATGTCAAGATCCGCCTGCCCGGTGGGGACACGCGCTCCTACAGCTTGGTCAATGCGACCCCCGAGCCCGCCGCCGCGACACGGCCGCATCACTACCGGCTCGGCATCCGCCTGGAGGAGGCCTCGACCGGCGGATCCGCCTACATGCACGGGCTCGTCGCCGGCGACGCCGTGACGGTGGAGCCGCCGCAGAACAATTTCCCGCTGGAACCGGCCGAGGGTCCGGTCACGCTGGTCGCCGGCGGCATCGGGGTCACGCCGATCCTGGCCATGGCGGCCGAACTGGCCGCCGCCAACCATCCGTTCCGCTTCTACTATGCCGGCCGCTCGCGCGCCGATTTCGCCTTCCTGGACGAATGCCGCGCGGTCGCCGGCGACCGGCTGACCGTGCATGCCGACGACGAGGCCGGCGGCTTCTTCGATCTCCGGGGCGTCATGGCGGGGCTCGGCGCGGCCGGACCGCTCTATCTGTGCGGGCCGCTGCCGATGATCGAGGCGGCACGCGACCAGGCCAAGGCGCTCGGCTGGCGCGACGGCCGGCTGCATTTCGAGATCTTCACGGCACCGACCGCCGCCGACGGCGACCAGCCCTTCGAGGTGGTGCTCAAATCGTCCGGCAAGAGCTTCGTCGTGCCGCCGGGCAAGACCATCGTGGATGTGCTGGTCGAGGCCGGCGAGGACCCGATGTTCGATTGCCGGCGCGGCGATTGCGGCATCTGCCAGGTCGGCGTGGTCGAGGGCGTGCCCGATCATCGCGACTTCATCCTGACCGAGAGCGAGCGCGCGGCCGGCACGCTGATGCAGATCTGCATCTCGCGGTCGAAGACGCCGCGACTGGTGATCGATCTTTGATGGCTGATGTCCGTCCGGACCTCGGGGTTCGTTCGCGACGGCTGGTTTCCATCCGTCGCGTAACTCCGAACCACTGATCCTCCGACTACTAGGGAGGATCCGGATGGACGGCGGCATGGGAATGGACTCCGATCCGGAACCTGAACAGAGCCGACCGGGAGGATGGCGATGGCGAAATACAGAGGCAATGTCGAGGCGGTGCGCTCCCTGGTGCGCGAGACCGAGGTGCATCGCGATCTCTATGTCGACCAGGAACTGTTCGAGCTGGAGATGGAACATCTCTTCGCCAACACCTGGGTCTATGTCGGCCACGACAGCCAGATCCCCAATGCCGGCGACTACTACGGCACCACGGTCGGCACCCAGCCGGTGCTGATGGTGCGCAACGGCAACGGCGACGTGAACGTTCTCTACAACCGCTGTCCGCACAAGGGCGTGCGGGTGACCACGGAAGCCTGCGGCAATGCCGGCAAGTTCTTCCGCTGCCCCTATCACGCCTGGTCGTTCAAGCTCGACGGCAGCCTGCTCGCGATTCCCCTGAAGAAGGGCTACGAGAATACCGGCTTCGAGACCAGCCACGCGGCCGAGGGCCTCGCCAAGGTCCGCCACGTCAAGAACTATCGCGGCTTCGTCTTCGCCAAGCTCAACGATGGCGGGCTCGATTTCGAAGCGTTCTTCGGCGACAGCCTGTCGAGCTTCGACAACATGATCGACCGCTCGCCGGTCGGCCGGCTCCAGGTCGCCGGCGGCGTACTGCGCTACATGCACAACTGCAATTGGAAGATGCTGGTCGAGAACCAG
This sequence comes from Prosthecodimorpha staleyi, assembly GCF_018729455.1. Lineage (NCBI taxonomy): Bacteria > Pseudomonadati > Pseudomonadota > Alphaproteobacteria > Hyphomicrobiales > Ancalomicrobiaceae > Prosthecodimorpha > Prosthecodimorpha staleyi. The sequence continues at coordinate 60,357 of NZ_JAHHZF010000001.1, read as the reverse complement.
ACCGACACCTGCCATCCGATGGTCGCCCATGAATCCTCGGCCGGCACCGCGTCGGAGGTCTGGAAGAACGCGCCGCCCGGCACCAAGAAGCCGATGGCGGTGGAGATCTTCCTGCCCTTCATGAGCCCCTACGAGTTCTTCGAGGGCATGGGCATCCGCGTCTGGCCGAACGGGCACGGCCATACTGGCGTGTCGCATTCGATCCATTCCGACTATTCGGCCATCCCCGGCTATTTCGACCAGATGACCGCCGCCTATGGTGAGAACCGCGCCAAGGCGATCCTCGACGAGAACCGGCACAACACAGTCTATTTCCCCAACATCATGATCAAGGGGCCGATCCAGCTCCTGCGCAACTTCATCCCGATCGCCGCCGACAAGACGCTGGTCGAGAGCTGGACCTTCCGGCTGGTCGATGCGCCCGACATGCTCCTGGAACGCACGCTGATGTACAACCGGCTGATCAATGCGCCGACCTCGGTGGTCGGCCATGACGACCTGGAAATGTACGAGCGCGCCCAGGAAGGCCTGCGCTGTAACGGCAACGAATGGGTCAACGTGCAGCGGCTCTACGACCCGGCCGAGGAGGCGGACGCCACCGTCGTCACCAACGGCACGACCGAGTGGCAGATGCGCAACCAGTTCCGCGCCTGGTCCAAGTTCATGACCATGAGCATGTGAGGAGAGCGGCCATGACCGTCCATATTCCCGTGCTCACCGGCGCGCCGACCGACCAGCAGCTGATCGATTTCGTCGTCCGCGAGGCGCGCATGATCGACCAGCAGCGTTTCGAGGAATGGCTCGAGCTCTATACCGAGGATGCCTATTACTGGATGCCGCTGGAATGGGGGCAGACCGATCCGAAGCTGACCTGCTCGCTGATGTATGAGGACAAGCTCCTCCTCAAGATCCGCGTCGAGCGGCTCAAGGGCAACCGCACCTTCAGCCAGAAGCCGAAGAGCCGCTGCCACCATGTCCTGCAGGTCCCGCAGGTCGACCGGCGCGACGAGGCGGCCAACGAATACGTCACCTGGACCCCGATGCACTATGTCGAGACCCGTTTCGACGACCAGAAGCTCTACGCCGCCTGGGCGACCCACACCCTGACGGTCGTCGACGGCCAGATCCGCATCAAGCTGAAGCGCGTCGACCTCGTGAACTGCGAAGCCGCCTTCGGCAACATCCAGCTCTTCATGTGAGGCGAGGGGGCTCCCGACGGCCCTCCGATCTTCCGGCTTTCCCTTCGCCCCCTGAAGGGGGGAGAAGGTGGCCGAAGGCCGGATGAGGGGGTGGATCGGGCGGTTCTCCGCCAGATCCGCCGTCCCGGCCGTCTCCGGACGCGGGCCGGACAACCGGGTGGGGCGGGGGGATCGCCCCCCTCATCCGCCCTTCGGGCACCTTCTCCCTCAAGGGGAGAAGGGGATGTTGCGGGATCGGGGTAGAAGATTGGATTCTATGGGGTTTTGGCTCCGATCTACGGCTCCTTCCCCTTCGCCCCCCGGAGGGGGGAGAAGGTGGCCGAAGGCCGGATGAGGGGGTGGATCGGGCGGTTCTCAGCCGGATTCGCAGTCACGGCCGTCTCCGGACGCGGGCCGGAATTCCAGGGCGGGCGGGGGGATCGACCCCCTCATCCGCCCTTCGGGCACCTTCTCCCCCCTTGGGGGGAGAAGGGGATGCTGCGGGATCGGGGTCAGCGATTGGATTCGCCGGTGTTTAGGCTCTCCGATCTTCGGGTCTTTGCCCTTCGCCCCCCTGGAGGGGGGAGAAGGGGACGGAGCCGGGGGATGGCCGCCGTTGCAGGGGTGAGGCGGCGGCAAGGGTGATGGGGCAGACCAGGCGTATGAGCAGCGAGACAGTGATGACCGAGACCGTTCCGCAAATCGTTCATGCGGCCTTGCGAACCGTGCCGCAGACCGTTCATGCCGCCTTCCGCCAAGCGGCGGCGCGCTGGCCGGACCGGCCGTTTCTGGCGGTATTGCCGGAGACGGCAGAGCGCTACGGGATCGAGGCCGGCGAGATCACCTATGCGGCGGCGGCGGCGGTGGTCGAGCGGCTGTCGGCCGCCTGGGCACGGGCGGGCTTCGGGCGCAGCCACCGGGTCGCGCTCCTGACCGAGAACCGTCCGATCTATTTCCTGACCTGGTTCGCGCTCAACCGGCTCGGCATCTCGGTGGTGCCGATCAATCCGGATCTCCGCTCGGCCGAGCTCGAATATCTGATCGGCCATTCGGAAATCGCCGCCGCCGTGGTGCTGCCCGAGCGGATGGCCGACATCCGGGCGGCGGCCGAGGTCGCCGGGCGGACGGTCGCCGTGGTCGCGCCGGGTGAGGCGCCGGAGCGCGCGCCCTTCGATCCGCCGCGGCCGGGCACACCCGACGCCGATACCGAATGCGGCCTGCTCTACACCTCCGGCACGACCGGACGGCCGAAAGGCTGCGTGCTGCCGAACGAGTATTTCCTGGAGGCCGGCCGCTGGTATGCCGAGACCGGCGGACTGATCGCGCTCGAGGAGGGCGTCGAGCGGATGATCACGCCGCTGCCGGTCTTCCACATGAACGCGATGGCCTATTCGGCCATGGCCATGCTGATGACCGGCGGCTGCCTGATCGCGGTCGACCGGTTCCACCCGAAGAGCTGGTGGGACAATGTCCGCGACAGCCGGGCGACCGTGCTGCACTATCTGGGCGTAATGCCGGCCATGCTGATGGCCGCGCCGGAGGACCCGAGCGATCGCGCCCACACGGTGCGTTTCGGCTTCGGCGCCGGCGTGCCGCGCGACCTGCAGGCGCCGTTCGAGGCGCGCTTCGGGTTCCCGTTGATCGAGGCCTGGGCGATGACCGAGACCGGGGCAGGGGCGGTGATCGCCGCCACCGAGGAGCCGCGCCATGTCGGCACCAACTGTTTCGGCCGCGCCCATCCGACGATCGCGACGCGCATCATCGCGGAGGACGGCACTGAGGCGGCGGTCGACCAGCCGGGCGAACTCCTGGTCCGGCGAGCCGGGCCGGAGCCGCGCTTCGGCTTCTTCCGCGAATATCTGAAGGACCCGGAGGCAAGCGCGGAAGCCTGGAGCGACGGCTGGTTCCATACCGGCGACGTGGTCCGGCGCGGGCCGGACGGATCGTTCCATTTCGTCGACCGCAAGAAGAACGTGATCCGCCGCTCGGGCGAGAATATCGCCGCCGTCGAGGTCGAGGCGGTGCTGCTGCGCCATCCGGCCGTCAAGGCGGCGGCGGTCGCCGCGACGCCCGATCCGGTGCGCGGCGACGAGGTCTTCGCCCTGATCGTGCCGCACGAGAAGCCGGCCGACCCGCAGGCCGCCGTGCGCCTCGCCGGCGACGTCGTCGCCCATTGCCTCGGCCGGCTCGCCTACTACAAGGCGCCCGGCTGGATCGCCTTCGCCGAGGCGCTGCCGCTGACCTCGACGCAGAAGATCCAGCGCGGCGAACTGAAGACCGCGGTCGCCGAGCGGATGGCCGCCGGCGACGTCCACGACACCCGCGCCCTGAAGAAGCGCACCGCGTGACCGGAGCCGCCATGACCGAAGCCTTGTCCGTCGACCGCCCGGTCGCCGTCGTCACCGGCGGTGGCGCGGGGATCGGCGCCGCCATTTCGCGCCGACTGATCGATGCCGGCCACCATGTCGTCTCGCTGTCGCGCGGGGAGGCCGAGTTCGCCGACCCGCATCTCGAAACCGTCGCAGTCGACCTGAGCGATCCGGCGGCGACGCGGGCGGCGGCCACCGCGGTGGCGGCGCGCCATGCGGTCGGCATCCTCGTCCATAATGCCGGGACGATCCGGGCGCGGCCTGTCGAGGCGGTCACCGACGCCGATCTCGACGACCTGACCCATCTGCATGTCGGCGCGCCCCTGATCCTGCTGCAGGCCTTCCTGCCGGCCATGCGCAAGGCCGGGGCGGGGCGGGTGGTGCTGATCTCCTCGCGCGCCGCGCTCGGCCTGCCGACCCGCACCGCCTATTCGGCCACCAAGGCCGGCATGATCGGGATGGCGCGGACCTGGGCGCTGGAACTCGGACCCGCCGGCATCACGGTGAATGTCGTGGCGCCGGGTCCGATCCAGGATACGGCCATGTTCCGGGACGTGATCGAGCCCGGCAGCGCGCGCGAACAGGCGCTGGCTGCGGCCATCCCCGTCAAGCGGCTCGGCCGCTCGGACGATGTCGCCCGGGCGGTCACCTTCTTCACTGCGCCGGAGGCGGGCTTCGTCACCGGCCAGGTGCTCTATGTCTGCGGCGGCGCCAGCGTCGGCACAATCACGATCTGACCGGGCTCCACGATTTATCGGGCCCGCGGTCCGACGGGACGAATGCCCAAGGAATCGCCAAGGAACCGGGCAGGGCGCGCGCCCCTGCTCTGGCGTTTCGGCGCCTTCCGGGTGCATGAACGGGGGAGATCAGACTTCGTTCCCGGGAGCCAGACCCATGCAAGCCTTTCCGGCCCGCCACGTCGCCAATCCGCTCGCCCGCCGCGACCCCTATGGGGAGGCCGAGCGGGCGATCCTGTCCCTGGCCGGGGCGGAACGCGCGGCGGCGGAAATCACGACCTGGCCCGGCTATGCGCCGACGCCCCTGGTGCGGCTCGACGGTCTGGCCGGCCGGCTCGGGCTCGGCGCCGTGCACTACAAGGACGAGAGCCGGCGCTTCGGGCTGAAGAGTTTCAAGGCGTTGGGCGGGGCCTATGCGGTGCTGCGCATCCTGCAGGAGCGCCTGGCCGGAGAGGGCATCACGGCCACGAGTTCCGATCTTCTGGCCGGACGCTATCGCGACCGCACCGCGGACGTGACGGTCGCGACCGCGACGGACGGCAATCACGGCCGCTCGGTCGCCTGGGGCGCGGGCCTGTTCGGCTGCCGCTCGGTGGTCTTCATCCATGAGGGGGTCAGCGCCGAGCGCGAAGCCGCGATCGCCGCCTATGGGGCCGAAATGCGCCGCGTCCCGGGCGGCTACGACGACAGCGTGCGGGCGGTGGCGCGCGCGGCCGCGGCGGCGGGCTGGTCCCTGGTGGCGGACACGTCGAGCGAAGGCAGCGCTACGGTGCCGATCCGGGTCATGGAAGGCTACATGCTGATCGCCGCGGAGGCGCTGCGGCAGATGGACGGGGAGGCGCCGCCGACCCATGTCTTCGTTCAGGCCGGCGTCGGCGGTCTTGCGGCCGCCCTCGCGGGCTATCTGTGGGAGGCCTACGGGTCCGACCGGCCGCGCTGCATCGTCGTCGAGCCGGTCCTGGCCGATTGCGTCTTCCGCACCGTGGCGGCCGGCCATCCGGTCGCAATCGAGGGGTCGACCGACACCTTCATGGCCTGCCTGGCCGCCGGCGAAGTGTCGCCGGTCGCCTGGGACATCCTGAAAGGTGGGCTCGACGACGTGATCGCCTTGCCGGACGAGGCCGCCATCGCGGCGATGCGGCTGCTCGCGGCGGCCCAGCCGGGCGACCGGCCGATCGTGGCGGGCGAATCCGGAGCGGCCGCGACCGCGGGCCTCGTCGCCGCCGCGCTCGATCCGGGCCTGCGGGCGACGCTGGGTCTCGACCGGTCGGTCCGGGTGCTGGTCATCGGCAGCGAAGGCGCGACCGATCCGGCGACCTACGAACGCGTCGTCGGCCGGCGTGCCGAGGACGTCGACGGGTGAGACGCGGGCCGCGTCCGGCCATGCGGGCGATCGCCGCGCGTAGCCCGGTGCGGCCGCGATCGCGGCATCTGATCCGCGGGCCGATCGCGGCCGCCGTCCTGGTCGCTGCCTCGCACGTCGGAGGGCGTCGCGGTGAGGCCGCATGGTTGGCAGACGCGGACCGTTCCGGCTGGGGCCAGTCGGACAGGGGATCGGTCGGGTCGGAGACCGATCCGGATCGCGACTTCCATATCGATGATTCGCATAAGATGGATTATGGAACTTTTATGTGGACGGTTGTTGGGTCGAACGATCAGGTCGATATCCGGTGATGCCCCCTGCCGCCGCAAGGATCGGCGCCCGCGCAGGCGTCCCCCCGACCATGGATCGCCCAATCCTGGCCACCCGAGCCTGGACCGTCCAATCCCGGACCACCCGAGCATGGGCCGCGCCGGACTTGCGTCAGGCCGGCAGCTCGATCTCCAGGCCGTCATAGGCCGGCTCGACATGGTCGGGCAGCTTGGCCTTCAGGATGCGGTAGTCGAGATCGATGTGCATGTGGGTCAGGATGGCGCGCTTCGGCTTCAGGCGCGCGATCACCTCGAGCGCCTCGTCGACCGAGAAATGGCTCGGATGCGGGACCCAGCGCAGCGCGTCGATGATCAGCACGTCGAGACCGCCAAGCCGGTCGAAGGCGTCCTCCGGCATGGCGCTCACGTCCGGCGAATAGGCCAGACTGCCGAAGCGGAAGCCGAGCGACGTGATGTCGCCATGGCTCTGGCGATACGGCACGGCCGTGATCGGGCCACCCGGGCCGTTCACCGTCACGGGCACGCCATCTTCGATCCGGTGCTCGTTCAGGATCGGCGGGTAGCTGGAGCCCGGCGGCGTCACGAAGCAATAGTCGAAGGCGTGGCGGACGCGCTCGGCGGTGGGCGCGTCCATGTGGACATCGACGCGCTGACGCCGGTTGAGCACGAAGCTCCGGAGATCGTCGATGCCGTGGATATGGTCGGCATGCGGATGGGTCAGAAAGACACCGTCGACCCAGTCGACATCGGCGTCGAGCATCTGTTCGCGCAGGTCCGGACCGGTATCGACCAGCACGCGGGTCGGCTCGCCGTCGCCGTCCCGGCGCGTGACCAGGAGGCTCGCGCGTCGGCGCCGGTTCTTCGGGTTGCGAGGGTCGCACTGACCCCAGTCGTTGCCGATGCGCGGCACGCCCGGCGACGAGCCGCAGCCGAGGATGCGGAAGGTCAGCCGCGGCGCCATGGCATCGTCACCGCGGGACCTTGGCGAACAGCCGGTGGAAATTGTCGGTGGTGATGCGCGCGATCTCAGCGTCCGAGACGCCGCGGACCTTGGCCAGCACGGCGGCCGTCTTGGCCGTATAGGCCGGCTCGTTGCGCTTGCCGCGATACGGCAGCGGCGCCAGATAGGGCGCGTCGGTCTCGACCAGGATGCGGTCTTCGGGCGCGAAGGCGGCGACCTCGCGGATGGTCTCGGCGGTCTTGAAGGTCAGGATGCCCGAGAAGGACAGATAGGCGCCGCAGGCGAGGCCGCGCCTGGCGAGTTCAGCGCCCGACGAGAAGCAGTGCAGGACCATCGGGAACGGCCCCCTCGCCGTCTCCTCCTCCAGGATGCGCGCCACGTCCTCGTCGGCGTCGCGGGCATGGATCACGAGCGGCAGCCCGGTCATGCGCGCGGCGGCGATATGGCGGCGGAAGCCCTCCTCCTGCGCGTCGCGCGGCGACAGGTCGTAATGGTAGTCGAGCCCCGCCTCGCCGATCGCCACACAGCGCGGATGCTCGGCCAGCCGGGCGAGATCGTCGGCCGTGATGTCGAGTTCCTCATGGGCGTTCTGGCAATGGGTGCCGACCGAGCACCAGACACTGTCGAAACGCTCGGCGATCGCCTTGATCGCCTCAAAGCGGCGCACCCGCGTGGAGATGGTCACCATCTTGGCGACGCCGGCGGCGTGGGCGCGCGTGACCACCTGGTCGAGTTCCTCAGCGAAATCGGGAAAATCAAGGTGGCAATGGGAATCGACGAGGGTCATGGCAGGTCCGCTGCCCGGGCCGCGAGCGGCCCGGATTGGCTTGGGGGAAGACGGGACGGGCGCGGGGTCAGGCCCCCTCGCCCGTCTCCGGCTCGACATATTTCGGGAAGACCGGCGCGGGTGCCGGCAGCACCGTGCCACCGGCAATGCGGGTGCCGATCGCGGCGAAGGCGCGCGCCTCCGGCGCCTGCTGGCCGAGCAGGTCGAGCAGCGTGCCGGCCGATTTCGGCATGATCGGCTGGATCAGCAGACCGACGATGCGCAGCACCTCGGCGGTGACCCAGAGCACGGTCTCCATGCGGGCGAAGTCGGTCTTGCGCAGCGCCCACGGCTCCTGGGCGGTGAAATAGCGGTTGGTCTCAGCGACCACGAACCAGATCGCCTCCAGGGCCTTGTGGATCTCCTGGGCATCGAAGGCCGTGCGCGCGGCCGCCATCAGTCCGTCGGCCTGGGCGAGCAGCGTCTCGTCGGCAGCCGCGAGCGGCCCCGGTTGCGGCAGCACGCCGCCGCAGTTCTTGGCGATCATCGACAGCGAGCGCTGCGCCAGATTGCCGAGATCGTTGGCGAGATCGGCATTCATCCGCGCCACAATGGCGTCATGGCTGTAGTTGCCGTCCTGGCCGAACGGCACCTCGCGCAGGAAGAAGAAGCGCATCGGGTCGACGCCATAGGCATGCGCCAGGTCGAACGGATCGACCACGTTGCCGACCGACTTCGACATCTTCTCGCCGCGGTTGAAGATGAACCCATGCGCGAAGACGCGCCGGGGCAGCGGCAGACCGGCCGACATCAGGAAGGCCGGCCAATAGACCGCGTGGAAGCGCACGATGTCCTTGCCGATGACGTGCAGGTCCGCCGGCCAGTAGGTCTTGTACTTCTCCGAGGCCTCGTCCGGAAAGCCGGCGCCGGTGATGTAGTTGGTCAGCGCATCGATCCAGACATACATCACATGGCCGGGCGCATCCGGCACCGGCACGCCCCAGTCGAAGGTGGTGCGGCTGATCGAGAGATCCTCCAGGCCGCCCTCGACGAAGGAGATCACCTCGTTCTTGCGCGAGGCCGGGCCGATGAAGTCCGGCTGGTCGCGGTAAAGGGCGAGCAGGCGCTCCGCATAGGCCGAGAGCTTGAAGAAGTAGCTCTCCTCCTCGGTCCATTCGACCGGAGTGCCGGTGCCGATCGAGCGGCGCACGCCGTCGTCGCCGACCTGGGTCTCGCCCTCGGCGTAGTAGGCCTCGTCGCGCACCGAGTACCAGCCGGCATATTTGGCCTTGTAGATGTCGCCGGCCTTCTCCATCCGCCGCCAGATTTCCTGCACGGAGGCATGGTGGCGCGGCTCGGTGGTGCGGATGAAGTCGTCATAGGAGACGTTCAGCAGCGCGTCCATGTCCTTGAAGACCGCCGAATTGCGGTCGACCAGCTGGCGCGGCGTCAGCCCCTCGCGCGCCGCGGTCTGGTGCATCTTCAGGCCGTGTTCGTCGGTACCGGTCAGGAACAGGACGTCGAAGCCGTCCAGCCGCTTGAAGCGGGCCAGGGCGTCGGAGGCGATCTTCTCGTAGGCGTGGCCGACATGGGGCCGGCCGTTCGGGTAGTCGATCGCGGTCGTGATGAAGAATTTCGGTTTCGTCATGTCTCGGAGCGTCCTGATCGCCGGCGGAGTCCGGCGCTGGAGCACCCCCGCATCCGGGCGGATGCCGGCAGGGCGCTCGTACCCTTTCGGTCTGGAATAACCTGCCTGCGCATCATTCCATAGAGGGTCCCGCAGGGGATACTCAATTCCGCGCAGCTTCGACAAGGGTCCGCACGAGGGAAATCAGGGCGGCACGCTTGTCGAGATTGAGCGCGTCGACGGCGCCGAGGTCGCGGCGGGCGGCGATCTCGGCCTCTGCCCAGAGGGCAGCGCGGCGCCCCTGCCCGGCCAGACCGGCTTCGCGCGCCCGCATCGCGGCATGGCCGAGGAAGAATTCCGTCGCCGTCTCGAAGGCCTCGTCGGCGCCCCGCCCGGCGACCTCGTCGGCGAGCCGGTGCAGGTCCTTCACGTCCAGCGCCGGCAGCCGGCGGGCCAGCGTCTCGACCTTGCGATAGAGCGCCACGCCGTCGCTCTCGATCAGTTGGATCGCGCGGCGCAGGCTGCCGTCGGCGATGCCGGCGGCGGTCTTCAGCGTCGAGGCATCGCTGTTGCGGCCATAGCCGAGGCCGGTCAGGCCGCCGATCAGGTCGTCCTCGGACAGGCTCGGCAGCAACAGGCGCCGGCAGCGCGAGCGGATGGTCGGCAGCAGGCGGCCGGGCTGATGGGTCAGCACCAGGAACAGGCAGCGCGCCGGCGGTTCCTCCAGGATCTTCAGGAGCGCATTGGCGGCGCTGGCATTGAGATCGTCGGCCGCGTCGACGATCGCCACGCGCCAGCCGCCCTCCGCCGCCGTGGAGCCGAAGAAGCCGACCGTGCGGCGGATTTCGGCGACCGTCAGCACGGTCTTGTGGCGCTTGGTCTTCTCGTCCCAGGGCCGGCGCAGGTGAAGGAGGTCGCCATGGGCGCCGGCGGCGATGCGGCGGGAAACGGGGTTGTCCGGATCGACCGCCAGGCTGGTCGCGTCGCGCACTGCTGGGGCTGCGGGGTCCGGATGGGCCAGGACGAAGCGGGCGAAGCGGAAGGCGAGCGTCGCCTTGCCGATGCCCTTGGCGCCGCCGATCAGCCAGCCGTGATGGATGCGCCCCGACCGGTAGGCGTCGAGCAGGGTGCGCTCGCCCTCCCGGTGGCCGATCAGCGTGTGCCGCTCGCGCGGCAGCGGCGCGCCGTCGATCGCATCGGCCTCGGGGGCCGCCTCCAGGGGGGTCGTCGCTGCGCGTGCCATGACGAGGCTCTACCCGGCCCGGCCGTCGGACGCCAGATCGAACCGGCCTGCGACTGCCGCCCAGACCGCGGCGGCGACCGCGTCCGCTTCAGCTCCCGCATCGATCACGACCATCCGTTCCGGATGGCGGCGCGCGAGCGCCAGGAAGGCCTCGCGGCGGGCGACATGCAGGGCGAGGGCGTCCTTCTCGAAGCGGTCGACCTCGTCCGCACCGCGCCGCGTCCGGGCCCGTTCCAGGCCGATTTCCGCCGGCAGGTCCAGGAGCAGGGTCAGGTCGGGCACCACCCCATCCAGCGCCACGCTCTCCAGGGCGTCGATCAGGCCGTCGCCGATCTCGGCCTGATAGACGCGTGTCGAGTCGGCGAAGCGGTCGCAGATGACCCAGTCGCCACGTTCCAGCGCCGGGCGGATGGTCTCGTCGACATGGTCGGCGCGGGCGGCGGCGAACAGGATCGCCTCGACGTCCGGCCCGAACCGTTCGGCGGCACCGGACAGAAGGACATGGCGGACGGCCTCGGCGCCGGGCGAGCCGCCCGGTTCGCGCGTCGAGACGGTGCCGATGCCGAGACCCTGCAGGCGGTCGGCGAGACGGCGGGCCTGGGTCGACTTGCCCGCGCCCTCCCCGCCTTCCAGCGTGATGAACCGCGCCGGCCGGCGAGGGGCGTCGGGCATGCCGACGCCGGCCGCCATCACTTGAGGCCCACGGTCTCGCGCACGAAGCGCACGACCGACTCGTAGGCCGCATCCATCGCGCGGCTGTGCATCGGACCGAGCCCGACCGCCTCGGCGGCATAAAGCGGCTTCTCCTGGATCACGCTGTCGCCGCGCAGGACCTGGAGCTTGCCGATCTGGGCCCCCTTCTCGATCGGGGCCTTGACCGGGCCGCGATAGATGACATGCGCCCTGAGCTTGTCGCGGTTGCCGCGCGGCACCAGGAGCGTGAGGGCCTTCTCGCCGACCAGCGGCACCGATGCGGAGGCGCCGCCGAACACCTTGGCGTCGCCGGGCGACTCGCCGGCCTTGTAGAGGGTGATCTGTTCGAAGGAGCGGAAGCCCCATTCCAGGAGCTTGCGGGCTTCCTCGGCGCGCTCCTTCTCGCTCTTCATGCCGCCCATCACGGCGATCAGCCGCTGGCCGCCCTGCACGGCCGAGCCGACGATATTGTAGCCGGATTCTTTGATGTAACCGGTCTTGAAGCCGTCGGCGCCGATGCCGTCGTTCAGAAGCGGATTGCGGTTCTGCTGTCGGATCTTGTTGTAGGTGAATTCGCGCTGCGAATAGACCTTGTAGAGGTCCGGATGGTTGGCGATGATATAGGTCGCCAGCTTGGCGTATTCGCGCGCGGTGATCTTCTGGTCTGGATCGGGCAGGCCGGTCGGATTGCGGAACACCGACTTGGTCATGCCGATGTCGCGCGCCTTCTTGTTCATCATCTCCGAGAAGGCCAGTTCCGTCCCGGCGAGGCCTTCCGCGACGGCGATCGCCCCATCATTGGCCGACTGCACGCAGATGCCCTGGATCAGGTCGTTGACGGTCACGCGGGAATTGATCGGCGCGAACATCGAGGACGTGCGCGACGGGGCGCCGCCGGTCCGCCAGGCATGCTCGGAGATCGTGAAGTCCTGCTCCAGTGTCAGCTTGCCGGCCTTGATCTGGTCGAACACGACCGCGATCGTCATCATCTTGGCGAGGCTCGCCGGGGCGAACAGCTTGTCGGCATTCTTCTCGAAGAGAACGGTGTTCGATTCGAAATCGATCAGGATCGCCTGCTCGGCCTTCGTTTCGAAGGTCTGCGCCTGCGCGAGGACCGATGCCGGAGCTGCGAACAGCGCCGCCATGCCGACCACGGCCGCAGCCAAGCCAACGACCGCACGACGCGACACCGAACGGGCATGCGACGGCGACCCGGCCTCCGGACGGTCGAGCTCCGGCTCGTACCGGGCCGGACCGAAGCCAGCCTTCCCGACATGTCGCACCATTTGCGCTCACTCCACCGTCCGGGTCCCGCCCGTCGGCGCGGTATCCAGCCAAGCCCGCGCCCCGACGGACCCGGCCGGACGCGCTCCCGAATCCGGGACGATCCTCCGCGCGACTATCCGACATGCCGCAGGCGCGGCCAACCGAATAGTGGGGGCGGGCCGATCCGGCGGGGCGGAAATTGCGGCCCTACCGCCTCGCCGAGGACCGCCGGCCCGTCAGCGGCGGGGCACCGGAACCGCCTCGACGCCTGCGCTGCGGGCCGCAGCGGCGGCGGCAGCCGCGTGCCCGGCCTCGACGACGAGCGTAACCGCCGTCAGGCGGCGACCGTCGGATTTGGCGACGATCTGACTGCGCACATCGCCATGGACACGCATCCGGGCGATCAGGCGCTCGGCATTGGCCGCGTCGGCATAGGCGCCGAGATCGAGCGTGACGGCGGCCGCCGGGATCCGGGAGGTTCCGTCGTTCGGGCTCCTGCCGCCGCCGAGCGCCGAGAACGAGCGCCCCTCGCCCATCCGGGTGAAGACGGCGGCCGTCGCGGCGGCCGGGCCGGCACTGTCCGAATAGGAGAGGCGCGACGACGGACGGACCGGGGCGGGCTGGACGGCCGGCTTCGGCGCCCCGATGACCGGACGCCGGGTCGGCGCGAGCGACAGGGCATCGGCATCGATGCCGTCGTCGTCCGGATCCGGCAAGGCCCCCGGCATGGCCGGCGCGCGCCGGCCGGCGGCGACGGGTTCGGGACCGACCTGCCAGCCGGGCGGTATGGCGCCGCGTGCGGCCGGCTGGCCATCAGCGGGATAGACGTAACGTGGCGACTGGCCGGCGCCCGCCCCGGCCCGGCCGGCACCCGGGTCGGCCGCGCCATAGGACGGCCGCATCATGGCGGGAGACGCCGGACCGGCGCCGGTGGGCATCGGGGCCGCGCCATAGGCGGGGCCCGGTCCGGCGCCGTAGTTCGGGCCAGAGCCGGGACGACCGGCGGCGGCACCGCGGGGCGGCGGCGGGGCGGGCCAGCCGTCGTCGTCGTCCTCGGACGGCGCCGGCCTGCGGCTGGCAGTACGGACGGGAGCCGGCCCGATATCGGGCGGCGCGGCCGCGCGGCCGGCGCCGGGATAGCCGGGCGTTCCGGAGGCGTCGGCCAGTTGGATGCGCGGCGGCACCTGCGGCGCCCGTCCGCCGGCCTCGGCGACCATCACCCGGTCGCCGGCGATCGACGGCGCGCCGCCCTCGGTCAGGGTCGCCATCAGTTGGCGATCGTCGGACCCTTCGACCGGCGCGCGGCCGACATATTGGACGCGGACCTCGGCGAGGCCCTTGCTCTTGAACTCGAGCAGTTCGGCGGTCCGCTCCGACAGGTCAATCTCGCGATTGCCGGCATAGGGGCCGCGGTCGTTGACCCGGACGACGATCGAGCGTCCGTTGCGCAGGTTGGTCACGCGCGCATAGGAGGGCAGCGGCATGGTCGGATGCGCAGCCGAAATGGCGGTGCGGTCGTAGATCTCGCCATTGGCGGTCAGACGGCCGTGGAAGTCGCTGCCGTACCAGGAAGCGACGCCGGTATTGTCGTAGTTCGGATCCTCGCGCGGTACATAGGTCCGGCCAGCGATGTTGTAGGGCTTGCCGACCTGTTCGCGGCCGCCGCCCTTGGGGATCGGCTGGCCGTCGGCATAGACCCGCCGGCTCGCCGAGACGCCGTAGCGCGAGTCGGTGCCGTTCGGCGCGCTCGAGCAGGCCGCAAGCGCCGTGCAGGTCATCAGGAAGGCCGCGCCGCGGCCGAAAGCCTGGAAGCGGGTGCGCGAGGAACGCAGGAACAAGGACATCGCGGCCACCTTGCCGCCCCGCGAGGCGGCACCCTCCCCGGCCCTCCGTTCTGTCGGGCCCGTGAGGTGTTGCGCCAGGGACACCGACGCCCGGAATTCTTTCCGGCCCCGGCCCTGTCCGCTCAAATTTGCATTGAGCCGTTACCCGATCCTTAACCGAAGCGAATTCGACCGGATCCGATGCAATCCGGCGCCAATTTCGATTGCCGGAACGCCTTTCGGCGATCCGTAGCCGGCTTGTCTGTTGCCGGGGACTTGCCAAGCTGGCTTTCGCCCGGGAAGCTGATACGACAGTCGGAAACAAAACCGTCACAGAACCGTGACGCGGGACGGCTAGCCGGTGAGCTTCCATCGGACGTCGCGCCGCCATCGGGATCGACGCAACGACGTCTGGAAACGACCGGGAGACCGCCATGACCACGGTGAAGCCGCTTATCCTCGCCGCTGCCTTCTCGTTCGCCGCCAGCGCCGCCCAGGCGCAGGTCGAGCTGCAGTGGTGGCACGCCATGACCGGCGCGAACAACGACGTGATCGTCAAGCTCGCGGAAGAGTTCAACGCCAGCCAGAAGGACTACAAGGTCGTTCCGAGCTACAAGGGCTCCTATGCCGACACGCTGAATGCCGGCATCGCCGCCTACCGGGCCGGCAACGCACCGCACATCATGCAGGTCTTCGAGGTCGGCACCGCCACCATGATGGCCGCCAAGGGCGCCATCATGCCGGTCCAGACGATGATGAAGGATGCCGGCGAGAGCTTCGACCCGAAGTCCTACCTGCCCGCGATCACCGGCTACTATTCGACCGTGAAGGGCGAGATGCTGTCCTTCCCGTTCAACTCCTCCAGCATGGTGATGTGGGTCAACCGCGACGCCCTGCGCAAGGCCGGCCTGAACCCGGACCAGCCGCCGAAGACCTGGCCGGAGGTGTTCGAGGCCGCCAAGAAGCTGAAGGCTGCCGGCTATGCCACCTGCGGCGTCTCCACTGCCTGGACGACCTGGGCCAATATCGAGCAGCTCGGCGCCTGGCACAACGTACCGCTGGCCACCCGGGCCAACGGCATGGACGGCTTCGACACCGTCCTGCAGATCAACGCGCCGCTCTACGTCAAGCATCTGGAGACGCTGGTCGCGCTGCAGAAGGACAAGACCTTCGACTATTCCGGCCGCACCAACACCGGCGAGGGCCGCTTCACCTCCGGTGAATGCCCGCTGTTCCTGACCTCCTCGGCCTTCTACGGCAACGTCAAGGCCAACGCCAAGTTCGACTATTCCAACGCGCCGATGCCCTATTATCCCGACGTGCCGGGTGCGCCGCAGAATTCGATCATCGGCGGCGCCTCGCTCTGGGTGATGGGCGGCAAGCCGGCGGCCGAATACAAGGGCGTGGCGAAGTTCTTCACCTTCCTGTCCGACACCGACCGCCAGGCCAAGCTGCACACCGAGTCCGGCTACCTGCCGATCACCAAGGCGGCCTACGAGAAGGTCAAGACTTCGGGCTTCTACGACAAGAACCCGCTGCTGGAGACGGCGCTGAAGGAACTGACCAACAAGGAGCCGACCGAGAATTCGCGCGGCCTGCGCTTCGGCGGCATGGTCCAGATGCGCGACGTGTGGTCGGAGGAGATCGAGGCGGCGCTGGCCGGCAAGAAGTCCGCCAAGGAAGCGCTCGACGCCGCCGTGGCGCGCGGCAACGAGATGCTGCGCAAGTTCGAGCAGACCGCCACGCGCTGATCGGCGAGAGGCTCGGGGCGATCGGGGCGGGCCGTCCACCGCGACGTGCCCCGCCCCCTCGGCCCGTGGTCTCCCACCGGCCCTGGCTGCCCTCCCTGCCCGCCCGCACAATCGGCGGCGGCCGCACAAGCCGCCGCCTCGCCGTCCGCGCGATCCGCGCCCCCGCGATCCGAGTGCTCCCGCGATGGAAAAACGCGCCATCTTCCAGGGCCGCCTGCTGCCCTTCGCACTGGTCGCGCCGCAACTGGCCGTGACGCTGGTTTTCTTCTACTGGCCCGCCAGCCAGGCGGTCTGGCAATCCTTCCTGCAGGAGGACGCCTTCGGCCTCTCGTCCGAATTCGTCGGGTTCGCCAACTACCGCGACCTGTTCGCCAAGGCCGACTACTACCGGACCATCGGCACGACGGCCTTCTTCTCGGCGCTCGTCACCGCCCTGTCGCTGTCGATCGCGCTGTTCCTGGCCGTGCAGGCGGACCGGCAGCTGAAGGGCGGCACCGCCTATCGGACGCTCCTGATCTGGCCCTATGCGGTCGCCCCGGCGGTCGCCGGCGTGCTCTGGTTCTTCATGTTCCAGCCCTCGCTCGGGCTCGTCTCGCAGGGCCTGCGCGGGCTCGGCTTCACCTGGAACCCACTGCTCGATTCCACCGACGCCATGGCGCTGGTCGTGATGGCGGCGACCTGGAAGCAGGTCTCCTACAATTTCCTGTTCTTCCTGGCCGGGCTGCAGGCGATCCCGAAGTCGGTCATTGAGGCGGCGGCGATCGACGGTGCGCGTCCCGTCCGGCGCTTCTGGACCATCGTCTTCCCGCTCCTGTCGCCGACGACCTTCTATCTCTTCGTCGTGAACGTGGTCTACGTGTTCTTCGACACCTTCGGCATCATCGACGCGACCACCGCCGGCGGTCCCGCCAAGGCGACCGAGACGCTGGTCTACAAGGTCTATTCCGACGGCCGCGTCGGCGGCGACCTCGGCGGCTCGGCGGCGCAGTCGGTGATCCTGATGGTCATCGTGATCGCGCTGACCGCCGTGCAGTTCCGCTTCATCGAGCGCAAGGTGCAATACTGATGGTCGAGCACCGTCCCTTCGGCACCGCCCTCGCCCACCTGACGCTGCTGATCGGCATCGCCATCCTGGCCTTCCCGGTCTATCTCGCCTTCGTCGCCTCGACCTGGGACGCGGCAACCATCGCCAACGGAAAGATGCCGCTGACGCCCGGCCCGCTGTTCCTGGAAAACTACTGGCGTACCCTGTTCGTCGGCACCTCCGGCACCACCCGCCAGCCGGTCGGCGGCATGCTGTTCAACAGCTTCGTGATGGCCATGACGATCGCGATCGGCAAGATCGTCATCTCGCTGACCTCGGCCTTCGCGGTGGTCTATTTCAGGTTTCCGTTCCGGATGACGATCTTCTGGCTGATCTTCGTCACCCTGATGCTGCCGGTCGAGGTCCGCATCTATCCGACCTACAAGATCGTCGCCGACCTCAACATGCTCGATACCTATGCGGGGCTGACCATCCCGCTGATCGCTTCGGCCACCGCGACGCTCCTGTTCCGCCAGTTCTTCATGACCGTGCCGGACGAACTGGTCGAGGCCTCCAAGATCGACGGCGCCGGTCCGATGAAGTTCTTCCGCGACACGCTGGTGCCGCTCTCGGTCACCTCGGTCGCGGCGATGTTCGTGATCCAGTTCATCTATGGCTGGAACCAGTATCTCTGGCCCCTCCTGATCACCACGCGCGACGATATGCAGACCATCGTGATCGGCATCAAGAAGATGATCGTCACGCAGGATGCCTTGACCGAGTGGCAACTGGCCATGGCGACCGCCGTGCTGGCCATGCTGCCGCCGGTGCTGGTCGTGATCGTGATGCAGAAGCTGTTCGTCAGGGGCCTCGTGGAGACGGAGAAATAGCATGGCCGAGGTCGTTCTGACCGGCGTGGGCAAGACCTATGCGGGCGGCGTCACCGCCGTGACGGATGTCGAATTCACCGTTCCGGACGGCGCCTTCTGCGTGCTGGTCGGCCCGTCCGGCTGCGGCAAGTCAACGCTGCTGCGCATGATCGCCGGGCTGGAGACGATCACCACCGGCACGGTCTTGATCGGTGGGCGCGTCGTCAACGCGGTCGAGCCGGCCGAGCGCGACATCGCCATGGTGTTCCAGAACTACGCGCTCTATCCGCACATGTCGGTCTACGACAACATGGCCTACGGCCTGCGCAACCGCGGCACGCCCAAGGCCGAGATCGAGACCCGCGTGCGCGAGGCCGCGCGCGTGCTCGAACTCGGCGAGCTGCTCGCCCGCAAGCCGCGTCAGCTCTCCGGAGGCCAGCGCCAGCGCGTCGCCATGGGCCGGGCGATCGTCCGCAAGCCACAGGTGTTCCTGTTCGACGAACCCCTGTCCAACCTCGACGCCAAGCTGCGCGTGCAGATGCGCGTCGAGATCCGCCGCCTGCAGCGTTCGCTCGCCACCACCTCGGTCTATGTCACCCACGACCAGTTGGAGGCCATGACGCTGGCCGACATGCTGGTGGTCATGAACAAGGGCCGCGTCGAGCAGATCGGCGCCCCGCTCGATCTCTACCGCCGGCCGGAAACCCTGTTCGTCGCCGGCTTCATCGGCGCCCCGCCGATGAACCTGATCGAAGTCGCCGCCGGCCCCGACGGGCTGCGTCCGGTGACGGGTGACGCCGGCATCATCGGCGGCCTCGGCATCGTGGTACCGGTCTCCGGCGCACGGCTCGGCATCCGTCCGGAACATCTGCATGTCGTCGGCGACGAAGCTGCGCCCGAGGGCGGCATCGCCCTGTCTTACACTGTGACGGCCGTCGAGGCTGTGGGCGCGGAGACCTTCCTGCACGGCCGTCTCGGCGCCAACGGACCGGATGTCGTCATCCGCGAGCCGGGTACCATCGCGGCCGCTCCCGGCACGGTCCGCCGCGTGGTCGCCCGGCGCGACGACCTGCATCTGTTCGACCGCGAATCCGGCCGCCGCATTCCGCTCGACGCCTGATGCCCCCTGCCCCTCTCACGCCCGTTCGGTTCTCGCCGGATGGGCGAAGGGGACGGTGACGGATTGTGGAACTCGGCCGGCGCCCGGGTTGGAGGGATCGTCGATCAGACGGCCGGCTGCGGCGCAGCCGCATGCACGGGCGCATCGACACGGCCAGAACCCGCGGCCGGATTCGGCTGGATCGCGGCCGTACCCAGTCAGATCTCCTCGATCTTGCCGTCCTGGAGGGTGATCCGGCGGTCCATGCGATCGGCGATGTCGAGATTGTGGGTTGCAATCAGAGCCGCGAGACCGGAGGCGCGCACCAGCGCCTGGAGGGCGTCGAAGACATAGTGGGCGGTCTTCGGGTCGAGATTGCCGGTCGGCTCGTCGGCGAGCAGAAGCTTCGGCGCATTGGCGACCGCGCGGGCGATGGCGACGCGCTGCTGCTCGCCGCCGGACAGTTCGGACGGCCGATGGCTCGCCCGCTCGGCCAGCTTCATATAGGCGAGCAACTCGCGCGACCGCTCGGCGGCGATCTTGCGGTCGAGCCCGCGGATCATCTGCGGCATCATGATGTTCTCCTCCGCGGTGAATTCCGGGAGGAGGTGATGGAACTGGTAGACGAAGCCGATCTGCATCCGCCGCATGCGTGTGCGGCCCGCATCGTCGAGCGAGCCGGCCGCGACGCCGCCGATATAGACCTCGCCGGCGTCAGGCTTCTCCAGAAGCCCGGCGACATGCAGCAGGGTCGACTTGCCGGCGCCCGACGGCGCGATCAGCGCCACCACCTCACCGGCCTGGATGGCCAGATTGGCGCTGCGCAGGACCTCGAGATAGTGGTCGCCCTCGCGATAGCGCCGCTCGACGCCGCGCAGCCGCAGCGACGGGATCGCCCTGCCGTTGTTGCCCTGAGGCTCGGCTGGATGAACGTCGGCGGTCGCATCGGCGCCTTCAGGGCGGGCATCCATGGCCATCACTCGTTCCTCAGAGCTTCGACCGGATCGAGCTTGGCGGCCCGCCGGGAGGGCGGAATGGTGGCGAGCAGCGACAGGATCAGCGCCATCACGATCACCGAGACCGTCTCGCCGGAATGCACGACCGCCCGCATCTTGGTCAGGAAATAGACCTCGGGCGGATAGAGCTGCGTGCCGCTCAGCCAGGACAGGGCGCTGCGGATCGGCTCGATATAGCGGCACAGCACCATGCCGAGCAGGAAGCCGGCGAGCGTTCCGGTCGCGCCGATCGACGATCCGGCGATGAAGAAGATGCGCATGATCGCGCCCGAGGTCGCCCCCATCGTCCTCAGGATGGCGATGTCGCGCGTCTTGTCCTTGACCAGCATGGTCAGGCCCGAAACGATGTTCAGCGCCGCGACCAGCACGATCAGCGTCAGGATCATGAACATCGCGTTGCGCTCGACTTCGAGCGCCGAGAAGAAGGTCATGTCCTTGTAGCGCCAGTCGGTCACCAGCACCGGGCGCTGCGCGGCGATCTCGACCGACTTCGTGATCTCGCCGACCCGGTCGGGCTCGGAAACATAGATGTCGATCGCCGAGACGCGGCCTTCCAGATTGAAATAGTTCTGCGCGTCGCCGAGCGGCATGAAGATGTAGGTGTTGTCGTACTGCGTCATGCCGATCTGGAAGATCGCCATGATCGGGAAGGACTTCACGCGCGGGGTGACGCCGAGCGGCGTGACGTTGCCGCGCGGGGTGACGATGGTGATCTGGTCACCGACCTGCAGCCCGAGGCTGCGAGCCAGCCGCGAGCCGACCGCCACGCCGCCGCCGTCCTTGAAGGTGTCGAGCGTACCCTGCTGGACGTTGCCGGAGACGAGGCCGAGCTTGTCCATGTCGTCCTTGCGGACGCCGCGCACGATGGCGCCGAGCGCCTGGCGCGGACCGGAGGCGAGTGCCTGGCCGTCGATGAAGGGAATCGCGGCCGTGACGCCCGGCACGAAGGAGACGCGGTCGGCCACCTCGCCATAGTCGGTGAAGGCGGCATCGGTCGCCTGGACCAGGATATGTCCGTTGAAGCCGAGGATCTTCGAGATCAGCTCATCGCGGAATCCGTTCATCACCGCCATCACGGTGATCAGGGCGGCGACGCCGATCATGATGCCGAGGAACGAGAACAGCGCGATCACCGACACGGCCGCCTGCCGGCGCCGCGGGCGCAGATAGCGCCAGGCGATCATCCATTCGAAAGGCGCAAACGGCCGCGTGCTGCCGGCATCGGCTTCACCGAGCGGATCGCCGCCCTTGGCCGCCGCCCCCTTCAACCGCTCCAGGATGGCTCTGATCATCGCGTTCCGGTCAGCTTGTTGAGGGCGGCCTCGGGGGTCAGCGTCTCGCGCTCGCCGGTGGCGCGGCGCTTCAGCTCGACCAGACCGTCATTCAGCCCCTTCGGGCCGACGATCAGCTGCCAGGGCAGGCCGATCAGGTCCATGGTGGCGAACTTGGCGCCCGGACGGCCGTCGGTGTCGTCGTAGAGCACGTCCCGGCCGGCCTTGCCGAGCTTCTCGTAGAGATCCGCGCAGGCGGCATCGACCTTGGCATCGCCGACCTTGAGGCTGATCAGGCCGACATCGAACGGGGCGACCGAATCGGGCCAGATGATGCCCTGCTCGTCGTGGCTCGCCTCGATCAGGCCGGCGGCCAGACGCGAGACGCCGACGCCGTAGGAGCCCATATGGACCGGGCGCTCGGCGCCGTCCGGCGTCGCCACCTTGGCGCCCATCGGCTCGGAGTATTTGGTGCCGAAATAGAAGATGTGGCCGACCTCGATGCCGCGCGCGGCGACCCGGGCGTCCTCCGGCAGGGCCGCGAAGGCCGCCTCGTCGTGCTTCTCCTCGGTCGCGGCATAGTGCGACGTCCAGGACTTCACGACCGGCGTCAGGTCGGCATCGAAATCCGTGTCCTCACCGGGAATCGGCATTTCGAGCAGCGCCTTGTCGCAGAAGACCTGACTCTCGCCGGTGGCGGCAAGGATAATGAATTCGTGGCTCATATCGCCGCCGATCGGTCCCGAATCGGCGCGCATGGGAATCGCCTTGAGG
The DNA here is from genome assembly GCF_018729455.1 of Prosthecodimorpha staleyi. NCBI lineage: Bacteria > Pseudomonadati > Pseudomonadota > Alphaproteobacteria > Hyphomicrobiales > Ancalomicrobiaceae > Prosthecodimorpha > Prosthecodimorpha staleyi. The sequence continues at coordinate 38,237 of NZ_JAHHZF010000001.1, read as the reverse complement.
CCCAGGCGCGCGAATGTGCGCAGATAGGCGACGAACATCTTGTTGTAAGCGTGGCGTGCCGCTTCCTGGTCCACATCGAACGAGTAGGCATCCTTCATCAGGAATTCGCGGCCGCGCATGACGCCGAAGCGCGGGCGCACCTCGTCGCGGAACTTCCACTGGATGTGGTAGAGATTAAGCGGCAGATCGCGATACGAGCGCACATAGGAGCGGAAGATCTCGGTGATCATCTCCTCGTTGGTCGGCCCGTAGAGCATCTCGCGCTCGTGCCGGTCTTCGATGCGCAGCATCTCCTTGCCGTAGTCGTCGTAGCGGCCGGATTCGCGCCAAAGATCGGCCGACTGGATGGTCGGCATCAGAAGTTCGAGCGCGCCCGCGCGATTCTGCTCTTCGCGCACGATCTGACCGATCCGGGTCAGCACGCGGTGGCCGAGCGGCAGCCAGGAATAGATGCCGGCCGACTGCTGGCGGATCATACCGGCGCGCAGCATCAGGCGATGCGAGACGATCTCGGCTTCCTTCGGCGTCTCTTTGAGGATGGGCAGGAAATAGCGGGAGAGACGCATCGGCATGCCTTCGGCTGCAGTCGGGAGAACGGGAATCCGCCGGTTCGCGGCAGTCCGTCACAGAAAGCCGAAAGGGGCCGAAAAGACAAGGGCAAGCCCGGCAACGCCGCAAGGGCCGCCTGTCGCGCCAGCGATCGCCTCGAAATCAGGCACTGCCCAAGAGTTGGCCAGTGCCGTCAGGATTTCGAACAAAATGGAACGGAAACGCCATTTCATCAGACTTTTTGAAATGTCTAAATCGATCCGATGCGAATTGTCGGCGTCCGAGGGGCAAAAAATCGACACAGGCCCTGCACAAATTGATGACAAAGCCGGATCGCCGGGCTATGGTCTCGCCATAAGAAAACGGGTCCGCCAGGGCTGCCATACAGCCCGGCCAAAGTGAGACCCTACGAGGCATCGCGGTCTAAGTCTTGGGAGGAAGCAACCCTGGCGCACCGTTTACGGTAGCTGCCACAATACTCGCCTGCTGTCAGGAGCCGGTGGGTATCGGTAAAGGGTTGAGACGCGCAACTGAAAAAAGCAAGGCGGCGACGCCTTGCTTTTTTTATGTCTGGAGCATGGCCGGACTGGCCTCGACGCCCGAATCCGCGTCCCAAATTCGTCCTATCCGACTGCCCGCCGACGACCTGCCCGCCGACGACGCCATCAGCACCTCCACGAACGCCATTGCTGTACGTGTCGCAAGGAATTGCGGAATGGGTGAAACCCGGCATCGACGACCGCTGGCCGAATCGAGCGGGGAACAACGTCCGACGACCGTCTCTTCGCCGAGGGTCCGCCCTCCGAGTTGTTGCCGGCCGCCGCCAAGCGGCGCGAAGACCACGGCACCGGAATCGGAAGCGATTTTGGGGCGCCGGCGCGCGGCGATGCTTTCAACGGAATCCCACCGGGTGTCCGCTGGGCGTAGCCGCCGACACCCTGCAGGCAGCGCGGCCGTGCCGCTGCGAGCCATCGGGCGATCCGGATCGACTTTGGGCGATCGCACTGAGTCCGGGGGCGGACGACAACCGGATCCCGAGCACGGCGCCAGCCCACGCGCATTGCTCCCCGTCCCGCCTCGCGGTCTGCGTCACGCCGGCGCAAGCCGCCACGCCGACCGGGACGGAGGGATGGCAGCGTCCTGCCCGGCCGCAGTCAGTTCGGCATGCCGGGGATGGGCAGATCGAGCAGCGACCAGCCGTTCTTGCGCGCCCAGACCATGGCGGCCATGATCACGCCGGAGACAACGGTGGTCCAGATCAGCTTCTTCAGCAGCATCGGCCGGGCCGGCGCGCCCGGATCCGTCCCGGATTCGACCGAGCCGGCTTCGTGCTGAGGCCGAACGCCCCAGGGCAGGATGGCGAACAGCGTCACCCACCACAGGACGAAATAGATCGCGAAGCCGGTGCCGTAGCTCATGCTGGTTTCCGAAGTTGCCGCCGGGCGCGGTGCCGGGATGGTCAGCGATGTAGAGCAGTTGGCTGACCGGCGCCAGACGGGAGCCGCGACCATCCTGCCCTGCGGCCATCGCACCGCATCCGGCCGGACCGGTCGGGCGATCCACCGCGCGCACGGCCGGGCCGTCCCGACGCATGCCGGCGGTCACGCCTGTTCGAGTTCCACCAGCGTGCCGAGAAAGTCCTTCGGATGCAGGAACAGCACCGGCTTGCCGTGGGCGCCGATCTTCGGGTCGCCGGAGCCGAGCACCCTGGCGCCCTCGGCCTTCAGACGGTCGCGCGCGGCGAGGATGTCGTCGACCTCGTAGCAGACATGGTGGATGCCGCCGTCCGGATTCTTCTCCAGGAACTTGGCGATCGGCGAATTCTCGCCGAGCGGTTCCAGGAACTCGATCTTGGTGTTGGGCAGTTCGACGAAGACGACCGTGACGCCGTGATCCGGCTGCGGCGTCGGCGCCGTCACGGTGGCGCCGAGCGCACCGCGATAGATCGCCGATGCGGCCTCGATGTTCCTGACCGCGATGGCGACGTGATTGAGGCGTCCGATCATGCCCGTCTCCCCTGACTTTCGGGGCCGAGATGTAGGCCGCCGGCGGGCGGGCGGCAAGTCGGACGATGGGCGCAGGCCGGGCGGCGGCGGCCGGCCGATCGCCGCAGCCGCTCACCGGCCCCAGGACCATATCCGCGCATGCCGAAGCCCGTGGACACGCTCCGCCTCGATCCCTCGCCGGGTGAAGAAATCCGGCCGCCGGCGCGCCTCTGCGGCCCCCTCCACCGTCAGGAACGCAGTGCGCGGAACAGTCGCGGCCTCGGGCGGGATGAGTTTCGACATTTCGCCGGCCGCCGCGGCCTGCATGGCGGCCTCGCGGCGGGCAATACCATCGTGAAGGCGCCCGATCCCGAGAAAGGTTCCGAACAGCCGCGTGCCGGGCGCCGTGCCGCGCAGCTTGCGGGCCGCCAGCAGGCCGGGACACAGGATGCCGCTCGGCCGATCGCCGAAATCGCCAGGCCCGCGTGCCGCGTCTTCGGCGGAAAGCTCGAAGACCGGACTCCAGATGTCGATATCCGTCCCCTGCACGTCCGCGGTCTCGACGCAACTCCATGGAAGGTAGTGGCTGTCGGCGTGGAATCGGAGCAGTCGGGAGCCATCCGGGCGGGTCGCTTCGAGCGCTTGCCGGGCGGTGGGAAAGAAGTGCAGATCGAGCCAGAGTTCAATTTCGGCCCGCGACCGCGCCTGCATCGGCCCGATGCCGGGGCGGCGATCGAGCCCCTCCAGCGCCCCCGCGCAGAAGCCGGGCGACAGCAGCAGGTTGCGACGGGGGACGACGTCCCCCGGTTCGCAGCGCTTGTCATCGTCGATCAGAACGCCGTCGACCTTGTCGTCCTCGGCCACCCGCTGGAAGAGTTCGGCGCCGGTCACGGGCACATATCGATCGTCGAGATATGACGATGCGGACGGATCGGTGACCGCCTGGTAGACCCTGGCGCCACGGTTGATGCCGTCATAGGCAGGCCGTCCACGCGAGCGGGTCGCCAGCATGAAGCGCGCGGCGAGGATTTTCCGAAGATCGCTGGCCGCCGGGACCGCCAGCATGGCCCGCAGCCGTCGCGTCGCCTCCGGCACGGGTTTCGGCGGCGGCGCTTCGGCCGGCTGGCCGGCGGCCTCTTCGAACAGGCCGCGCAGCCAAGCCTCGGTTCGCGCCGAGGCCGCCGCACGTTCCGCCTCCCAGCGTTGCAGCAGGATCGATTTCGGCGTCTCGTCCCCAGCCATGGCGCAGCCCTGCCCGCCCGGCATCCGGCCTGACGCTAAGGCAGGCGCATGCCCCGGGCGGAGCAACAGTAGCCGAACCGTGCCGGTCGGTCAGTCGACTTCGTGAACGATCACTTCGACGATCGGCTTCTTGCCCCAGCGCTCGGCGACTGCCGCGCGCACGGAGCGCTTGACGGCATCGGCGACCAGATCGAGATCACGCCGCTTGGCCTTGGGCAGGCCGGCCATGGTCTGCTCGGCGGCGTCGACCACGACATCCTCGAAGTCCTTCCCGGCCTCGTCCTCCGACGGGATGCCGATCAGCACGGCTTCTGGCTCGGCGGCGACCACGCCCTTGCTGTCGAGGGCCAGCGAGACGACGATCACGCCGGCGAAAGAGGCCTTGCGCCGCTCGCGCACGCCGCTGTCGTCGGGCAGCACGACCAGGCGGCCGTCCTTGAACAGGCGTCCGGCGAAGACCTCGTCGACGACCTCGGCCTGATCGGGCGCCAGCCGGATCATCTTGCCGTTGCCGCCGATCACTGCCCGCTTCACCCCGGAGCTGCGGGCGAAATCGGCATGGACGCTGAGATGGACCGCCTCGCCATGCACCGGAATGGCGACTTCGGGCTTCACGGCCTCATACATGCGGGCCAATTCGCCCCGGCGCGGATGACCGGAGACATGGACCAGCCCGTCGCGATCGGTGATCACGTGAACGCCGGCGGTGGCGAGCTGGTTCTGGATCGTATTCACGGCCTTCTCGTTGCCCGGAATGGTGCGAGACGAGAAGATCACCGTGTCGCCATGCGACAGGGCGATGTTGCGGTGCTCGCCGGAGGCGACCTTGGCGAGCGCGGCGCGCGGTTCGCCCTGGCTGCCGGTCATCAGCGCCACGACGCGGTCGCGCGGCAGGTAGCCGTAGGCATCCTCGCCGAGGAAGCCGGCAGGCCCTCGAACATGCCGAGTTCGGTCGCGACATCGATCGCCCGGTGCATGGCGCGGCCGAGAATGACCACGCTGCGGTCTGCGGCGACCGCAGCTTCGGCGACGGCGCGGATGCGGCCGACATTGGAGGCGAAGGTGGTGACGGCGACGCGCTGCGGCGCCTTGCGGATGATCTCGGTCAGGCTGGTGGCGACCTCGCGCTCGCTCGGCGAGATGCCTTCGCGCACCGCATTGGTCGAATCGCAGATCAGCGCGCGTACGCCCTCCGCCCCATAGGCGGCCAGGCGATCGAAATCGGTCGGCGCGCCGAGCACGGGGGTCGGATCGACCTTCCAGTCGCCGGTATGGATGACGGTGCCGAGCGCGGTGCGAATCGCCAGCGCATTCGATTCCGGGATCGAATGGGCGACGTTGATGGCTTCGATCTCGAACGGCCCGAGCGTCCAGCGCTCGCCGGCCTTGTAGCGGCGCACGGCGATCTCGGGAGCGCCGGCATGGCCTTCCGCCTTGGCCTCGAGCAGGCCATGGGCGAAGGGCGTCATATAGACCGGCACCTTCAGACGCGGCCACAGATCGAGCAGCGCGCCGAAGTGATCCTCGTGGGCATGCGTGATGATCAGCCCGAGAATGTTGCGCTTTTCGGATTCCGCGAAGCGCAGGTCGGGAAAGATCACGTCGACGCCCGGCTCGTCGAACTCGTTGGCAAAGGTGATGCCGAGATCGACCATGATCCACTTGCGGTCGGCCTCTGGCCCGAAGCCGTAGAGGGCGCAATTCATCCCGATCTCGCCCACGCCTCCCAGAGGCAGAAAGACCAGGTCGTCGCCCTCACGCCGCTTTCGCATTCCGGAACCATCCTCACTCGTCGCTCGCCCGATCCGCCGGGTGCCCGAGTATACGGTAAGCGAAGCCTCTGGTCGAGGGCGGCGAGGGTTCCGGCTGCCGCCTCTTTGGCCAATTCCGGTCAAGGCGCGGCGGAAGCGGATGGGCCGAAATGAACCTCGCCGGCCGTGATCGTGTGGCGCCCGCCATCCGGGGCGGCGAGGACCAGCCGGCCCTCGGCGTCGATCCCCTCGAAGCGGCCGGCGAGCGTGCGGCTGCCGAGCGTCACTGAGACCGGCGCGCCGAGCCCGGCGGCGCAGGCGCGCCACGCCGACAGGACCTCGGCAAGCCCCCGCCCCTCGTCCCACAGCGCCTCGATCTCGACCCAGGCTTCGGCGAGACGCTCGAAGACTTGGGCGGCCGGGACGGGTAGTCCGGCGCCGGCCAGCGAAGCCACCGCATAGGGCATCCCCTCCGGGGCGGTCACGACATTGACGCCGATGCCGATGACCAGCGCCATGCGGCCGTCGCCGCACCGCTCGGCCTCTAAGAGGATGCCGGACAGCTTGGCGCCGTCGAGGAGCAGATCGTTCGGCCATTTCAGCGCGAGGCGGTCTGCGGCGAGGAGACCTGAAAGGGCCCGGTGCAGCGCGAGCCCGGCGACGAAGCCGTAGGTGGCTGCGGCCTGCGGCGCGACGTGCACGATGCGCAGGAAGCTCGCGGCCATGTTGCCGGTCGGCGTCGCCCAGGTCCGGCCGCGCCGGCCGCGCCCGGCGGTCTGGGTCTCGGCATAGAACCAGACGCCGCCCGGGTCGCCCGCACGCGCCCGCTCCATGGCCGCGGTGTTGGTCGATCCGATCGTCTCGAAACATTCCAGACGGATGCCCGCCGCCCGCGCCTTCGGGCCGAGCGTAGGCCGATCCATCAGAACAGGCTCGCGGCCGCCGTGGTCGCCGCCGTGCCGATCGGGTTGGCGATCAGCACATAGCCGAGCACGAACAGGCCGGACAGGCCGAGCACGAATTTCAGTTCGAGCGGCATCGGTTCGAAGGCCGGCTTGGGCTCGTCGAAATACATGATCTTGATGATGCGCAGGTAGTAGAAGGCACCGACCACAGAGGCGAGCGCGCCGACGATGGCGAGGCCGAGCAGACCGGCCTTCACGGCGGCCATGAACACGTAGAGCTTGGCGAAGAAGCCGGCCAGGATCGGGATGCCGGCGAGCGAGAACATCAGCATGGCGAGCAGGAAGGCCAGCACCGGGCTGGTCCGCGACAGGCCGGCCAGTTCGCCGATATCCTCGACCGGGCCGTCCTTGCGGCGCATGGCCAGAATGCAGGCGAAGGTGCCGAGCGTCATGGCCAGATAGATGGCGACATAGAGGATGACGCTTTCGACGCCCTGCTGGGTGCCGGCGGCGAGGCCGACCAGCGCGTAGCCCATGTGGCCGATCGACGAATAGGCCATCAGGCGCTTGATGTTGCGCTGGCCGATGGCGGCGAAGGCACCGAGCACCATCGAGGCGATTGAGATGAAGACGACGATCTGCTGCCAATCCTTGGCGATCGGGCCGTAGCCGTCGATGACCACGCGCACCATCAGGGCGGCGGCGGCGATCTTCGGCGCGCCGGCGAAGAAGGTCGTCACCGGGGTCGGCGCGCCTTCGTAGACGTCCGGGGTCCACATGTGGAACGGCACCGCAGAGATCTTGAAGGCGAGGCCGGCGAGCACGAAGACGATGCCGAAGACGATGCCGAGCGAGGAACCGTGCGCCTTGAGCGCCGCGGCGATGCCGGCGAAGTCGGTATGGCCGGTGAAGCCGTAGGTCAGCGAGGCGCCGTAGAGCAGCATGCCCGACGACAGCGCGCCGAGGACGAAATACTTCAGGCCGGCTTCCGTCGAGCGGACATTGTCGCGGTCGATCGCGGCGATCACGTAGAGCGCCAGCGACTGCAGTTCGAGGCCGAGATAGAGCGAGATCAGGTCGTTGGCCGAGATCATCACCATCATGCCGACGGTGGCGAGCAGGATAAGCACCGGATATTCGAAGCGGTCGAACCGCTCCCGGCGGGCGAAGTCGAGCGACATCAGGATGGCGAAGCCCGAGCCGGCCAGCGCGAGCAGCTTCATCAGCCGCGCGAAGGGATCGAGCACATAGGCGCCCGAGAAGGTCGTGCCGTATTTCGGCGCGAACAGCAGCATCAGGAAGGCGACCGCGATCAGCGCCATGGCGCCGAACGACACCGTCCGGGACGACTTCTCGCCGGCGAAGGCGCCGAACATGAGGAGCGCCATCGCGCCGACCGCGAGGAGGATCTCCGGCAGGGCCGGGGACAGGGCGGGGAGAGCCATCACGAGTGTCGTTCCCTTCGGTGCCCTCGGTTCGATCCCCTGCCCTCTCAGAGGCGAAGACCGGCGAGGCGGACGTCCATCACATCAATTCGGCGGCGGCGCCAAATGCGGCGCCGCGGGACGGGTCGGCCGGCGGAGCCCCTGCCCCGCCGGCCGACAGGATCAGTGCATCAGCGCGGCCGTCTTGGTGACCGCCTCGATCGCCGCCTGATACTTAACCACGAGCGCGTTGGTCGAGGCCGCGATCGTGTTCAGGATCGGGGCCGGCCAGACGCCGTAGAGGATGGTGACGGCGACCAGCGGATAGAGGATCGCCTTTTCACGCCGGTCCAGGTCAAGCATGCCGGAGAGGCTCGACTTCTCCAGCGTCCCGAACACCACCTTGCGGTAGAGCCAGAGCGCGTAGCCGGCCGACAGGATGACACCGGTCGTGGCGAAGAAGGCGACCCAGGTGTTGGCCTGGAAGGCACCGATCAGCGTCAGGAATTCACCGACGAAGCCCGAGGTGCCCGGCAGGCCGACATTGGCCATGGTGAAGATCAGGAAGGCGACCGCGTACCAGGGCATGCGGTTGACCAGTCCGCCATAAGCGGCGATCTCGCGGGTATGCATCCGGTCGTAGACGACGCCGACGCAGAGGAACAGCGCGGCTGAGACGAAGCCGTGGCTGATCATCTGGAAGATACCGCCCTGGATGCCCTGCATGTTGCCGGAGAAGATGCCCATGGTCACGAATCCCATATGGGCGACGGACGAATAGGCGATCAGCTTCTTGATATCCTCCTGCATCAGCGCGACCAGCGAGGTGTAGATGATCGCGACGACCGAGAGGGTGAAGACCAGCGGCGCGAAATGGTCGGACGCCAGCGGGAACATCGGCAGCGAGAAGCGCAGGAAGCCGTAGCCGCCCATCTTCAGAAGGATGCCGGCCAGGATCACCGATCCGGCGGTCGGCGCCTCGACGTGGGCGTCCGGTAGCCAGGTATGCACCGGCCACATCGGCATTTTCACCGCGAAGGAGGCGAAGAAGGCGAGCCACAGCCAGGTCTGCATGCCGGCCGGGAACTTGTGGCCGATGAGGGTCGGGATGTCGGCCGTGCCGGCCTGCCAGTACATGGCGACCATCGCGACCAGCATCAGGATCGAGCCGAGCAGCGTGTAGAGGAAGAACTTGAACGAGGCGTAGACCCGGCGCGGTCCGCCCCAGACCCCGATGATGATGAACATCGGGATCAGGCCGGCCTCGAAGAAGACGTAGAACAGCATCAGGTCCGTGGCCGTGAAGACGCCGATCATCAGCGTCTCGAGGACCAGGAAGGCGATCATGTATTCCTTGACGCGGCGATCGACGCTGTCCCAGCTGGCCAGGATGCAGAAGGGCATCAGGAAGGTGGTCAGGATGACGAACAGCACCGAGATGCCGTCGACGCCCATCGAATAGTTGAAGGTGCCGCCGATCCAGGCGGCCTTCTCGGTCAGCTGGAAGCCCGGATTGGCCGTATCGAAACGGGCCAGGATCAGGAGCGAGACCAGGAAGGTGAAGACCGTGGTGACCAGCGTGGTCACGCGGATCCGGTTCTTCGCCACGGCATCCTCGCCGCCGACGATGGCGACGAAGAACACGCCGACCAGCGGCAGGAAGGTGACGATCGAAAGCAGGGGCCAGCCGGACATCAGTGCGAGCCTCCGAGCATCATGTAGGTCACCAGCGCGGCGATGCCGATCATCATCACGAAGGCATAGTGGTAAAGGTAGCCGGTCTGCAGCCGCACCACCTGCTGGGTGATGTCGACCACGCGGGCCGAGACGCCGTCCGGCCCGAGGCCGTCGATGACGCGCCCGTCGCCCTCCTTCCACAGGAAGCGGCCGAGCCACTTGGCCGGGCGGACGAAGATGAAGTCGTAGAGCTCGTCGAAGTACCACTTGTTGAGCAGGAACTTGTAGAGCCCCGGATTCTGCGCCGCGACCGCACCCGGACGCGACGGGTCGACGACGTAGAACCAGTAGGCGGTCACGAAGCCGATCACCATGGCGATGAAGGGCGAGGCCTTGACCAGCATCGGCGCGTTGTGGGTCTCCTCGATCATCCGGTTGTCCGGACCCGTGAAGAGCGCGCCCTTCCAGAAGGCGTCGTAGTGCCCCTTGATGGCTTCCCAGCCATGGCCGTAGCCATTGAACAGGCCGGTGAACAGCATGCCGGCGAAGACCGCGCCGAAGGCGAGGATCATCAGCGGCACGGTCATCGAGCGCGGGCTCTCATGGACATGATCCATCACGTCCTGCGGCGCGCGCGGGGCGCCCCAGAAGGTCATGAAGATCAGGCGCCAGGAGTAGAAGGACGTGAACAGGGCCGCGACCACCAGGAGGATGAAGGCGTAGGTGGCGAAGACGCCGTGGCCCATGAAGGCGCTCTCGATGATCGCGTCCTTCGAGTTGAAGCCGGCGAAGCCGACTTGGCTGAAGGGCACGCCGAAGCCGGTCAGCGCCAGGGTGCCGATGACCATCATCGAGTAGGTCAGCGGGATGTGCTGCTTCAGCCCGCCCATGCGGCGGATGTCCTGCTCGCCCGAGACGGCATGGATCACCGAGCCGGCGCCGAGGAACAGAAGCGCCTTGAAGAAGGCATGCGTGAACAGGTGGAACACACCGGCCGAATAGGCGCCGACGCCGAGGGCGGCGAACATGTAGCCGAGCTGCGAGCAGGTCGAATAGGCGATCACGCGCTTGATGTCGTTCTGCACCAGGCCGACCGTCGCGGCGAAGAAGGCCGTGGTGGCGCCGATGAAGGTGACGACGGCGAGCGCAGTCGGCGCGAGTTCGAACAGCGGCGACAGGCGGGCGACCATGAACACGCCCGCGGTCACCATGGTGGCGGCGTGGATCAGCGCGGAGACCGGGGTCGGGCCTTCCATCGCGTCCGGCAGCCAGGTGTGCAGCAGGAACTGCGCCGACTTGCCCATCGCGCCCATGAACAGGAGCAGGCAGATGACCGTCAGAGCATCCACATAGCCGTTCAGGAAGTGCAGCTTGTGACCGACCATCGCCTGGGCATTGGCGAAGATGGTCGTGAACTCGATCGAGTTGAACAGCACGTAGACGCCGAAGATGCCGAGTGCGAAGCCGAAATCGCCGACCCGGTTGACCACGAAGGCCTTGATCGCAGCCGCATTGGCCGAGGGCTTCTGGAACCAGAAGCCGATCAGCAGGTAGGAGGCGACGCCGACGCCCTCCCAGCCGAAGAACATCTGCAGCAGGTTGTCGCTGGTCACCAGCATCAGCATGGCGAAGGTGAACAGAGACAGATAGGCGAAGAAGCGCGGCCGATGCGGGTCGTGGCTCATGTAGCCGGTCGAGTAGATGTGGACCAGCGCAGAGACCGAGTTGACGACCACCAGCATGACGGCGGTCAGGGTGTCGACGCGGATGGCCCAGTCGACCGACAGGGTGCCGGACTGGATCCAGGCGAACAGCGGCACGCGGACCGCTTCGCCGGCGCCGAGGCCGACGCTGACGAAGGCGACCCAGGACAACAGCGCGGCGACGACCATCAGGCTCGACGTGACCAGCTCCGCCGCGCGCGATCCCGGTGCGGAAGGATGGTGGTCGTCATGGCCGTGGCCGTGATCGTCGGCGGCGTGACCGTGGTCGTCATGCCCGTGGGAGGCATGACCTTGGGAGCCGTGACCGTGGCTGTCATGTCCATGGCCGCTCAGCGCTGCCGCGCCGTCAGGCGCAGTCGGATGCGCGAAGAGCGCGATGGCGCCGGCGATCAGAAAGCCGATCAGCGGCAGGAAGACGATGGCCGAGTACATGAGCCGGTCAACCCTTCATCGAATTGATGTCTTCGACCGCGATGGAACCGCGGTTGCGATAGAAGACCACCAGAATGGCAAGGCCGATCGCGGCTTCTGCCGCCGCAACGGTGAGAACCAGCAGGGCGAAGACCTGGCCCACGAGATCGCCGAGGAAGGCCGAGAAGGCGACGAAATTGATGTTCACCGCGAGCAGGATCAGCTCGACCGACATCAGGATGACGATGACATTCTTCCGATTGAGGAAGATGCCGAACACCCCGAGCGTGAACAGGATCGCGGCCACCGAGAGGTAGTGCGACAATCCGATTTCCATGGGTCACCCCCGTTCGGGCACCGGCCACAACCGGCCTGACGCCCAGACTTCCTCGAAATGCTCCGGCGCAACCGTCGAAATGCCCCCCGGCCCCCCGGACGGCGCGCCGAAACCGAAACCTCAGAGGCCCTTGCCGGTCTCCACCGAGACGACCTCGATCGAACTGGCCGGGCCGCGTGCGACCTGGCGGGAGATGTCTTGCCGGCGCACGCCTTCCTTGTGGCGGAGCGTCAACACGATGGCACCGACCATGGCGACCAGCAGGACCAAGCCGGACGCCTGGAAGAAGAAGACGTATTTCGTGTAGAGCACCGTGCCGATCTGCTCGATGTTGCTGCCCGTCGCCGTGATCGGCACCGCCCCCTTGCCGACCAGGCCCGGATCGATCACCCAGCCGCCGAGCACCATCAGCAGTTCGACCAGCAGCACCGCGCCCAAAACGGATCCGATCGGCAGATACTGCAGGAAGCCCTGGCGCAACTCGACGAAGTCAACATCGAGCATCATCACCACGAACAGGAACAGGACCGCGACGGCGCCGACATAGACCACGACCAGGATCATGGCCAGGAACTCGGCGCCGACCAGCAGGAACAGGCCGGCCGCGTTGATGAAGGCGAGGATCAGGAACAGGACCGAGTGGACCGGGTTCCGAGCCGAGATCACCATGAAGGCCGACGCGACCGTGACGGCCGCGAAGAGATAGAAGAAGAGGGCTTTCAGGACCATCGGGAACCCCTGAGCCGGCCGGGCCGGCGATTGATAGTCTCGTTCCGGACCGGGCGCGACCCGGCAATCCGTCTACTCTAGCGGTAGGGTGCATCCATCTCGATGGAGCGCGCGATCTCGCGCTCCCAGCGGGCACCGTTGGCGAGCAGCTTGTCCTTGTCGTAGTACAGCTCCTCGCGCGTCTCGGTGGCGAACTCGAAGTTCGGTCCCTCGACGATGGCATCGACCGGGCAGGCTTCCTGGCAGAAGCCGCAGTAGATGCACTTGGTCATGTCGATATCGTAGCGCGTCGTGCGCCGCGTACCGTCATTGCGGCGCGGGCCGGCCTCGATGGTGATGGCCTGGGCCGGGCAGATCGCCTCGCACAGCTTGCAGGCGATGCAACGCTCCTCGCCGTTCGGATAGCGGCGCAGCGCGTGCTCGCCCCGGAAGCGCGGCGAGATCGGATTCTTCTCGAAGGGATAGTTGATGGTCGCCTTCGGCTTGAAGAAGTAGCGCATGGACAGGACGAAGGCCTGCACGAACTCCTTCAGGAACAAGGCCCTTGCAGCCTGATCGAGTGTCATCCTCACGCTTCCCTCGTCATCCGCCGACCGGCTCACCCGCCGACGGTCGATCCGAACCAGTAGCCGAGCCCGGCGAAGACCAGGGCATTGACCACGAAAACCACCTTCATCACCAAGTCCAGCGCGGTCGGGCCGATCCGGATCAGCGGAGCGGCCGTTCCCTTGCGCTCGGCCGCCCGCCGGATCAGCATCGCGATCAGACCGTAGTCGATCAGCCCGACCCCCAGCCCCACGACCGCGCCGACCAGACCCGGCAGCGACACTTCCATCGGCCTCTCCTCAGGGCGCGAGCCCGGTCAAGCGCAGGAAGCCGGCCACCGCGACCACCGCGAAGAGCGAGATCGGCAGGAACACCTTCCAGCCCAGTCGCATCAGCTGGTCGTAGCGGTAGCGCGGCACGAATGCCTTCACCATGGCGAACATGAAGAAGACCAGGAGCGCCTTCAGGAGGAACCAGAAAATGCCCGGGATCCAGGTGAAGGGCGGCAGCGCGATCGGCGCCGTCCAGCCCCCGAGGAACAGGATCGTGGTCAGCGCGCACATCGTCGCGATCGCCACATACTCCCCGAGCATGAACATCATGTACGGGGTCGAGCCGTACTCGACCATGAAGCCCGCGACCAGTTCGGATTCCGCCTCGACCAGATCGAAGGGCGGGCGGTTCGTCTCCGCGAGCGCGGAGATGAAGAAGATCACGAACATCGGGAACAGCGGAATGAAGTACCAGTTCAACACCGTCAGCCACGGCACGCCGAGCAGGCTGGCGAGGCCGCGGGTTTCCTGCGCATGCACGATCGCCGACAGGTTCAGCGAGCCTGCGCAGAGCAGCACGGTGATGATCACGAAGCCGATCGAGACCTCGTAGGAGACCATCTGAGCCGCCGACCGCAGCGCGGCCAGGAACGGATACTTCGAATTCGAGGCCCAGCCGCCCATGATGATGCCGTAGACGCTGAGCGACGAGATCGCAAAGATGTAGAGGATGCCGACATTGATGTCGGCGATCACCCAGCCCTGCGCGACCGGCATCACCGCCCAGGCGGCGAGCGACAGGATCACGGTGATCAGCGGCGCCAGCAGGAACAGGCCCTTGGACGCGCCCGCCGGGATGACCGGCTCCTTCAGCACGAACTTCAAGAGGTCGGCAAAGGACTGGAACAGGCCCCAGGGACCGACGACGTTCGGGCCGCGCCGCAGTTGGACGGCTGCCCAGATCTTGCGGTCGGCATAGAGGATGTAGGCGATCACGACCAGGAGCACGACCATCAGCAGCACGGACTGTGCGACCATGATGATCAGCGGCCAGAGATAGGAGGACCAGAAGTCAGCCATTGTCGTCCGTCCTCATTCGGCCGCCGCGGCCGCGGTCGTTCGCGCGCGGGCGAGCGCGGAGCACTCGGCCATCACGGCGGACGCGCGCGCGATCGGGTTGGTCAGATAGAAATCCTGGATCGGTCCCACGAAGCCGGCCCGGTCCATGGCGCCGCCGACATCGGCGAGCGCCGTCACGTCGCCGGCAGCCGCCGGTGCGATCGTGTCGATCCGGGCGAGATGCGGATGGGCCGCATAGAGCTTGGAGCGCAGGCCGGCAAGGCTGTCGAAGGGCAGCGTCTTGCCGAGCACGGCGGACAGGGCGCGCAGGATCGCCCAGTCCTCGCGCGCCTCGCCGGGCGGGAAGGCGGCGCGGTTGGCGAGCTGCACCCGGCCTTCGGTGTTGACGAAGGTGCCGGACTTCTCGGTGTAGGCCGCGCCGGGCAGGATCACGTCGGCGCGGTGCGCGCCGGCATCGCCATGGGTGCCGAGATAGACCACGAAGGCCGAGCCGAGCGCCGCGGTATCGATCTCGTCGGCGCCGAGCAGGAAGACCAGATCGAGGTCGCCGCGTCCGGCCGCCGTCACGATACCGGCCGTGCCGAGACCGCCCTCACCCGGCACGAAGCCGATGTCGAGCCCGCCGACGGCGGAGGCGCCGTTGTGCAGGACCGAGAAGCCGTTCCACTCGTCCGAAACCGCGCCGACATCGCGGGCGAGGCGGGCGGCGGCGGACAGGACCGCGAGGCCGTCGGCCCGGGCGATGGCGCCCTGCCCGACCAGGATCAGCGGCCGCTTTGCCGCCTTCAGGACCTCCGCGAAGGCCAGTTCGCCGCGGGCCAGCGCCTCGAGCGTATCCGGACCGGCGCCGAGATGGACGTGGTCGTAGGTCAGGTCGACCGTCGTGCCGATGACGGCCGCCTTGAAGCCGCCCTGGCGCCAGCGCTTGCGGATGCGGGCGTTGAGGATCGGCGCGTCCTTGCGCAGGTCGGCGCCGATGATCAGCAGCGCGTCAGCCGCCTCGACACCCTCAATGGTGGTGTTGAAGAGATAGCTGCCGCGACCGAATTTTGGATCGAGCCCACTCAGAGCCGGCCGGCCGTCGATCGACGCGATGCCCAGCGCGGTCGCCAGCGTCTTCAGGGCGTAGAGTTCTTCCACCGAGGCGAGATCGCCGGCGATCGCGGCCATCCGATTCGGCGCGGTCGCCTTGACCTTCGCGGCGATGGCCGCGAAGGCCTCGCCCCAGGAGACCGGCTTCAGGCGGCCGTCCGTCCCGCGCAGGTAGGGCCGATCGAGCCGCTGGGTTCTGAGGCCGTCGACCACATGGCGGGTCTTGTCCGAGATCCATTCCTCGTTCACGGCCTCGTTGAGCCGCGGCAGGATGCGCAGCACCTCGCGGCCGCGGCTGTCGACGCGGATGTTCGAGCCGAGCGCGTCCATCACGTCGACCGATTCGGTCTTGGTCAGTTCCCAGGGCCGGGCGGTGAATTCGTAGGGCCGCGAGGTCAGCGCGCCGACCGGGCAGAGATCGACCACGTTGCCCTGCAGTTCGGAGCGCATCGCGGTTTCGAGATAGGTGGTGATCTCGACATCTTCGCCGCGGCTGATCAGGCCGAGGTCTCCGACGCCGGCGACTTCGTTGGTGAAGCGGACGCAGCGGGTGCACTGGATGCAGCGGTTCATGCTCGTCTTGACGAGCGGGCCGATATACTTGTCCTCGACGGCGCGCTTGTTCTCGGCATAGCGCGAGGTGTCCACGCCATAGGCCATGGCCTGGTCCTGCAGGTCGCACTCGCCGCCCTGATCGCAGATCGGGCAATCGAGCGGATGGTTGATCAGCAGGAATTCCATCACGCCTTCGCGCGCCTTCTTCACCATCGGGGTCTTGGTGAAGACTTCCGGCGCCTCGCCGTTCGGACCGGGACGCAGGTCGCGCACCGCCATGGCGCAGGAGGCCTGCGGCTTGGGCGGGCCGCCCTTCACCTCGACCAGACACATGCGGCAATTGCCGGCGATCGACAGCCGCTCATGGAAACAGAAGCGCGGCACCTCGGCCCCGGCCATCTCACAGGCCTGCAGCAACGTCGACTCGGGCGCGACGTCCAGTTCGATGCCGTCGATCTTGATCTTGGCCATATCGGTCCTCAGGCCTTCTCTTCCAGACGCGTCACGCGATCACGGAGTTCTTCAAGTTCCCGCTGCAGCATGTCCGTCTTGACGTTGGCGTGCCCGGCAATGCCGAACGACGTGTAGAGCGTCTCATGCACTTCATCGAGACGGCGCTCGATCTTGGCCAATCGCCCGTCAACCGTGTCGAAACGCTTAGAATGCTCAGCCAACTTGGTCTGGATATCGACCAAGATGCGAAGCATCAGTTCGTTTTCGTTGGTCGACACGGCTCCCTCCTCACTCCGCCGCCACCAGCGGGCGCGCGCCGTGACGGGCATCGATGCGCGCTTCGATCTCGTGGCGGAAGTGGCGGATCAGGCCCTGGATCGGCCAGGCGGCGGCATCGCCGAGGGCGCAGATGGTGTGCCCTTCGATCTGCTTGGTCACCTGGAAGAGGGTGTCGATTTCCTTCTTGGTGGCGTCGCCATGGACCATGCGCTCCATGACGCGCCACATCCAGCCGGTGCCTTCGCGGCACGGCGTGCACTGGCCGCAGCTCTCGTGCTTGTAGAAATAGGACAGCCGCGCGATCGCCCGGACGATGTCGGTCGACTTGTCCATCACGATCACCGCCGCCGTGCCGAGGCCGGAGCCGAGGCCGCGCAGGGTGTCGAAGTCCATAGACGCATCGGCGATCTGCGCCGCCGGCACCAGCGGCACCGAGGAGCCGCCCGGGATCACGGCGAGCAGGTTGTCCCAGCCGCCGCGGATGCCGCCGCAATGCTTGTCGATCATCTCGCGGAAGGAGATGCCCATCTCCTCCTCGAAGGTCGCCGGCTTGTTGACGTGGCCGGAGACGCAGAAGAGCTTGGTGCCGGTGTTGTTCGGCTTGCCGAGCGCGGCGAACCAGGCGCCGCCCCGGCGCAGGATGGTCGGCGCGACGGCGATGGATTCGACGTTGTTGACCGTGGTCGGGCAGCCGTAGAGGCCGACATTGGCCGGGAACGGCGGCTTCAGGCGCGGCTGGCCCTTCTTGCCTTCCAGGCTCTCGAGCAGCGCCGTCTCCTCGCCGCAGATATAGGCACCGGCGCCGTGATGCACGTAGAGATCGAACGGATAGCCGTGGATGTTATCCTTGCCGATCAGGCGGGCCTCATAGGCTTCGTCGATCGCGCGCTGCAGCGCCTCGCGCTCGCGGATGAACTCGCCGCGCACGTAGATATAGGCCGCGTTGGCGCCCATCGCGAAGGAGGCGATCAGGCAGCCTTCGACCAGATGATGCGGATCGTTGCGCAGGATCTCGCGATCCTTGCAGGTGCCGGGCTCGGATTCGTCGGCATTGACGACCAGATAATGCGGCCGTCCGTCCGACTTCTTCGGCATGAACGACCATTTCAGGCCGGTCGGGAAGCCGGCGCCGCCGCGGCCGCGCAGGCCCGAGGCCTTCATCTGGTCGATGATCCAGTCGCGGCCCATGTCCAGGATGGCCTTGGTGCCGTCCCAGAGCCCGCGCGACATCGCGCCCTTCAGGCTCTTGTCCTGAAGGCCGTAGATGTTCGTGAAGATGCGGTCCTTGTCCTGGAGCATGCTCAGTCCCGGCTCACGAGAAGGTCACGGATGCGGTCGGCGAGGCTGGTCATCGGCGCCCTCATTCCCCCGCCGGCTTCGGCGTCGCCGAGCCGTCGGTCACGATGTTGACGCGGTAGGAGCCGTCATAGAGGCCGGGATCGGTCAGCGTGACCGCGCCGCCCTCGGGGACCGAGAGGTGGCGGCCGTTCTGCGGACCCGGCGAGGGCGTGTCGCCGCGCTCGAAGATGTCGAGCACGCCGTTCAGCGTGTCCGGCGTCAGGTCCTCGTAACAGTCCGACCAGATCTGGACCATCGGCGCATTCACGCAGGCGCCGAGGCATTCGACCTCTTCCCACGAGAAATTGCCGTCGGCGGACAGTTCGTGCGGATGCGGGGCAATGCGAGTCTTGCAGACCTTGATCAGGTCGTCCGAGCCGCGCAGCATGCAGGGCGTGGTGCCGCAGACCTGGACATGCGCCTTCTTGCCGACCGGGGCCAGCTGGAACATCGTGTAGAAGGTCGCCACTTCGAGCACGCGGATATACTGCATGCCGAGCATGTCGGCGAGATAGCGGATCGCCGCCTCCGACACCCAGCCGTCATGCTGCTCCTGCGCGCGCCACAGAAGCGGGATCACCGCCGAGGCCTGCTTGCCTGCCGGATACTTGGCGATGGTCGCCTGCGCCCAGGCCAAATTCTCCGCCGAGAAGGCGAAGCTGGCGGGTTGGACTTCGGCGGGTGCCAGTCTGCGAACGGCCATCGGAAGCGCCTTCAGTTCAGCGGAATGCAGGGATTGGCGACGGGTTTGGCCTTCGCCTCCGAATAGGTCGTGCCGCGCAGCTCCGAAAGCACGCAGGCATAGTGCTTGGCCTCGCGGCGCAGGATCACCACGACCTCGCCCGGCCGGCCGTTGCCGGTCGTCGAGACGACCGTATAGGCGTCGCCGAGCAGTTCGGCCATCGACTTGGTCGGCTGGTCGGCCAGCGACTGCGCCGCCGCCGGCCCGGCGGCTGCAAGGACGAGAGCGAGGGCAGCGAGACGGCGCATCAGCGGTCGACCTCCCCGAAGACGATGTCGAGCGAGCCGAGGATCGCCGACACGTCGGCCAGCATGTGGCCACGGTTCATGAAGTCCATCGCCTGCAGATGGGCGAAGCCCGGCGCGCGGATCTTGCAGCGATAGGGCTTGTTGGTGCCGTCGGAGACGAGATAGACGCCGAACTCGCCCTTCGGCGCCTCGACGGCCGCATAGACCTCGCCCTCGGGGACGTGGAAGCCTTCGGTGTAGAGCTTGAAGTGGTGGATCAGCGCTTCCATCGAGCGCTTCATCTCGCCGCGCTTGGGCGGCACCACCTTGTTGGTCGTCGACGAGACCGGGCCGACCCGCTCCTTGCCGAGCAGGCGCTCAACGCACTGCTTCATGATCCGGACCGACTGGCGCATCTCTTCCATGCGGATCAGGTAGCGGTCATAGCAGTCGCCGTTCTTGCCGATGGCGAGATCGAAGTCGAGTTCGGCATAGCACTCGTAGGGCTGCGCCTTGCGCAGGTCCCACTTGGCGCCGGAGCCGCGCACCATCACGCCCGACATGCCCCAGGCCCAGGTATCGGCGAGGCTGATCACGCCGATATCGGCGTTGCGCTGCTTGAAGATGCGGTTCTCGGTCAGGAGTTCATCGAGATCGTCGACGGTCTTCAGGAACGGATCGCAGAAGGCGCCGATGTCGGCGACCAGCCGGTCGGGCAGGTCCTGGTGCACGCCGCCGGGCCGGAAATAGGCCGCATGCATGCGCGAGCCGGAGGCCCGCTCATAGTACATCATCAGCTTCTCGCGCTCCTCGAACCCCCACAGCGGCGGGGTCAGCGCGCCCACGTCCATGGCCTGGGTGGTCACGTTGAGGAGATGCGAGAGCAGGCGGCCGATCTCGGAATAAAGCACGCGGATCAGCTGACCGCGCTTGGGCACTTCCAGGCCGACCAGCTTCTCGACCGCCAGGCAGAAGGCGTGCTCCTGGTTCATCGGCGCGCAATAGTCGAGCCGGTCGAAATAGGGCACCGCCTGCAGATAGGTCTTGGCCTCGATCAGCTTCTCGGTGCCACGATGCAAGAGGCCGATATGCGGATCGACGCGGGTGACGACCTCACCGTCGAGCTCGAGCACCAGACGCAGCACGCCGTGCGCGGCCGGATGCTGCGGTCCGAAGTTGATGTTGAAGTTCCGCAGTTGCCCGTCGGACATGGTCGCGCACTCTCGTCAGTTCGACTTGGCTTTTTCGTCGCCGGGCAGCACGTATTCGGTGCCTTCCCACGGGGACAGGAAGTCGAAATTGCGGAATTCCTGGTTGAGCCGGACCGGCTCGTAGACGACCCGCTTCTGCTCTTCGTCGTAGCGGACCTCGACGAAGCCGGTCATCGGGAAGTCCTTGCGCAGCGGATGACCGTCGAAACCGTAGTCGGTCAGGATGCGGCGCAGGTCGTGATGGCCGGTGAACAGGATGCCGTAGAGGTCGTAGGCCTCGCGCTCGAACCAGTCTGCACCCGGATAGAGCCCGGTCGCGGACGGCACCGGCGTCATCTCGTCGGTCTGTACCTTGATGCGCAGGCGCGTATTCAGGCTCGGCGAGAGCAGGTGGTAGACCACGTCGAAGCGCTGATCGCGGGCCGGATAGTCGACACCGCAGATGTCGATGAAGCTGACGAAGCGCAGGCGCGCGTCGTCGCGCAGGAAGGCGAGCACGTCGAGGATGGTGGCCGGCGTGGCCGTCAGCGTCAGCATGTCGACGCCGACCGCCCAGCCCTCGACCTTCGGCCCGAGTGCGCCGGCGATGTAGTCCCCGAGTTCCGTCGGTGCCTCGTTCATGGGCTCCTCACTTCTTGGGTCCGGGGCGACGCGCGGTCAGCGCTCGATCGTCCCGGTGCGCCGGATCTTCTTCTGCAGCAGGAGCACGCCGTAGAGCAGCGCCTCCGCCGTCGGCGGGCAGCCGGGCACGTAGATGTCGACCGGCACCACGCGGTCGCAGCCGCGCACCACCGAATAGGAATAGTGGTAGTAGCCGCCACCATTGGCGCAGGAGCCCATCGAGATGACGTAGCGGGGCTCCGGCATCTGGTCGTAGACCTTGCGCAGCGCCGGGGCCATCTTGTTGGTCAGCGTGCCGGCGACGATCATCACGTCGGACTGGCGCGGGCTGGCGCGTGGCGCGAAGCCGAAGCGCTCGGCATCGTAGCGCGGCATCGACATCTGCATCATCTCGACCGCGCAGCAGGCGAGGCCGAAGGTCATCCACATGAGCGAGCCGGTGCGCGCCCAGTTGATCAGATCGTCGGTCGCCGTGACCAGGAAGCCCTTGTCGGCGAGCTCGGCATTGATGTCGAGAAAGAAGGGATCGGTGGCCCCGATCGGCTTGCCGGTCGACGGATCGATGAGGCCCTTGGGGCTCGGGGCGACCAGCGGGCCGCCCGTCGGCTGGATCAATCCCATTCCAGGGCTCCCTTCTTCCACTCGTAGACGAAGCCGATGGTCAACACGCCGAGGAACACCATCATTGACCAGAAGCCGAACCAGCCGATGTCGCCGAACACGGTCGCCCAAGGGAACAGAAACGCCACTTCGAGATCGAAGATGATGAACAGGATCGAGACCAGATAGAACCGCACATCGAACTTCATGCGCGCATCGTCGAAGGCATTGAAGCCGCACTCGTAGGCGGACAGCTTCTCCGGATCCGGGCTCTTATAGGCGACCGCAAAGGGCGCGATCAAAAGAGCAAGTCCGATCACGGCGGCAACGCCGATGAAGACCGCGATCGGCAGGTAGTTGCTCAGAAGGTCATTCATGACCGTCGACCTCGTCGAACGCCGCTTGAAGCGGAAGGCGGGCAGGCTAGACCGTTCAGGGATCTCCCGATCCGCCCCGGCGCCCAGAGAGTGCCGCCGGAGGGCATTTCGTAGTTTCCCGTAGCGCCGCGGAACCCGTGTCCGGAACCCGTCCGACGCCGCCTTTTCCGCACCGCAACCGCCGCACGCTTAGCCCAGCGTGGGGGCTCGCGCAAGCGCATTCCCGCCCGCCCCGCGGCACTGTGAACCCATCAATTCGGACGAGTTCTCAGCGCCGGCGCATCCGCGCCGACCCGCCCCGTCACGCAGAGCGTCGCCATGCCGATGGGAGGCCGGAACCGAGCGTCGGGTGCGGCGCCCGGCCTCCCGCCGCCGGCATGGTTCCGATTCGTCTTCGGCCGCGCCAATCTGGCATACCAGCCGGCCGCCTCCGGAATGGCTGGTCCCGGCAGCGGTGCCGGCGACCGGCGCGATGCGGGCCCTGTGATGACAAACCGCGCACCTCCGCTAAGATGGCGCCGACTCTGGCATTTCGGACGGACGATGAAGATCGCGACCTGGAATATCAACGGCTCCAAGGCGCGGATCGACGGGCTCGTCGCCTGGCTCGCCGAAGCACGCCCCGACGTGGTCTGCCTGCAGGAGATCAAGACGGTCGACGAGGGCTTCCCGGTCGCCGAAGTGCGGGCGCTCGGCTACCACGCGGCAGTGCACGGCCAGAAGGGCTTCAACGGCGTGGCGGTGCTTTCGCTGGCCGAGCCGGTCGCGGTCGGTCGCGGCCTGCCGGGCGATCCCGACGACGTGCAGTCCCGGTTCATCGAGGCGACCTTCGCGACCGCCGCCGGGCCGCTGACCATTGCCGGGCTCTATCTGCCCAACGGCAACCCGATCGGGACGGAGAAGTTCTCCTACAAGCTCGCCTGGATGGACCGCCTCGAACGCCATGCGGCACGGCGGCTCGGCGAAGAGATCCCCTACCTGATGGTCGGCGACTACAACGTGATTCCCCAGCCGATCGACGCCCGCCATCCGAACAACTGGCTGAACGACGCGCTGTTTCAGCCGGAAAGTCGGGCGAGCTTCCGGCGCCTGGAAACACTCGGTTTCGTCGATGCCGTGCGGGCGACCTCCGACGGGGCGCTCTACACCTTCTGGGACTACCAGGCCGGCGCCTGGCAGAAGAATGACGGCATCCGCATCGACCATTGTCTCCTGTCGCCCCAGGCAGCCGATCGGCTGACGGCCGTCGGCATCGACCGGCATGTGCGCGGCTGGGAGAAGCCGTCCGACCATGTTCCGGTTTGGGTTGAACTCAGCATGGGGGCACCATGAGCGAGACGACCAGTGACGAGGACCCGCATGAGGGCGGCTGCCTGTGCGGGGCGATCCGCTACCGGCTGAAGGGCCTGCCGCGCGACGTGGTGCATTGCCATTGCAGCTTGTGCCAGCGCTCGTCGGGGGCACTGTTCGTGACCTGGGCGACGGTGGACTTGCGGGATTTCGAACTCGTGATGGGCGAGCCGGCGTCCTACCGGTCGAGCCCGACCGCCAAGCGCCTGTTCTGTCCGCAATGCGGCTCGCAGCTGTTCTTCCACATCGACGACGATCGCCGGATCGACGTGACGGTCGCCACGCTCGATGAGCCGGACCGGGTCACGGCGACGCGCAACACCTGGGTCGACACGCGCCGCGAGGCCGCCAAGGGTTTCGACCGCGACCTGCCCGACTATACCGACGAGGGGCCCGAATCGGCCCATCATTGAGGCGGCGCCCACAGACGCCGTTCACGCGATCGTCGTTCACCGGGCGCGCGTCACGGTGCTATGCTGCCGCGATGTCGTCGGCCCGCCCCTTCCGGCCTATTCGCGATCCGGCCCGCCCGCCGGCGCGGTTGGCCATTGGCGCGGCTCGGAACGGCGCTGTCCTGGGCACTGCCGTCCTGCGGGTCTTGGTCCTGTCCAGCGCCCTTCTGGGCGCCGCGCCCCCGGCGCGGGCCGACTGCACCTGCCGCGCCCGCGGCCAGGACTACGCGCTCGGCACGACCATTTGCCTGCCGGTCGGCCTGATGCGCTGCGAAATGGCCACGAACGTCACCTCCTGGACACCGATCGGCCGCGCCTGCCCGGAAAGCCGGATGTCGATGCCGTTCCTGGTCGCCGCGGCCGATCCGGCCGACGACGCGGGCCATGACCACGAGGATCGCGCCGAACCCGGCATCGACGCCCGATAGATTGATCGCCCACCCACATGGCGTCAGCCCCGGCGCCGTGTCGCCCCTGCCCGGCCGCCGTTCCGCCGCCCTTTTGAAAGCCCTGTCGGGTCCGAGGGTGGATCCGCCACCACTCCTGCCCGGTCCGCCGCTCAGTCGTGATCCGTCCGGCCGCGATCCGACTTGATCACGCTACGGCGCTTCTTGGCCGCGATCCGGCGCTCCTGCGATCCCTTGGTCGGCTTGGTCGGCCGGCGCGGCGGCGGCGGCGGCGCGGCGGCCTGGGCGATCAGCGCCACGAGCCGCTCGCGCGCGTCCTGGCGGTTGCGCTCCTGGGTCCGGAACCGGTCGGCCCGGATAATCAGGATGCCGTCCTGCGTCAGCCGCCGGCCCGCAAGCCGCAGCAGCCGATCGCGCACCGGCTCCGGCAGGTTGGGCGAGCGGACCGCATCGAAGCGCAGTTCCACCGCCGTGGAGACCTTGTTGACGTTCTGCCCGCCCGGCCCGGAGGCACGCATGAAGCTTTCGGCGATCTCGTTTTCGTGGATCGCGATTCGCGCGTCGACCCTGAGCCAGCCCTCCTGCATTTCGTCCATCGGGCCGGTTCCCAGTCTCGTTCCTGCCGGCACCCCATCGGCTCCGGGGGAGCCGGCGCGGTACCGTTCTGTCGGGCGCACTATGGCGCGAGCCGAGCGGATCGTCGACGGGGCGTGCGCGGCTGACGAAACCGTTTCGACCGCGACCGTGTCCCAAGGGCATCTCCCCGATCCCCTGCCGCTGTGGCAGGATGCCGGCCGTCTCCCCGACGGCCGCCAAAGAGAGATCGCCATGCGCCTCGTCGCCACCACCCTCCTTCTGCTCGCGGCCGGCACGGTTGCGGCCTCGGCGGCCGGGTTCGATTGCCGGCCCTACTACGCTTCGCGAACCTGTCCGGAGATCGTGATTTGCGACACGCCGCAGATCTCCGCGCAGGACGATCAGATGAGTCAGGTCTACCGGCTTTTGATGAACCGTCTGCCGGCCAGCCGGGCCGTTCGGCTGCGCGATGACCAGCGCGCCTGGCTCGACCAGCGCAACGGCTGCGGCTGCGACGCCAACTGCGTCCTCAACGCCTACGACCGGCGCCTGAACGAGCTCGACCGTTACTGAAGTCCCGGCAGCCGGACCGGGTCGCGATTCGGCCGCGCAATCCGAAGGGACTCGATACGGTCGGCCCGCTTGCGTTCGCCCCGCCGTCGCGCCATTGAGGCATCGGGACAACGTCGCGTCGGTCCGGCGGTCGCCCGCTTTCGGAAGACGATGCCGACGACCCGAGGCGGTCCGTCGCGACCTGAACAGGTCGGTCGAGCGTCCCTCCGCCCGCACCGCGACCGCCGATCGGAGACTGCCATGACCCCGTCCCGCGACATTGCCCGGCTGATCGAGATCATGGCCGCGCTGCGCCACCCCGAGACGGGCTGTCCGTGGGATGTCGAGCAGGATTTCCGCTCGATCGCGCCCTTTACGGTCGAGGAGGCCTTCGAGGTGGCGGACGCCATCGAGCGCGGCGATCCCGACGACCTGCGCGAGGAATTGGGCGACCTCCTGCTGCAGGTGGTCTACCACGCGCGCATGGCCGAGGAGGTCGGCACGTTCGATTTCGGCGCGGTCGTCGAGGCGATCACAGCCAAGATGATCCGCCGCCATCCGCATGTCTTCGGCGACGAGACGGCGCGCTCGGCCGGCATGGCCAAGGGCGCCTGGAACCGGATCAAGGCCGAGGAAAAGGTCATGAAGGCGGCCCGCCGCGCAGCACGTGGCCTCACCGAGACGGCGCCGAGCCTGCTCGACGACGTGCCGGCGGGAATGCCCGGGCTGGTCCGGGCGGTGAAGCTTCAGGACAAGGCCGGCACGGTCGGCTTCGACTGGAACGATCCGAAGGCGGTGATCGCGAAAATCCGCGAAGAACTCGACGAGATCGAGGCGGAGATCGACCGCACGCCGCGCGATGCCGCCGCCACCGAGGCCGAACTTGGCGACGTGCTGTTCGCCGTCGCCAATCTCGCGCGCCATCTGAAGCTCGATCCGGAGGCCGCGCTGCGCGTCACCAACGAGAAGTTCCGCCGTCGCTTCGCCCATATCGAGGCGGTGCTGGCGGCGCGCGGCTCAAGCCCGGCACAGGCGAGCCTCGACGAGATGGAGGCGATCTGGCAGCAGGCCAAGTCGGCGATGGCCCCGTGAGGCTGAGGGTATGGCACGAGCCCGGCGCCGCCCGCGCCGGTCGTGCCGTGCATTCGACGCTCAGCCGAGCTTCGCGCCGCCGCGGATCTTCGCCGCAACGCCGATCGACAGCGGAATGGCCAGCACGACGCCGGCCAGGGCCGCGATCGGGATCGCCTTGTTGAGGGAGTGCTGCAGTTCCGGCATCAGGATCACGATGGTCACGCCGGTACCGGCGAGCACTGTCGCGAGCATGATCCAGATCAATACGGCGGGTCTCATGTCCCGTTCTCCGAACCGGGCCGTCGACCATCGCGGCCCTTCGACGGAGCGGAGACTGGACCCGGCATTCCGTCGGAGCGTTGCGCCAGATCATGGCGCGCCCCGATTCGGCTTCGATGACGGCGCCGTCAGGGTTCACCCGGATCAGGCGGCGGCCGGCCTCTGCTTGGCCAGACGGTCGAAGGCGATCAGTTCGGCGAGGAGCGCCTCCATCTCGTCGAGCCGTACCATGTTGGGGCCGTCGGAGGGTGCGCGGTCCGGGTCCTGGTGGGTCTCGATGAACACGCCGGCGACGCCGACCGCCACCGCGGCGCGGGCCAGCACCGGCACCATGCGCCGGTCGCCGCCCGAGGAGGTGCCCTGCCCGCCCGGCTGCTGCACCGAATGGGTCGCGTCGAAGATCACCGGCGCGCCGGTCTCGGCCATGATTGGCAGCGCGCGCATGTCGGAGACGAGCGTGTTGTAGCCGAAGCTGGCGCCGCGCTCGGTCAGCATCACGTTGGGGTTGCCGGCGCCGATCAGCTTGGCGGCGACGTTCTTCATGTCCCAGGGCGCCAGGAACTGGCCCTTCTTGACATTGACCACGCGGCCGGTCCGGGCCGCCGCGATGAGCAGATCGGTCTGGCGGCACAGGAAGGCCGGAATCTGCAGGATGTCGACCACCTCGGCGACCGGCGCGCACTGCTCGGCGTCATGGACATCGGTCAGCGTCGGCAGGCCGAGGCGCTCCTTGATCTCGGCGAAGACCGGCATGGCCGCCGCGAGCCCCATGCCGCGCTGCGCGTTGAGGCTGGTGCGGTTGGCCTTGTCGAAGGAGGTCTTGTAGACGAGGCCGATGCCGAGCCGCCCGGCGATCTCCTTCAGCGCCGAGGCCATCTCGAGCGCATGCTCGCGGCTCTCCATCTGGCACGGGCCGGCGATCAGGGCGAGCGGCAGGCGGTTGCCGAAGCGGACGGGGCCGACGGCGACTTCGGAATTCGGATTCATGCGGAGCGCTCCTTCTGGAGGCCGAGGATTTAGCCGGAACCGCCCGCCGGGGCAACGCGGGAGGCTGCGGACGGCGCCGACCGCTATCGGTTTCCCAACTTTCGTTCCAGGCGGGTGAGGCTGCGTCGATAGGTGGGACGGAGGCTGCCTTCGCGCCAGCGCTGATCGAAGGCCGCATCATCCAGAAAGGCCGCGAGGACTGCCACGATGTTGAGACGATCGCCGAAACGCCTGTGACTTGCGCGCCCGGCATGCCTGTCGCGAATGACGAATTCAAGCTCACGCAACGTCCACATCGCTTCCGTCAGCAATCCGAGCTCGACCATTTCGCCCACGAAGCGCCGCAAGACATCGATGCTGACCCTCGCCTGGTCCACGGTCCGCTCGTCATGCCGGCGCAGTTGATTGATGTTGGCGAGGCGGCTCGCCAGAAGATGGAGCGGGTGCATCACCGTCACCTCGATCGTGGCGCCGAACTCCAGCGTCGCTTCGAGACGGACGGCATTTCGCATCAAGGACCCGGTCTCGACACCGGCGATGCCGGTCAGGAAATCGATCGTGACCGCCCGCCCGCCGAGTTCGATCGTCACCACGCTGGAGTTGGGCGTCGCATCGTCGGCCGTCGGAAACACCGGTGGCGGCGCGTAGAAACTCGCCGCCAGACGCTCCGCGGCCCTCCCGGTGTGGACGAAATCCAAATCACGGCTGACGATCAACCCATCAGGATCGAGGGCGTAGTGACGGCTCCAAATGAAGGCGGCTTGACCGCCGACGATAACCACGTCCTCGTCGCCGAAGCCTGCCAGAATTCGAGCGATCTCGGCGCCGCTCAGAAAGTCGCCCTGGCTCACTTCATGCCCGGTTCGGATGCCAGTCTTCGCACGGCAACGATCCGAATGCGGTTCGGCGCGACCCGCGCCAGAACGCCATTGGCGGCATTGATTTCATCAGCCGATCTGCCGCCTGACCGCAAGGTCTCGAGATCGCGCTTGCGCGACTCCGCCTTGGCTTCGGATCGTGATGGAGCAGGTACATGCGGTGGTGACTCGGCCATGACGCGTTGCCTCCGAACGAACCGTGTTTCGGCTCTCCAGCCGTCTGACGTCTCAGTCTAGCACAACTCGGTGCGCGGATCGGGCCCCATGGCCCTCACCGCGCCTCGAAGGCGAGAGCCGTGCCGAACAGCGTGCTGGGCGGGACGACCAGCCGGCCGGCGATCGGCTCCGCCGGGAGCCCGCCCTGGCTGAGGGCGCGCTCGGCGGCGGCCGGATCGGCGACCGCGATGCGGAAGCCGGCGAAGCGGGGCTCGTCACCGCCGGCAGGATCGGAGTTGAGCCCGTAGATCAGTCGTGCGCCGTGCGGCGTGACCGCCTCGATCGTCCCGCGTGCGGTCTCGACCGCGATGCCGTGTCCGGTGATGCGCACCCGGTCGGAGCCGGCATAGGCCGCCAGGCGCGACTGCAGCGCCATCGGATCGGGCGCCACAAGGGTGACGGCCGCGATATCGACGGCCGTGTTGGCGTGGTGCTGGAAGTCCGATTTCCAGAAATTCTCCGGATAGTGCTGCGCGCAGGTGAAGAAGCCGGCCTCGCCGCCGGCGCCGATCCGCGTGAAGGCGAGCGAGAAGGCGACCTTGCGTTCGCTGCCGTCCGGTCCGCGCGCGACACGCTCGAAATCGAAGCGCGGAAAGGTCGGCAGACCCCTGCGGGCGAAATCGGCGATATCCGCGTCGGCATCGCGCGAATCGAGCACCAGCATCGAGAAGCCCTCGCGCCGGGCGAGGAAATCGCGGTTGAAGGCGCCGAACGAGAAGCCGCCGGGCTCCGCTGGCCGGATCAGCTCCGGGCGGTCGATGCCGAGGACTTCCAGGAACGAGCCGCCGAGCTGGACCAGATGGTTGGCCGTGCCCCAGGGATGCTGGGCGCGCGGCGTCACGGTGAAGCCGAGCCGGCCATAGGCGGCCGCGGCGGCTTCCAGATCCTTCACGGCGAGGACCAGGTGGTCGAGGCCGCGGCCGGCCGGGCCTGCGCTGCCGGCCATCGCTCAGGTCGCCATCGCGGCGGCGTTGACGATGCCGCCGGTCAGCGAGGCGGAGCCGAGCAGAAGGCCCGCGGCGAGCTGTCCCTGCTCGATGCGCCGGCTCACGTCGCGCAACATGATCAGGCGGAAGAAGTAATAGACCAGAACCTGAACCACGATGGCGATCGCGCCCCAGAGCAGGAACTCGGCCAGCGCACGGGTATGCATGGCAGCCGAGGCGAGCGGCAGCGCAAAGCCGAGCATGGAACCGCCGAAGGCGACCGCCGCGGCGACATTGTCGGCGCGGATCAGGGCCAGTTCGTCATGGGCGGTGGCGAGCGTGTAGACCGCGACATAGACCAGGATCATGCCCAGCGACAGGCCGACATAGATCAGGAAGGGAACGAGCCCGCTGAGGCTGTCGCCGAGTAGAGAGAGATCCATTGCCGCCGCTCCCGGTTCGCATAAGCCAGCGAGCCCGGTTCTACCCGACCCCGGCCGAGCCGGATAGTCCCGCCGGCCCGATCAGCCGCCCCGGCCAGCCGGCCCGGTCACCCGATCGTCGACAGCGCCGGGAAGGTCTCGATCAGCCAGAAGGCCATGCGTTGCATGCCGCCGGTCAAGAAGGCGATGCCGGCGGCGACCAGGAGGACGCCCATCCCCTTTTCGACCCAGCCGAGCCGGGCGCGGATGCCCTTCATCAGGGCCAGGAACGGGCCGGCGAAGAAGGCCGCGGCCAGGAACGGCAGGCCGAGGCCGAGCGAATAGACTGCCAGCAGGGCGGCCCCCTCGCCGATCGTGTCGCGGCTGCCGGCCACAGCCAGGATCGCCGACAGCACCGGCCCGATGCACGGCGTCCAGCCGAATGCGAAGGCCAGCCCCATCAGGAAGGCCCCGAAGGCGCCGGCCGGCCGGCGCTTCATCTCCACCCGTGCCTCGCGGTACAGCAGCGGAATCCGAAACACACCCAGAAAATGCAACCCCATCAGGATGATGGCGATGCCGGCAAGAGGTCCGAGCAGGTCGAGGTAGTTGCGCACAAATTGGCCGAGCGCGGAGATGCTGACGCCGAGGACGACGAACACGGTGGTGAAGCCGGCGACGAAGGCCGCCGAGGCCAGCACCACCCGGCGCCGCGCCGCACTCTCCGCCGCCGCGCCCTGATATTCGTCGATCGTGACGCCGGCCATATAGGCGAGATAAGGCGGCACCAGAGGCAGCACGCAGGGCGAGATGAAGGAGATCAGGCCGCCCCCGAAGGCAACGGCGAGCGGCACGCTGGACGACATGGACGCTTACTCTCCCGCTCCCCGGCGCTCTCGCACCCGCTCCCGTGGGGGCGCCCGGCCGGCGCTTCCCACCGTGGCCGCCCTCCCCCTCGACCGCGCTATACCGGATCGCATCCGGCCCGCGAAGTCACCAATCCGCGACTTGACGGGAGTCCCGGCCTGCCTGCCTTGCGAAAAGTCGGGTCTCGGGCGGAAATCCTGCCTGGATTTCCCAGGGGCGGCCTGCTTCCGCCGACAACGAGCCGGCCGGTTCGCTCATCGGTATACGCGCCAGGGGTTCGTTACGTCCACGAAACGGCCCGTCTCCGCATTTCCCCATATGGTATGCGGGCCGAGCTGCATGGTGAAGACGGCGCTCATGACGACATCGGGCCGGCCGGCGGCGTCGGCGTAGCCGAGATGGGCGAGCGTCTCGGCGCCGATGCCGAGGGACGCCGCCAGGGCGCCGGTCGGGTTGAGATATCGGAACTGCAGCGGACGCTCCGCGCCGGGCGGGAGCTGCGGCGGACCCACGAAGGCGCGCTTGCAGTCGTGCCTGTCATGCGTCGCCACGTCGATCGCCTCCGCCATGTCGGCGAGTGCCTGGTCGTGCGGGTTGCCGAGACGGTCGCCGAGATCGGCGAGCGGCCGAACACGGACGGTTCTGATCGGATCCTGCGTCATGGAGCCCCCTCCTTCCGGCTGCAGCCCCCTTTCCCGAAGGTGAACCCGGTGCACCGGCTTGTGCAAGCCCGCGGCCCCTCCGCAATTTCGGGAACCGGATCCGTTCAGCGGCCGTTCATCCCGAGGCCGCCCGAATGCCGCCCCCGTGCCGCGGATCCGCCGTGCTGTCGCCCCCAAACCGGCTCGCGCGACTGTCACGGTTGTGTCAGCTCGGCGCCGGCCGGGCCTTTCGGGCCAGCGGACCGACCGCGAAAAAGAAGACCGGGTGCCACCTCGACGGCATCCGGCGATTGGAGGAATTGGATGTCCATCTTGAAAGCCGCCCTGACGGGCGCCGTGGCGACGGTCCTGACCGTCGCGTCGCCGATCGCGTCATCGCTTCTCGACGCGCCTCTGCCGCTCTTGGGTTCCGGCGCGGCCCGCGCGCAGGGCGATTTCCAGGCGCCGGCCTTCTTCAACGAACTCCAGCCCTACGGCTACTGGGCCTATCACCCGCAATATGGACAGATCTGGTCGCCGGCCGATGTCGACGAGTATTGGCGTCCCTACGAGGACGGCCGCTGGACCCTGACCCCGGAATGGGGCTGGTATTTCGAGGCATCCTCCGACTGGGGCGATATCGTCTTCCACTACGGCCGCTGGGCCTACGACCCGAACTGGGGCTGGTTCTGGGTCCCCGGGACCGAATGGGGGCCGGCCTGGGTCAGTTGGCGGCAGGGCGAGGGCTATGTCGGCTGGGCACCGCTCGGCCCGGAGAACGAAGCCTACCAGGACGACGAGGATTATTGGAGCGTCGCCCAGGCCGATGCCTTCGTGGCGCAGAGCGCACTCGCCTCCCAGTATGTGATCCGCGGCGGCCCGATGGTGCGCCAGATCTGGTCGGTCACCCGCTTCAACGGGCAGCCCGTCGCCGGACGTCCGCGCAATGCTTTCATCGATCTCGGCGCCATCCAGCGCCGCTATCCGCGCGTGGTGGTCAAGCCGCGGCCGGTGGTGTTCAAGGTCGCGATCGGCCGGGACGGCCGGCCGATCGGCTTCCGCGACCGCACGCCCGGCGGTGTCGTCATCCGCTACGAGCGCGTGCGGGCCCGCGAAGGCGGTCCGAGCCCGGTCGCCACACAGCGGCTGATCGAAGGCGTCCGCTCCGGACGCATCAAGATCGACACCCCGATCGTGCGCGAGCAGTTCTATCGCGCCACCCGCGACGGCCATGTCCGCTTCGAAGGCGATCGCGAACGCGAGATCGGCGACCGGTTCCGGCGCGACCGCGATGGCGCGCGCCGTGACGAGGACCTGCGCATCATCCTGGACGGCGTCCGCTCCGGACGCGTGAAGGGCGACGTCGACGAAACCAAGATCAAGGTCCGCACCTTCGACGAGGGCCGCGGCGAAAGGCGCCCCGGCCGCGGCGACGGCGAACGGCGCGGCCAGGGCCAAGGTCAGGGCGGCCAGGGTCAGGGCAACCAGGGCCAGGGTGGTGCCGGCTCCGGACAGCCGAACGGCAATCCGGGTATCGTCCCGCCGGGCGGCGGCAAGGTCCCCGGCCCGGGCGACAACCGCATCCCCGGCGGCCAGCCGAGCTTCGGTCAAGGCCAGGGTGCTGGACAGGGGCCAGGCCCGCTGCCCGGACGGGGCCAGGGCTCCGGCCAGGGGCAGGGTTCCGGGCAGGGCCAGGGTTCCGGGCAGGGACAGGGTTCAGGTCAGGGACCGGCCACCATTCCGGGCGCCGGCGGTCAGCCCGGCGGCGGCAAGCCGGCCGGCCAGGGCGAGACCCGCGGTCCGAGCGGCCAGGGCACCGGCCAGGGTCAGGGTTCAGGTCAGGGGCCGGCCACGATGCCCGGTGCGGGCGGTCAGCCCGGCGGCGGCAAGCCGGCCGGCCAGGGCGAGACCCGTGGTCCGGGCGGCCAGGGTTCCGGTCAGGGTCCGGGTTCCGGTCAGGGTCCTGCCACGATCCCGGGTGCGGGCGGTCAGCCCGGCGGCGGCAGGCCGGCCGGTCAGGGCGAGACCCGCGGTCAGGGTGGCCAGGGCGCCGGCCAGGGCCAGGGTTCAGGTCAGGGTCCGGCCACGATGCCCGGTGCGGGCGGCCAGCCCGGCGGCGGCAAGCCGGCCGGCCAGGGCGAGATCCGCGGTCCGGGCGGCCAGGGCACCAGCCAGGGTCGGGGCGCCGGTCAGGGCCAGGGTTCAGGTCAGGGTCCGGCCACGGTGCCGGGTGCGGGCGGTCAGCCAGGCGGCGGCCGCGGCACGCCGGGCGCCGGCGACGGTCAGCCGGGCCAGGGCGAGATGCGCCGTCCGGGCGGTCAGGGCCAGGGCGGCGCCGGTCGCCAGGACATGGATCCGCGCCGCTTCGAGCAGCGCGGCAACGACCAGAACCAGCCGCGCGGCGGCGGACAGCGCCTGGATCAGACCGCGCCCGGCCCACGTCCGAATGCCGGACAGGGCGCGCCCGGCGGCGGCCAGCCCGGTTCCGGCGGTGGCGGCCAGGTCCGAGGCAACCAGGGACAGGGCGAGGCGTCTCCCGGTCCCGGCCAGGGCGGCGGACGCCGCGCCCCCTGCCCTGCGGGCGAAAAGACCTGCTGATCGCAGGCCCACCGGTCAGGCCGGTCCGTCGGGCACCCTCGCCCGGCGGACCGCCCCCGCCCCGATCGCCCGAACGCCGGCCCGATCGCGCACCACCCCTTGCCAATCCCCCGATTCCTGCGCATTGATCCCCGCGCCGGACGGGTGGCCGAGTGGTTTAAGGCAGCGGTCTTGAAAACCGCCGTAGGTGCAAGCCTACCGTGGGTTCGAATCCCACCCCGTCCGCCAAACACCGCCGATTGCCCTCCATAGCGCGATATTGCCGCCAAATGCCGCATCACCAAGTGGCATAGCGAACCGCCGAACGCCGCCGTTTCTGCGCTACAGCCCGCTCATTTCGATCAGCAGTCAGGCTTGGGATGAAAGGAGTACCCACGAAAGTTCTGGTCTGCGTGGCTGGAAGGCAGATATCGTTGCTGGCGCTGCCTTACAGGAGGTTGCCACTGTTTAACGTACCCTCAACTGCGCCGGGTCATCGCCTGACGCGTTCTTTTCGAACCAGTTGAGGCAGCCTAGCAACGCCAGCCGCGAAAGGGCTTCTGCCAGCCCGCGCATTTCCGACCAGTCCTGTGACAACCGTTCGCTGGTTCCATGGACGGTTCGGCTGCGCCCTTCACCGTACAGCCGGGCGACGGCTTGCTTCATTGTGAGTCCCCCGTTCTTGTAGATGCTATCGTTTTCACTCCACCCCACTCGCGCAGTCAGCAGCGCTCGAATCTCCGACTCACCGTTGCCGCAGGCCAGCCCATCCAGTACTGCGACAAATTTGACGACTGCCATTGCATCGACCGCTTCACGGCATGCTTCGTGAAACCAGAGTAGCGCCTGCATGAGCACATTGTTCAGAGCGGGCCGAGAAACCTGCCCTGTCGCGTGGGTAACGAAATCCAACACTTCACCTGCAGCAGCGAACAACGGGGCCAGTCTCTTGGCTTGGACTTGCCATTCACCGGGCTTGAAGGTGTACCCCGATGGCAGATGCGAGAGCTTTGAGCCAGCGAGCGTGATCTTGCCCGGTTCAAATGTCAGAATACGAAGCTGCCGGAGGTTCCGGTCGATAAGGAGTCGAAACCCGTCAAGAGCCGAAGAGGGTTTGTCCCAAGCAAGGGCGACAACCGCTAATGCCATTCGCGCCGCAATGATCGCCTTATGCTTTCCGGATTCAGGGGGAAGCCCCCTAGTCTTTACACTACACACGAATGGGCATGCCCCGACGATAGCTAGAACATCCTTCTCCCTGATCTGGTCAACGGCATTTTTCCGCTTGGCGAGCTTGCCTCCCGCCCACTTTCTCCTGATCCTTTTGGCCATAACCTTGCCGATCTTCTGCTCTGCCACCATGCGGTCCAGCCACTGGTGACGAGCCTCAATTACAACAGGGCCGACGCGGATGGGATCGATGTCATCCTTACTTTCAAACAATGTGCAGCCTACTGCATATTCCTGGTTCCCATTTTTCGACCTGGCCTGATCCAGTGCCCTTCGCAACTCCTTCCTCACGATGTCAACTGCAAGGGGATCGTCCAGGTCAATCGACGCCAAAGGCGGCCCGAGCGACTTCCGAACCAGCGCTCGCCATTCGGCATTGGAAAACTGACGGGTCGCGGCGGTGTCGTTCTCAAGGAGCAACGTCGATAGCTCGGTAATTGAACGCTCAATGTTTTCGTTCACGAGCAGCGAGCCGTGCTCACCCGCATCAATTAGGCCAGGGAAGCCGTGATTTGGGCCGGGAAAGTCTTGCGCAGCCTGTATAGCTTTCAATTCGGCGAGTATGCTGCCGATGATATCTTTGAGCCCTGCCAACGCCTCCCCCTTTGCCACCTAAGACCGTGTTCTCGCAGGCTTTCACTAAGGATGGAAAACCTCGGCAAGTCGTTGAGGGACAGCGAACGGCAACTTTCGACCTTATATGCGGACACTCAAGTCCTAAAGACGTTCCCCAGAAGCTGCCACTTCAGTAGCGAGCGAGCAAGATAAGGGGCGATCTAGCGGCCGCAGCGTTCGACCATCTCATCCGCGATCACCACGAGATTGTAGGCTTCAACCTTTCGGCTGACAGGTATCAGAAGCTCCACCGGTTTAGTGAGGTTTTCGGCTTCGACCGTACACCGCACTGCGCCAGTGACGTCTCCATCGTCAGGAAACAATACGTCGACCTCGAAAAACTCCTCACCGCGCTGATGACGGAACAGATCGCAGGTCAGAGCGCCGCGTTTGGTGGGTTTCCCCTTCGGCCACCGGTCGTAGTAGAACCCCTCAGGATTATGCTTCTCTGGCATCAACGGCATCCGGATAGCAGGGACATCGATATATGTTGGCTTAGCAATATCGGTGGTTTGAATAAGCGATCTGCGCAGGCGGTCATGCTCCTCTGCCATTCTCAGCATGTCCGACATTGGCCCTATGCCACGCGTTAGGTCTGCGAGCGCTCCTCTACTGTGAAGGTTGTCGAACATCGACTGCGCGCTACGCATTGCCGCCAATTGGGGACCGAGACCGCTCATCACTCCGCGCGACGCCTTCTCCAGTTCGGATATCCTCAGACCACTGCCGGGCATTCTCAGTGTAGCGATATCAACGCCTTTCGACGCAGTAGGCGGTCGCTTCACGATGCGTCGAATCGCTGGCGGAACAGGAGGTGCGGGCAGCCTGGGAATCGGGGGGAGCGCTGGTTGCCCGTCGTCGTCATTCTGATCCTCGTCATCGTCTGGATCATGTGCGTCACGGCTCAAATGGATGTTGCCGATAGCCTCAAACGACACGCGCATCCTTGATGCCGGTCGAGTTCCGCCGTTGGCAACACCAAATGTTAGCGCCACTTCGGTCTCGGGCTCGATGCGGCCCTTGTGCAGCGATTCAAAGATTGAGCGGCACGCGTCGATCCATTTCGGGTAGGCTTCGGACGAGTATTTCCCGATCGCTTCAGCGTCCGGCGCTTCGTAGGAAATTTCGGTTCCATCGGCCTGAACCTCGGCTTCCGGAGCAGAAAAATCCTCCATCGGAGGGTGACGCGCTTTCAGTTTGTCGATCAGTCGGTCAATTTCGGGCGGCTCAAGTGCCAACGCGACCCGACGGACCACATTAGCCGCTGTTGCATCGCCTGAGACGTTCGCGATGCTAATGACAGGCTCCTGCGCTCTGTAGATCGAGATATCTTTTTCCAGTTCCTTGATTCGCTTCGCTTCGGTCGTCTCTTCCGGCGGTCGCTTCCAACTCTCCGGGATCAGAAAGAAGGAAACGCCGAGACCCTGCGCAGTGGACGCCGCGACGCTATCATCTGTCAGCATTGTGACGGAGGCGAACGTTTCATCCTTCGAAATGGTGGCGACAGTCCCGACGATCCGGTCGTCGTTGATGCCGTAGTCAAGTGAGCTGGCGAGTTCGGGAGCGGGCTGGACGATGGGCATGAGCCGGAGGACGACACGCGGCCCGGCTTCCTGGATAACGACTTCCGGCGGAAGGGCCGCAAGCATTCCACGTATGCGCCCCGAAATCTCGATCGCCCGCTTGCGCGTTCTGCCGCCGCTCTTCTTGTGCTTGTCGATCTCTGCCAAAACCGGTTTGGTCAATGCGATAACAACCGGGTCCACGGCGAGGTCGGACCAGGGAAGCTCTTCTAAGCGCTTGCACTCGAAGAAGAGATTCGTATCGGCTACAAACACATGCTCCATTCGCCCCTCGCACTAGCGAAAATGATGGTGAACCAATCGCCTGTGTGGAAGTCACCGTCTTCGTTGCTATATAGAGAAGTCAGAACATTTGCGCAACGAAGCTGCCTACT
Organism: Prosthecodimorpha staleyi; assembly: GCF_018729455.1. Taxonomy (NCBI): domain Bacteria; kingdom Pseudomonadati; phylum Pseudomonadota; class Alphaproteobacteria; order Hyphomicrobiales; family Ancalomicrobiaceae; genus Prosthecodimorpha; species Prosthecodimorpha staleyi. Next base: position 104 of record NZ_JAHHZF010000001.1, on the reverse strand, counting down.
GAGCTCATAGCGCAGAATATCGGTAATCTAGGACCTGTTGACAAATAGGATTCCGTTCTTCGACCTCCCGTGATTCAAGGTTGCCTTCGAGAGGAGGCAGTCGT